>JAGVAH010000130.1 GCA_020060385.1 Syntrophobacterales bacterium | reverse complement strand
TTAAGAGAATGGGCTATTTTACCATAATAATCAATAATTACATATATTTATTAAAAATAAAACAACCCCGTAAGCCTATTCGGGCAACAGCCCGTCAAGCTTGGGAACGAGAAGAAAAACCAGTTTAGACAAATGGCTCACCACAATTAGGGCATTTATAGCTATTGATAAGACCAAAAGAAGAATTGCATTTTTGGCATATGACTCTTGCTGATATCTTAGCCGAATGATTAGGAATCATATTGCGACCACATTGAGGACAAAGTTGTGGGTCTGAACCAATTGTGGCATAAACATCGATTGTGATATTGCAATGAGGACACATTAACCCAAAACCTACTCCAGGGCTGGTCATAGATTCCTCCTATTCGATTGAAGTGCCAGAAACCTTTCCAATCCCGCCTCCTCTAGCAATTGTGCCTGGCTGAATATTCGTTGGTTTGCTGATACGTAGACCAGCTATATCGCCGACGCCGTAGGCTTCATGCGTTCCAGCAACTTCAGTAATGGTAACGGGTTTCTTATTCAAATTTTCTTTCACCCAACTTTCATGATCTGTTTTCCATTTCTTAAGCAAATCAGCTGGATAATCAGCTCCTTTATTTTTATCTATAAGTGTGGCGCAGGAAGCACAAAGAAAAATCGCATTTGATATATTGCTACGTTGTTCGGGGGTGAGAGAATGGTCATATCGTGGGCCTCCTTTAGCTGCGGCGCTGATGTGAGCAACATATCCTATATAGACCCATTTATCCGCAATGCTTTCAACAGGGGCAATTGTGAGACAGCGACACTCAGGGTTAGAGCAAAGAAATGCAGCGCGGCGCTGGATTGCGTTAATTGTTTGTTTAGAGAAATCATCGCGTTCTGTCATCATTTATTATTCTCCGAACAATGATTATTCAATTTGTTTAAAGCCTAGAATGCGGATATTTATCTTATTTTAAAGAAATTCCCGTATTTTTTAATTGGTTTGTAAGACAACTCTCATATCAAATGATTGGATGAGATGTGGGGGCAAAAGTCCGCAGGTCCTGGGCCCTTTCCCTCAAAATCTGCTCCGGCTGGAAGCCGGTGCCACCATAATATGGTGGGCAGTGCCCACCCTACATTAATTCCAGGGCGGCCCAGCGGGTCGCCCTAATTATGCGGGTTGGGAGGTTGGTGTGTGGGGAAGAGCAGGGACCTCAGGTCCCTGGCCCTCCCCCCACCTCACCCTTAACTACACTTCGAAAAGCCGCAGCCGCGGCAGACGAGGCAGCCGGATTCGTGTTCGATGGCGCCGCCGCAGTCCGGGCAGGCGGCCATGGTCAGGGTGGGGGCCGGGGCTTCCACTTGGGCCACGTTGGAGAGCACCTTGGCTATGGCGTCGGGGCAGGAGAGCACCTGGTGGCCGTTTTGCCAGATGGGGCTGGGGCAGCGGATGCCGGTGATCTGTTTGATGATGGAGTCGATCTTCACCCCGGAGCGGAGCGCCAGCGATATGAGGCGGCCGGTGGATTCGATCTGGGAGGAGGCGCAGCCCCCGGTCTTGCCCATCTGCGCGAAGACTTCGCAGAAGCCCAGTTCGTCTTTGTTGACGGTGACGTAGAGCTTGCCGCAGCCGGTGTTGATAAGCTCGGTGGCCCCGGTGGTGCGCTCGGGCCGGGGCCGGGGGGTGATGTATTCGATCTCTTTGAGTTTGGCGCCGAAGCTTAAGACCTGCTGGTCCCTGCTGCCGTCTCGGTAGATGGTGACGCCCTTTAACCCCAGATCGTAGGCCATGAGATAGACCTGGCGCACGTCGTCGGCGGTGGCCTGGTGGGGGAAGTTCACGGTCTTGGAGACCGCGTTGTCGGTGTATTTCTGGAACGCGGCCTGGAGGCGGATGTGCCACTGCGGCGACACCTCGTGGGCGGTGACGAAGAGGCGGCGCACGTCCTGGGGAATCTCCTTGAACTCCCGGATGGAGCCGGTCTGGGCGATCTGGCGCATCAGCTCGGTGCTGTAGAAACCCCGGCGCTTGGCCAGCTCCTCGAAATAGGGGTGGACCTCCACCAGCTCGGTGCCCTCCAGGACCCGGCGCACGTAGGAGATGGCGAACAGCGGCTCGATGCCGCTGGAGCATCCGGCAATGATGCTGATGGTGCCCGTGGGGGCGATGGTGGTGGTGGTGGCGTTGCGCATGCGGCCCACGCCGTTGCCGTCATAGCGGCTGCCCGCATAGTATTTGAAGTTGCCCCGGCGGTCCGCCAGCACGGCCGAGGCCTGGCGGGCCTCCTTCTGGATAAAGGCCATGACCTCTTCACCCACCTTGACCGCGTCCTCGGAATTATAGGGGATGCCCATCTGGATGAGCATATCCGCGAAGCCCATGACCCCCAGGCCGATCTTGCGGTTGTCCAGGGTGCGTTCCCGGATGACCTCCAGGGGGAACTTGTTGGCGTCGATGACGTTGTCCAGGAAGTGGACCGCGGTGTGCACCATCTTCTTGAGCTGGGTATAGTCGATGGCCCCGTCTTTGACCACCTTGGCCAGGTTGAGGGACCCCAGGTTGCAGGACTCGTAGGGGAGCAGGGGCTGCTCGCCGCAGGGGTTGGTGGATTCGATGTCCCCCAGGTGGGGCAGGGAGTTGTCCCGGTTGATGGCGTCTAAAAAGATGATGCCCGGCTCGCCGGTGGCCCAGGCGCTCTCGACGATGAGGTCGAAGAGGGCGTGGGCCTTGACCTTTTTCACCTCCTCCCCGGTGCGGGGGTTGATGAGGGGAAAGTCCTCCTTGTTCTTCACCGCCTCCATGAAGGCGTCGGTGAGGCCCACGGAGATGTTGAAGTTGGTGAGGCGCCTGGTGTCGTTCTTACAGGTGATGAAGCGTTCGATATCCGGGTGGTCCACCCTGAGGATGCCCATGTTGGCCCCCCGGCGGGTGCCCCCCTGCTTGATGGTCTCGGTGGCCACGTCGAAGATGTTCATGAAGGAGATGGGCCCGGAGGCCACGCCCTTGGTGGACTGGACCCCGTCGTTTTCCGGACGGATGCGGGAGAAGGAGAAGCCGGTGCCGCCCCCGGATTTGTGGATCATGGCGGTGTGTTTGATGGCATCGAAGATGCTGTCGATGGAGTCCTCCACCGGCAGGACGAAACAGGCGGAGAGCTGGCCCAGCTCCCGGCCGGCGTTCATCAGGGTGGGGGAATTGGGCATGAAGTACAGCCCGGCCATGAGCTCGTAGAACTTGCGGGTGGTGGCGGCCACCTCCGCTTTGGGATCATAGTCGCGGTCCACCTGGGCGATGGTCTCCGCCACCCGGCGGAACATCTCCTGGGCCCCTTCGGTGACCTCCCCGTTGTCGTCCTTTTTCAGGTAGCGGCGCTTGAGCACCACCACGGCGTTGGGGCTCAAGGGGAGTTCACCGGCTATGGTCCTGGATTCTGCGAGCTGACCCATCGTTCTCCTCCTTCTTTCAAGGGGTTGCTTAATTCTCTTTATAATACAATATATTGTATAATGAATGAATCCATTATACTAAATAGTGGAAAAAAGTCAAAAGAATTTGGGAAAAATGCACAAGGCCGCAAGAAGTTTATGGGGCTTGGAATTTAATTGCCTTTAAATTTAATTTTATTAAAAAGAAAAAGAAGTTGCACGCCCGGCAGAAATTGGAAGGGTCTGGGGGGGGAATCAGGGCCTGCCCGCTCCCATTCCGTTTGCCTTTTCCCCCTGTCTGAGTTATAAATGCTGGCAAATTCTTAAGTGAGATCAAGGAGCGACATTGGCCGCCATAGAGATCGGCATACTGGGGACCGGGGCCTACGTGCCGGAGCGGGTCCTGACCAATGAAGAATTGGAAAAGCTGGTGAACACCTCGTCCTCCTGGATCATGGAGCGCACCGGCATCCGGGAGCGCCGCATCGCCGCGCCGGATGAAGATATCGTCACCATGGGAGTGGCGGCCTCCCGCCTGGCCCTGGAAGCGGCCGGGTTGGAGGCGAAGCAACTCAGTTACATCATTTTGGCCACCAACAGCCCCAATTACCTCTATCCCGCGGCCGCCATCCGGGTGCAGGACATCCTGGGCCTGAACGGCGCCTTGGGGGCCTTCGACCTCCAGGCCGGTTGCTGCGGTTTCAATTACGCCCTCTATGTGGCGGAGCGCATGGTGGCTGCGGAGGGCAAATACGCCCTGGTCATCGGCAGCGACGCCAATTCCCGCTTCACGGACTGGACCGATCGCTCCACCTGCATCCTTTTCGGAGACGGGGCGGGCGCGGTGGTGGTGGGACCGGCGAAGAAAGGGCGCATCATCACCTCCTTTATCGCCTCCAACCTGAATATGAACCTCTATTGCGAAACGGAATTCAACCAGGAGGTGAGTCCCTTTCTTCCTCCTCAGACCCATACCCAACGCCATTTCCTGACCATGAACGGCCCCGAGGTCTTTAAGTTTGCCGTGGGCGCGGTGAAGGAGTCCATCCGCCGCATCCTGGAGACCGCGCAGATCAGCCGGGAGGATCTGGACTTTCTCATCCTCCACCAGGCCAACTGGCGCATCCTGGACGCGGGGGCCCGGTTTGCCAAGGTGCCCATGGAGAAGGTCTTCGTCAACGTGGATAAGTACGGCAACACCTCTGCGGCCTCGGTGCCCATCGCCCTCCACGAAGCGGTGACGGCAGGGCTAATCAAAGACGGGGACAAGGTCCTGCTCGTCAGCTTCGGCGCGGGAGCCACCTGGGGCGCGGCCCTGGTGGAGTGGGGAAAGTAGAATAGCGGTCAGCTTTCAGCGATCAGCAGTCAGCTAAAAGAAGATAAAAAAGGAACCGCCTGACCCTGGTCAGGCGGTTCCTTTTTTTGCTGACAGCTGATAGCTGCCAGTCGTGGGGGACACAATAACTATAGCATTTGCCAAAAGTTCTTTCCTCTTATCCCCTCTCCCCCCAGCGGGGGGAGAGGGTTAGGGTGAGGGGGGGCGGAAAAAACTTTTGGCAAC
>JAGVAH010000144.1 GCA_020060385.1 Syntrophobacterales bacterium | reverse complement strand
ATCCTGGAGGACCCCTGGGCCGAGCCCCCCCCGGACATGTTCCTCCTCACCCGGCCCCCGGAGGCCGCGGCCACCCACCCCCGCTACGTGGAGGTGGACTTTGAGGCCGGGGACCCGGTGGCGGTGAACGGGGAGGGCCTCAGTCCCGCTGAACTCCTGGCCCGCCTCAACGATCTGGGGGGTGAACACGGCATCGGCCGGGTGGACCTGGTGGAAAACCGCTACGTGGGCCTCAAATCCCGGGGCGTCTACGAAACCCCGGGGGGGACCATTCTTAGGGCGGCGCACCAGGCGGTGGAGTCCATCACACTGGACCGGGAGGTGATGCACTTAAGGGACAGCCTCATTCCCCGCTACGCGGAGCTGATCTATTACGGCTACTGGTTCGCGCCGGAACGCTACGCCCTCCAGAGCCTCATCGACGAAGCCCAAAAACCGGTGACCGGCACCGCCCGGCTCAAGCTCTATCGGGGCAACGTCACCGTGGTGGGCCGCAAGGCCCCTAAGTCCCTCTACCGCCCGGACCTGGCCACCTTCGAGGCCGGGGGGGATTACGTGCAGGCGGACGCCACCGGCTTTATCCGCTTGAACGCCCTGCGCCTGAAAATCCGGGCGAAGTTGGAGGGGAAGTAGGAAAGGATAGGGGTCAGGGGCCAGGGGGCAGAAAAAGAATGGAGTAATCACCGGCGAGACGCCCGCCGTTAGGGCCCCTTGCTGATCATTTACCTATGGCCAGGTTATTTCTTTTACCGAAAACCGAAAACAGAAAACCGTATTTTGAGCTTGGCAGGCGGGCAGAACCGGGGTGGGCCTTAAAGAAAAAGTATGAGGTTGCCGCCCCGGTTCCCTTCAACGCCTGAGGGGCTAGAAATAATGCACACCATGCCCAGGACCGTCAGTTACATGCTCTCCGCAGTTTGCGGGGGGCTGGGGGTCTTTATGCTCCTCAAGCGGCTGGGCCCCAATATGTGGATCGGCGTGCGCCTGCCCTGGACCTTTGCGGACCGGCAGATCTGGGATAAGTCCTGGCGCTTCGCTTCGATCTTCTTGACCGGCATGGGTCTCTGGGCCCTGCTTTACTGGCGGTTGTTCTTCGTCGCCCTGGCCCATTTTATTGTCTTGGCCATCCTTTATCCGGTTTTTCTATATTGGCGGAAATACGGGACTTTACGCTACTGGAAAGATGGGACCTGCCTGGGCTACCACCCCATGGCCCGCTGTCGCGGCTGCGGCCATTGGCAAAAGCTGCCGGAGGCCGGGGCTCTGGCCTCAGCCCGATGCGAGTCGTGCCAAAGCCCTTTGCAGGCAGGCTGAACCCGGTAGCCCCATCAATGGGAGTTAAGCCATGAAGAGCAAATGCATTGCCGTCGCCGTGCTGCTGTTTTTTCTGCTGCCCGGCTCCTCTTGTTTCGGAGAACCCGCGGAAAAATATTATCCCCTGAAGGAAGGAATGACCTGGGTTTACGGTGTTACCTCCAGTAGACCGGGAGCGCAAAAAATCAAGATTACCAACCTGGCGCCCCGGGAACTCCAGGGCCAGAAAGTCACCCCCCGGAAATGGGAAGTGGGCGACAGCGTCAGGATTTATTTCATCGCCAAAGGCGATTTCGGGGTGTATCGCTATGCGGAACAAATGACCCCCACCGGGGAGCCCCAGATCGTCACCCCCCAGGTCTTTTACTTGAAAGACCCGGTGGATAAGGGCACCTACTGGGACATCTCCACGAAGATGGGGGAGAATGACCTGAAGGTCGCGGTCATCATTGAAGACATCCATGAGAAGGTCACGGTGCCCGCGGGGACTTATGAGGAGTGCGTGAAGGTCAAGCATGAGGGGGGAACCCAGGGGGCCAAAGCCAGTCTTTCCATCACCGCCTATGAATGGTATGCTCCGGGCGTGGGGCTGGTCAAGAGCATGTTTACCATCAAGAAAAAGGCCGCCGACCAAAAAGAGGAAACGGAAAGTACCACCTATCAATTGGAATCTTTTAAGCCCTAAAGACGGTTTTCTGTTTTCTGTTTTCGGTTAAAAAAAAAGGAGATAGATACTTGAGACATTTTGGAAAGTTTAATGATTTGTCATTCTGAACGGAGCGAAGCGGAGTGAAGAATCTTGTCTTTTGAGATTCTTAGGTCGCTTCGATCCCTTAGAATTACAATTAAGGAGTAAAAAATGATCGAGATTAATGACGTACTAAATCTTATCGGAAGAGAATTAAAAGACAATAGCGAAGAATCCAAAAGATTCAGAGAATTTATTGAAAATGACAAATGGACTACAGAGCAGATAAACAAATGGCTTACTGAGTGTATAAGCAAAGGTTCAGGTCCTCATGATCCTTATAACCGCGCCTTTCAAGATTTAATTGTATCTATAGGGAAAAAGATAGGATTTGAAATAAGTTATGGTAGATATGCCGGGAAAACAGGAGAAGACAACTACGATGGAATTTGGAAAAGAATTAATGGGGATGTTTTAGTTTTAGAGGCAAAAACAAGCACTTGGCCTATTGGAAGCGTTAGCCAATTGGGAGAATATATTGATAAATTGTCCAAAAAAGAAGGCAATGAAAACTTTTTTGGCCTTTATGTAATAGGAAAGGGGGAAATACAACCTTTAATTGAACAGATAATTGGAAGTAAATATAAAGATAGAATGCGTCTTATAATTTTTGAAGATTTGGTAGAATTATTAAGATTAAGAGAGGAGCTAGAACCTGTTATTGGCAAAGATGAGTCCATTGACAAAATCCATAATATTTTAATGCCAATTGAGAGTATTAATTTAGGTAATATTATAAGATTGATTATTGATATTGCAACAAAAAAATCAACTGTAGAAGGATCTATCGAGCAGGAAGAACCCACTGAGGACGAAATAGAGGGTAAAGATGAGCCATGGACAAAAAGCGAATTAGTTCCTTATGTTGAAGAGGCAACACCCTATCAAAGATTATTACTGGCAGCATTGGTCCAGATTGACAAAGAGCCTGCACCAATGAAAAAAGTTACATTTTTAATGAATGAAATTGCTAAAAGAAAGTCTTCGGAAGGAATTAGTAAAAAGATTACTGGGAGAGAGTTGGCTGGAGCAAGAGCTGGCCTTAAAATGAGGCGAAAATCATTGAAAAAAGAAGATATTATTGATGGCCAATGGGATTCTTCGGAGCACGACTATTTTTACAAGATAAAGGATGATTATAAAGAAACTATAATCGAATGGGTTAAAAGGGAAGGACTCTGGATTAAAGAAGAGCTAGAATAATAACGGAGTTAAGAATGGCTAAGAAACCCTGGGGCGGACGTTTTCAGGGGGGGACGGAACAGGAGGTGGAGGCCTTCACCTCCTCCCTGGATTTTGATCAGCGGCTCTTTCCTCAGGATATCGCCGGCTCCCAGGCCCACGCCCGGATGCTGGCCCGCCAGGGGATTATCGCCCCGGAAGAGGCCGAAGCCATCGTCCGGGGCCTGGAGGAGATCCGGGGGGAGATGGAGGCCGGGGAATTCTCCTGGGACCCGGCCCTGGAAGACGTGCACATGGCCGTGGAGTCCCGCCTCATCGCCAAGATCGGGGAGGTGGGCCGCAAATTGCACACGGCCCGGAGCCGCAACGACCAGGTGGCCTTGGATGTGCGCCTCTTTCTGGCCGGGGAAATTGAAGGCTTGCTGGGGGACCTGACGGACCTGCGCCGGGCCGGGGCCCGGCTGGCCCGCCGCCACCTGGGGGTCCTGATGCCGGGCTACACCCATCTGCAGCGGGCCCAGCCCATACTCTTTTCCCACCATCTCCTGGCCCATGACGAAATGTGGCGCCGGGACCAGGCCCGCCTCACCGAGTCCCTGGCCCGCATCCGGGTCTCCCCTCTGGGGGCCGCGGCCCTGGCGGGCACCACCTTCCCCATCGACCCCCAATTTAGTGCTTCCCAACTGGGCTTCCCGGAGGTCTTCCGCAATAGTCTGGACGCGGTCAGCGACCGGGATTTTCTCTTGGAGTTTCTCGCCCATTCCAGTATCATGATGGTCCATTTGAGCCGTCTGGCCGAGGAACTCATAATCTGGTCCAGCTCGGAATTCGCTTTTGTGGATCTGCCGGACGCCTACGCCACCGGCTCTTCCATCATGCCCCAGAAAAAGAACCCGGACGTGCCGGAACTGGTGCGGGGCAAATGCGGCCGGGTCTGCGGCCACCTCCTGGGGCTGCTCATGACCGTCAAGGGCCTGCCCCTGGCCTACAACCGGGATTTGCAGGAGGACAAGGAGCCCCTCTTCGACACCCTGGATACGGTCAAGGCCGCGGTGCGGCTCATGACCGGTTTGCTGGGCAACCTGAAGATTCGTCCTGAACGCATGGCCGCGGCCCTCCACGGCGGCTTTCTCACGGCCACCGATATGGCGGATTATCTGGTGACCAAAGGCGTGCCCTTCCGCACCGCCCACGAGCAGGTGGGGCAGACCGTACAGTATGCGGAAACCCAAAAAAAGGAACTCTGGGAGTTGACCCTGGAGGAAATTCGCCGTTTCGCGCCCCAGGCGGACGCGGACCTCTTTGAATGGCTGAAAATCGAAAACTCCGTGGCCCGGCGCACCTCCCCGGGGGGCACCGCGCCGGCCCGGGTGGCCGCGGCCCTGGCCCGGGTGGAGGAGGAATTGAGTTTATGAGGATAAAGGCTTTCTGGAGGAGAAAGCCATAAGCTGGCAAAGGCGATATGCTTATGCCACCAGAACTGAGATTTCATGAATAGGATACCGAAAACCGTAAACCGAAAACCGAAAACAAGGACTCAGTTTTTTCTCCTCTTCGCCCTCATCCTCTTGGTCGGCGGCTGCGGCAAGAAGCTGGCCCCCATCCCTCCGGATGCCGTCTTGCCCGCGGCGGTCCGGGATTTTCGCCTCTCCCAGGAAGGGGACGCCCTGGTGCTGGCCTGGCTGCTCCCCCGGGAGAACCTCCTGGGCCAGCCCCTGACCCAGATCCAGGGCTGCCGGGTGCTGCGCGCGGAGATAAAGGGGGTGGAGCCGGCTCAACCTTACCCCGAGGAGTTTGTGCGCCTCGCGGATATCGACCTGGCCTATCCCCGCCTGGCGGAAGTGCGGGGCGAGGCGGTGATTTACCGGGACCGGAACCTGGTCCCCGGAAAACGCTACTATTACCGGGTGGCCGCCTATGACCAGGAGATGTACGCGGGGGCCTGGTCCCGGACGCTGAGCCACGCCTGGGGGGTGCTGCCCCGGGCGCCCCAGGGCCTCCGGGCCCTGCCCGGGGACCGGATCGTGCAATTGTCCTGGCAGCCGGTCACCCAGGAGCAAGACGGCCGGCCGGTGCGGGACCTGGCCGGCTACCGGCTTTACCGGCGGACAAGGGATCAGTCATGGATCTCCCTGAACCCGCAGCCCGTTAGGGGCCCTGCCTTCCAGGATTTGTCCGTCCTCAACGACGTGGAATATGCTTATTTGGCGCGGGCCGTGCGCCGGGTGGGGCCGGATTTCCTGGAGAGTGTGGACTCTGACGTGCACGCGGCCATGCCGGAGAAGCGCACGCCCCCGCCGCCGGTCCTCAACCTGGTGGCCGTGGCCGGGGCGAAGGGCGTGGAGCTCCGGTGGGACCCCAGCCCCGCCCCGGATGTGGCGGGTTACCGCATTTACCGGCGCCAGGAAGGGGAGGTCAAATTCCTGCTGCTAACCCCTGCGCTCCTGACCCGGCCCGCGTATCTGGACGCCCAGGCGCGGCGGGGCCGGATTTATTATTATTACGCCACCGCGGTGGACAACTCCCGGCGGGCCAACGAGAGCATCCCTTCCGAGGAGGCGGGGATCAGTTATTGAGCTTTCAGCTGTCAGCGATCAGCTTTCAGCTAATGAAAATTTCTGGTAAACAATTAAGGCCATCAAGATAGAGTACATTTAGCCAGGTTCCCGAGATTATCTGGTGACTTAGGGTTTTTATTTTTTTGAGCTGACAGCTGACAGCTGATGGCTTAAAGCTATTTAAGGATTAGCTGCATGCATCATTTCCACTACCAGAACGGCGAACTCTATTGCGAAGGCGTGCCGGTCAAGGCCATTGCCGCCAGGGTGGGCACCCCCTTTTATCTCTACAGCGCCGCCACCCTGAGCCACCATTACCGGGTCTTTGACGGGGCCTTCGCGGGTTTTCCCCATATTGTCTGCTTCGCGGTCAAGGCCAACGGCAACCTGGCCATCTTAAGGCTCCTGGCCCGCCAGGGCGCGGGCGCGGACATCGTCTCCGGGGGGGAATTGCACCGGGCGTTACAAGCCGGGGTGGACCCGGGGAAAATCGTTTACTCCGGGGTGGGCAAGCGCCCCCAGGAGATCAGGGACGCGCTCCGGGCCGGGATCTTGCTCTTCAACATGGAGTCCTCCCAGGAACTGGAAGCCATCAACCGTGTCGCCGGGCGCCTGGGGAAGAAGGCGCCGGTGGCCCTGCGCATCAACCCGGACATCGACGCCCAGACCCATCCCTACATCTCCACGGGCCTGAAGAAGAACAAGTTCGGCATCAATATCGATCAGGCCCTGGAGGATTACCGCCGGGCCCGGGAGCTGCCCCACCTGGAAGTGCTGGGGGTGGCCTGCCACATCGGCTCCCAGATCACCGAGGTCTCCCCCTTTGTGGAGGCCCTGGAGCGCCTCAAGGAGCTGATCGCCCGGCTCCAGGATTTGGGCATTGCCATCCGCTACCTGGACCTGGGCGGCGGCCTGGGCATCCGCTACGACCAGGAAGAGCCTCCCCACCCCCACGAATACGGGGGGAAGATCGTGGAAAAGCTCCGGGACCTGAAGGTCACCCTGATCCTGGAGCCGGGACGGGTGCTGGTGGGCAACGCCGGCATCCTGGTCACCAAAGTGCTTTACACCAAGGAGAGCGGCGTCAAGCACTTCATCATCGTCGACGCGGGTATGAACGACCTGGCCCGCCCCAGCCTCTACGGCTCCTACCACGGCGTCTGGCCGGTGGTCAAGAAGGCCCGGCCCCGGGTGAAGGCCTCCCTGGTGGGGCCCATCTGCGAATCCGGGGATTTTCTGGCCAAGGACCGGCAGATGCCCGCTTTCGCCCCCGGAGAGCTGGTGGCGGTGATGAGCGCCGGGGCCTACGGCTTTTCCATGAGTTCCAATTACAACGCCCGGCCCCGGGTGGCGGAAATTTTGGTGCAAGATCAAGAGTTTTATGTTATCAGAAAACGGGAAACTTACCGCCAGCTCATCTGGGGGGAGAGTATCCCCGAATCCTTGAAGTAGCTGAATAACGCCTTAAAAATCCCCCTAAATCCCCCTTTATGAAAGGGGGACTTTAAAGGAACTTTGTCATTTATCCCTCCCTTTTTTAAAGGGGGGTTAGGGGGGATTTTCATGAGAACCGATGGATTTAGAAACCAAGCGCCTCCCCTTTTATAAGATGCACGGCGGCGGCAATGATTTTGTCCTCATTGACCACCGCCTCAGCCTGATCCCGGCAGGGGAGCAGCCCCGTTTCGCCCGCCGGGTCTGCGCCCGGCAGGTGGGGGTGGGGGCCGACGGCCTGATCCTCATTGAGCCCAGTGAGCGGGCCGATTTCCGCTGGCGCTTTTACAACGCCGACGGCTCCGAGCCGGAGATGTGCGGCAACGGCGGCCGCTGCGCCGCCCGCCTGGCGGTGATGCTGGGGATCGCGCCGGAGAAATTGAGCTTTGAAACCCTGGCGGGGATCATCCACGCCGCAGTACGGGACCGGGAGGTGCGCCTGGAGCTGACGGGCATCGAGGATTTCCGTCTCTACCAGGAGATCCCCATCAACGGCAAGAACCTCACCGGCCACTTTCTGAAGGTGGGGGTGCCCCACGTGGTGGTGCCGGTTAAGGACCTGGAGCAGGTGCCGGTGACCTTCTGGGGGAAGATCGTGCGCTTCCACCCCCTGTTCCAGCCCGCGGGCACCAATGTCAATTTCATCAACTTTCTGGGCTCTCAGGCCCTGGAGTTGCGCACCTATGAACGGGGGGTGGAGGACGAGACCCTGGCCTGCGGCACCGTCGCGGTGGCCGCGGCCCTCATTGCCGCCCGCCTGGGACACGTGGTCTCCCCAGTCGCAGTCCATACCCGGGGAGGAGAAATCCTCACCGTGCATTTTAAACTCCAGGGAGAGGATTTTAAGGACGTCTTTCTGGAGGGAGAGGCCCTGGTGGTGTGCCAGGGCGAATTGTGGGTCGATGAACTCAAGTAAGGAGGTGGCATCATGCTAAAGGGAGCAATTACCGCCATCATTACTCCCTTCAAGAACGGCCAGCTCGACGAAGAGGCCTACCGGGCCCTCATCGAGCGCCAGATCACCGAAGGCATCCATGGGATCGTGCCCTGCGGCACCACCGGCGAGTCCCCCACCCTGTCCCACGGGGAGCACAAACGGGTGGTGGAGATCTGCCTGGACCAGGTGAAAAAACGGGTGCCGGTGATCGCGGGCGCAGGCTCCAACAGCACCGCCGAGTCCCTGGAACTGACCCAGCATGCCGAAGCCGCGGGCGCGGACTACGCCCTGATGATCACTCCTTACTATAATAAACCGACCCAGGAAGGGCTGTATCAGCATTATAAAACCGTGGCCGGGGCCACCAAGATCCCCATCGTGGTCTACAACGTCCCGGGCCGCACCAGCGTCAACCTGCTGCCGGAGACCATGGCCCGCCTTGCCCAGATCCCCAATATCGTCGGCCTCAAGGACGCCACCGGGGACCTGAAGCAGGGGGCCAAGACTCTGGAGTTGTGCGGCGATAAGATCGCGGTGCTCTCCGGCGACGACTTCACCACCTTCCCGCTGCTCTGCGTGGGCGGCATGGGGGCGATCTCGGTGGTCTCCAACGTCGTCCCCGCCGACATGGCGGGCATGTGCAACGCCTTCTTCAAGGGCGATCTGGAGGGGGCCAAGATACTCCACTACAAGATGTGGCCCCTGACGGAGGCCATGTTCTATGAAACCAACCCCGTGCCGGTGAAGACGGCCATGAAGATGCTGGGGATGACCACCGGGGAAGTGCGCCAGCCCCTGTGCCCCATGTCCGAGGCCAACGATAATAAGCTGCGCACGGTGATGCAGAAGTACGGGCTGATTAAATAGGGATCAGGGGCCAGGGGTCAGGGGTCAAAGGGGAGCTGACTGGCCCCTGGTCCCTGATCCTTGGTCCCTGTTTTTAGGGAGGCTTTATGGTACGGGCCATCGTTTCCGGGGCTGCCGGGCGCATGGGGGGCCGCATCATCCACATGCTGGAAGGGGTGGAAGGCATCACTCTGGCCGCAGCAGTGGAGCGCCCGGATCATCCCGCAGTGGGCAAAGAAGTGGGGGAGGTGGTGGGTCTCCCGGCCAAGGGCATTAAGATTTCCGGGTCCCTGGCCGAGGTCCTGCCCCAGGGTGACGTGCTCATCGAGTTCACCCATCCCGAGCCGTCCTTGATTCACCTGCAAGCCGTGGCGGACGCAGGCAAGGCCATGGTCATGGGCACCACCGGCTGCTCCCCGGAGCAGATCGCCGCCATCCAAGCCCTGGCCGCCCGCACCCGGCTGGTCTTCGCCCCCAACATGAGCGTGGGCGTGAACCTGATGTTCAAGGTGGTGGGGGATATCGCCCGGGTCTTGAGCTCCGGCTACGACGTGGAGATCGTGGAGGCCCACCACCGCCTGAAGAAGGACGCGCCCAGCGGCACGGCCCTGAAATTGGCCCAGGTCATCGCCCAGGCCCTGGACCGGGATCTGGAGCAGGTGGGGGTCTATGCCCGCAAAGGCATCATCGGCGAGCGCACCCCCCAGGAGATCGGGGTGCAGACCGTGCGGGCCGGGGATATCGTCGGTGAGCATACCGTGCTCTTCGGGGGCATGGGGGAGCGACTGGAGATCATCCACCGGGCCCACAGCCGGGACAACTTCGCCCGGGGCGCGGTCCGGGCCGCGTTGTGGATCGTGGGCCAGTCCCCGGGGCTCTATGATATGCAGGATGTCTTGGGGTTGAAGTAAGAAAGCCGTCAGCTATCAGCCGTCAGCTTAAAGCTAAGAATCGAAGTTGTCATTCTGAGGGAGCCGCAGGCGACCGAAGAATCTCTAACTCCGCGGGAAAATAGAGATTCTTCACTCCGCTGCGCTCCGTTCAGAATGACAGAAATTATTGGGGTAGGGTGGGCATGGCCCACCGATTACTTATATAGCTTAAGTGGAGAGGATGTTTAAAGTCCCCCTTTCCTAAAGGGGGATTTAGGGGGATTTTTGAGGCGCAGTATAATCCCCCCTGCCCCCCTTTAGAAAAGGGGGGTATTGAGTAGTAGGCACAGGCTTTCCAGCCTGTGAGGACTGCCAGGGCAGGCGAGGATGCCCACCTCCTTGTTTGATAATTTGCGGGCGGGCCAATGGCTCCTAAAGGATGGCCATATTGATTTCGCCACACGGCCATAAAGTTTTCATGTTATGCGTCTAATACGTTTCGAGCAGATGGGCCGGACCGCTTACGGCATTCTGGATGGGGAGAAAATCTCCGTCCTCTGGGGACTTCCCTATGAGGGCGGTCTGGCCAATACCACCGGGGAAGTCATGTCTCTGCCGGAAGTCACCTTGCTGGCCCCCTGCGAACCCAGCAAAATCATCGCCCTGGGATTGAACTACCGGGATCATGCCGCGGAATTCGGCAACCCGGTGCCGGATGAACCCCTGATTTTTATGAAGCCCAGCACCGCGGTTATCGGCCCGGATGAGGTCATCGTCTATCCCGCCATGTCCCGGCGGGTGGATTATGAAGCGGAACTGGCCGTGGTCCTGGGCAAGACGGCCCGGCACGTGCCGGAGGAGAAAGCCTTCGACTACGTCCTGGGCTATACCTGTTTCAACGACGTCACCGCCCGGGACCTCCAGAAGAAGGACGGCCAGTTCACCCGGGCCAAGGGGTTCGACACCTTTGCGGCCATGGGTCCCTGGATAGAAACGGATATCGGGGATCCAGACCGCCTGGAAGTGGAAGCGGTCCTCAATGGGGCCAGGAAGCAGCACTCCAACACCAGCAACATGGTTTTCGGGGTGGCCACCCTGATCTCCTTTATCTCCCGAATCATGACCCTGCTGCCCGGGGACGTCATCGCCACCGGCACCCCTTCGGGCATCGGTCCCATGCAGGTGGGCGACGTGGTGGAGATCAAGGTGGAAAAGATCGGTACCTTGCGCAATCAAGTCGTGGCGGAAAGGGTGAAGGCATGACCCAGTTTTTCGAGCCGGCGGAACGCTTAAAGCAGATTCCTCCTTACCTGTTCAAGGCCATTGACGACAAGAAGGCCGAGGTCAAGGCCAAAGGCGTGGACATCATCGATTTGGGAGTGGGGGACCCTGATTTGCCCACGCCTGCCTTCATCGTCGAGAAGATGAAAGAAGCGGTGGCCGACCCCGGGACCCACCGCTACCCGGCCTATTCCGGCATGAAGGGTTTCCGGGAGGCCGTGGCCCGCTGGTACCTCAAGCGTTTCGGCGTGGAGCTGGACCCTGAGGCTGAGGTCCTCACCCTCATCGGCTCCAAGGAAGGCATCGCCCACCTGCCCTTAGGGATCAACAATCCAGAGGACATCAACCTCATGACCAGCCCGGGCTACCCCGTCTACCAGATGGGCAGCCTCTTTGCCGGGGCCTACAGCCATTTTGTGCCCTTGGTCCGGGAAAACGCCTTTCTCCCGGATTTCCACGACATCGATCCTTTGACGGCCCGGGATGCCAAGGCCTTTTTCTTCAACTACCCCAACAACCCCACCGCGGCCGTGGCGGATAAGGGGTTTTTCACCCGCATGGTGGATTTTTGCCGGGAATATAAAATTATTGCCGTGCATGACGCCGCGTACACCGAGCTGGCCTTCGACGGCTTTCAGCCCCCCAGTTTCCTGGAAGTGCCCGGGGCCCGGGAAGTGGGCATCGAGTTCCATTCCCTCTCCAAGACCTATAATATGACCGGCTGGCGTCTGGGCATGGCCGTGGGCAACAAAGAGGTGTTGGCGGCGTTGGGGAAGATCAAGAGCAACATCGATTCCGGGGCCTTCGACGCCATCCAGCTGGCAGGCACCGCCGCCCTGGATTCGGACCAGAGCTTTGTCCGGGAAAACTGCGCCATCATTCAGGCCCGCCGGGACCTGCTGGTGGGAGGGCTGCAGAAGCTGGGCTACGACGTGGAGTTTCCCAAGGCCACCTTCTATGTTTGGCTAACGGTGCCCCCGGGGATGGACTCCATGGGCTTTACCACCCATCTTTTGGAGCAGGCGGGCATCGTCACCATTCCCGGCATGGGCCTGGGGGCTCCTGGGGAAGGCTATGTGCGCCTGGCCCTCACCGTGCCCCAGGAGAGGCTGGCAGAAGCCCTGGAGCGTCTGCAAAGGCTGGGATGACCCCCCAAGGCTGATGGACCTTGAATAAAATAAAAGCAATTGCCAAATCATTAATCGTCAATTTTCTCCGCAAGCATTTAGGCATCTGTAAAGCTGCCCTGCTGGCCGAAGGATATCCGGCTGTCAATGATTACCAGGTGATTTCCAAACCCAGATACGGCTTTGGCAACCCGCCCCATCCCCTTTTATATGAGATAATCAACAAAAATAGAGATACTTATAAGATCAATTTAGAAAATATTCTGGAATTTAAGGAATATTTCCAGAAAATTCCCCTAATGGCCCCGGAATCTTCCCTGAGCCCTTTTTGGTTGAATGAATGGTTGCCGGCATTGGACGCCATGGCCTTATATGCCTTCCTGTGCCGCTATGAGCCTAAGACCTATCTGGAAGTGGGTTCGGGAAACTCCACGAAATTTGCCAGAACGGCAATCAGTAACCATCAGTTAAAAACCAAGATTATTTCCCTGGACCCCCACCCCCGGGCGGAAATCGATCAGCTCTGCGATGTGGTTATTAGACAGGGCCTGGAAGAGGTGGATTTGCAGATTTTTGCGGACTTGGAGGAGAATGACCTCCTTTTTATCGACAATTCCCATCGATGTTTTATGAACTCCGACGTCACCGTGGCCTTTTTGGATGTTTTGCCCCGGCTCCAAGCCAATGTCTTGGTACATTTTCATGATATCTTCCTGCCTTATGATTATCTGCCGGGGTGGGAGGATAAATATTTCTCGGAACAATATCTGCTGGCGGCCTATCTCTTGGCCAATACCGACAGGTTCCATATTCTTCAGCCCAACTTTTTTATTGCCAATGATCCGGAATTAATACAGATTCTCACTCCTGTGCGGAGTCCGGAAATGCAGGCCCCTGGCAATCCCGGGGCCTCCTTCTGGATTAAAACCAATTGATTTTTTAGGGACTTGCAGATTAAGCCATGCCTCTGGGACCTGCGGCCATCACGGAATTGAAGCCGGTGGTGGCTTACGTGGGCCTGGGGGCCAACCTGGGCGACCCCCGCCGGCAGTTGCAGGAGGCCCTGGCAAGACTGGCGGCCGCGGAGGAAGTGGAGCTCTTAAAGGCCTCCGCCTTTTACCTGAACCCGCCCCTGGGCCCCCCGGACCAGCCCTGGTATGTCAATGCCGTGGCCCAGGTGCGCACCCGGCTGGAACCGGAAGAGTTGCTGCGGGTGCTCCGGCAGGTGGAGGAGGACCTGGGGCGGGTCCGGGGAGAGCACTGGGGCCCCCGGGTCATCGACCTGGATCTGCTCTTGTATGACGGGGTGATCATCTCCGGGCCGGAGCTGGTGCTCCCCCACCCGGAGATGCACTGCCGGGCCTTTGTCCTGGTGCCCCTGGCGGAGATTGCCCCCCAGGCCTGGCATCCGGTCCTGGGGAAGACGGCAGGGGAGCTGTTGGCGGAGTTGGATGCCCAGGCGCGGGACGCGGTGCAACCCGCAGGGGGATAAAAGAGAGGAACTTTGGCCTGGCGTGTACTTTTGGCAATATTGGCGGGTTATCTGGCCTACAGCCTCTTCAAGAAGGTCCGGCAATTCCTCCAGCCGGGGGCTTCCGGCTCCCAGGAGACGCGGTTAAATGAGCCGGAGGTGCTGGTTAAGGACCCTATCTGCGGCACCTTTATTCCCCGGAAGGAAGCCTTGAAGTGGCGCCGGGACGGCCAGGATTATTTTTTCTGCTCCGAGGGCTGCTTGCAACGCTTCCGGCGTAGTGGGCCCAGATGAACTATGATAACATAAGGAGTCATTATGAAATTCTTCATCGACACGGCCGATTTTCAGGAGATTCGCGAGGCTCACGGCTTGGGCCTGGTGGATGGAGTGACCACTAATCCCAGCCTGTGCGCCAAGGTGGGGATCAAGACCGACCAGCAGTTTGAAGACCTGATCCGGCAAATCTGTGAATTGGTGCAGGGGCCGGTGAGCGCCGAGGTGACGGCCACCGATGCGGCGGGCATGTTGGCCCAGGGCCGGCATCTGGCCAAGATCCACGAACATGTGGCGGTGAAGATCCCCATGACCCCGGAGGGTCTGAAGGCCACCCGGGTCCTGGCGGAGGAAGGGATCAAGGTGAACGTCACCCTGATCTTCCAACCCGTCCAGGCCATGCTGGCGGCCAAGGCGGGCGCGGCCTTCGTCAGCCCCTTCATCGGCCGCCTGGACGACATCTCCCAACGGGGCATGGAGATCGTGGAGCAGACCCTCACCATCTTCGAAAATTACGGGTTTGACACGGAAATCATCGTCGCCAGCATCCGCAATCCCCTCCATGTCCTGGAGGCGGCCCTGGCGGGCGCGGACATCGCCACCGTGCCCTTCGGGGTGATTATGCAGCTGATGAAGCATCCCCTGACGGATGCGGGCTTGAAAAAGTTTCTAGAGGATTGGGAGCGCGTGCGCGGCTGATATGGAATCGGGTTCCACCAACTTCCGGAATTTACCCAACCTCTTAACCGGGGCGCGCATTGTCGCCATCCCGGTGGTGATGGTCCTTTTATGCTTTCAAGGGCAATGGGCCAGCTTTTTAGGAGCCTTGGTCTTCATGGCCGCGGGGGCCACCGATTTTCTGGACGGGTTTATTGCCCGGCGCCACCAATTGGTGAGCCGCTTCGGGAAATTCATGGACCCCCTGGCCGATAAGCTGCTGGTGTCCGCGGCCCTGATCATGCTCATTCCTCTGGGCCGGGTGCCCGCCTGGATGGCCGTGGTCATCATCGGCCGGGAACTGGCGGTCACCGGCCTGCGGGCCCTGGCCGCGGCGGAGGGCATCATCCTGGCCCCGGACCGCTGGGGCAAGACCAAGACCTTGCTGCAGATGGTGGCGCTCACCGCCTTGATCCTGCATTACCCCTATCAGGCCCTGGATTTCCAGCGGTTGGGCACGGGCTTGCTCTGGCTGGCCCTGATCGTCACCCTCACCTCCGGGGTCGGTTATTTCCAGACCTTCTTCCGGCAATATCCGGAAAGCCAACAGTCTTGACCTGCAGAATTTCTTAAGTTAAAGTATATGGACCATTTTTGCGGAGGACATTAATTTGGCCAGACACATTTCCGCCCTGAAACGGGCCAGACAGAATAAGAAGCGGCGTCTTCGGAACCAAAGCCGCAAGACCCGGGTGAAAGGCGTGGTGCGGGAAGTGCGCCAGGCTTTGGCCCAGAAGGACGCAGCCGGCGCCGAGAGCGCGCTGGTCAAGGCGGTGCCCGTCATCGCCCAGGTCGCGGGCAAAGGCACCCTGCATTGGCGCGCCGCGGCCCGGAAGATCTCCCGCCTCACCCGCCAGGTCAACGCCCTGCAAGGCGCTTAAAAGACACCACCAAGACACAAAGACACAAAGATGCACCAAGAAATATTTTTATGTTTGGCGCGGCCAGCGCCAAACATAAAAATTCCTCTTCCTTGGTGCCCCCTGGTGCTCTTGGTGTCTTGGTGGTGCATCTTTTTTCTTACCCCGGTCCCATCTGCAGCAGGCACCATTCCAGCCACAATCTGGGATTGCCGGCGCTGGTCTTCAGTTGCCGGTCGGTTTGATGCAGGCGCCAGAGGTGGGTCTGGAGGGTGGGGACGGTAAAGCGGGCGGCCTGTTGGGATAGTTCCTTCATTTTCCAGGGGGGTACTTCCAGGGAGCGGGCCAGGGCCTCCGGGGGGGTGCCCGGCGGGCTGTCCTTCAGGCGCAGGAGCAGGCGGAGTTGCCGGGCCAGCATCACCAGGATGCGGGCGGGCTTCTCCCCCAGGTCCAGGAGGTTGGCCAGGGCCGAAAGCCGTTTTTGCGCGCCTTTGTCGCCCAGGGCGTCCACCAGGGCGAAGATGTTGTAAGTGCGGCTATGGCTGGCCAGCTGGCTTACCAGGTTGGGAGTCAGGCTCTTTTCCTTTCCGGCAAAGAGGGCCAGTTTCTCCAGTTCCTGGGCCAATTCCGAGAGGTTGTCCCCCACCATCTCCGTCAGGCGCCGGGCCGCGGCCAGGCTGAGAGTCTTCCCCAGGGCCTGGGCTTCCCGGGCCAGCCACTGTTGCAGTTCCCCCTCCTTCAAGCGCAAGAAACCCAGGGTGGCGTCTCCTTCCTGGAGGCGTTTCCAGACGGCGTTTTTCCCCAGATCCCGGGCCTTCAGTCCCGGCGCCAGCAGCACCACCCAGGCCCGGGGCGCGGGATGCTCCAGATATTGGAGAATCGTCTTCAAGGCATTGGCCGGGTAAGTCTCCGCCCGGCGCAGCACCAGGAGTTGCCCGGCCCCCCACAGGGGGGTCAGCCGCGCCTGGGCCAGAAAGTCCGGCAGGGCCACTTCCTGGGCCTCCAGGATCACCTTCACCGGGGCGTCGCCCTCCGGGCCGGCCAGGGCCCTTTCCAGGCGCTCCAGGGCCCGGAGCATGAGGAACTCTTCGTCCCCATAGAAAAGATAAAGGGGCTTAAGGGTCTGGCGCTGCAGGTGGCGTTCCAAAACTGGATGGGACATGACGGAGCTGATGTAGGGTGGGCTTGGCCCACCATTTAAGATAAACCAATTAATCTATAGGCGGGCAGTGCCCGCCGCCCTACGCTAAATCACCAGCAAGACCTTGTCCAGGACCTTCTGGGCCAGGGTGGCTGCGGCCCGTCTAATGCCCTGATTCTTCAGGGTCTCGCCGATTTGGTAGTTGGGATCCGCCACATAATCCTGCTGGATGACCGTGGTATCCTTCCACAAGGATTTGCCGGTGTTGCGCCTTTTCAGGTTCAGGTCCACCTTGATGGTCACCCGCCGCACCGTGGAGTTCTGAATATCATTAAAGGCCACGGAGCTGTTTTCCACAAAGGCCACTTTCCCTTCCAGCACCAGTTCGGCATCCTGGGGTTTGGTGGTGAGCCGCACGGCCTTGGTCTGGGAAAAGGCCCGGATCATGGCATTGGCCAGAATGGATTCCATGCCCACCTCGGTGGAGCGGTTGGCGAACAGAGGAATGGCCAGAGAGGGGGCCGCTTCCGGGGAGCGGTGGTCCATCATGCCCACGGGGCGGTAGCCGCATCCCGCCAGGGCGGCGAGGAGGAGAAGGGCTAAAAACCGGCTGCGAGTCACGATGTTTCCTCAAATAACAATGTTCACCAGCTTGCCCCGGGCCACCACCACCCTTCTAGGGGGCTGGCCCTTAAGCCATTTTTGGACCACCGGATCGTCCAGGGCCGCGTCCTGGACCTGCTGGTCCGAGTGGCTGGCCGGCACCGAGATGCGGCTCCTCACCTTGCCGTTGATCTGAATGACCACCGTGCGGGCCGTTTCCACCAGGGCTTCGGCCTGGGCCTGGGGCCAGGGGGCCAGTTGCAGGGAAGTATTATAACCCAAGTTCTCCCATAATTCTTCCGTAATGTGGGGCACCATGGGGTAAAGCAGCTGCAAAACCGCCTCCAGGGCCTCCCGGAAGACGGGCAGGGCCTTCTCCTCTGGGGCAAGTTCCTCCACTGCCTGGTAAAAGGCGTTGATCAGTTCCATCACCGCGGCGATGGCGGTGTTGAAGTGAAAACGGTCCTCAATATCCCCGGTCACCTTCTGGATGGTCTGGTGCACCTTCTGGCGGAACTCCCCCAGGCCGGGGGGGAGGTCACTGCCGCTACCCTGATAAGGCTGCGCCTTCTTGAGGTCCGGCAGCAGGTTTTGGGCCAGGGTCCAGAGGCGGTGCAGGAAGCGGTGCCCCCCCAGGACCCCCTGGTCGCTCCACTCCAGGTCCCTTTCCGGGGGCGCGGCAAAGAGGAGGAAGAGCCGGGTGGTGTCCGTGCCGTATTCGCTGATCATGTATTCCGGGTCCACCACGTTGCCCTTGGATTTGGCCATCTTGGCCCCGTCCTTGAGGACCATGCCCTGGGTGAGGAGCCGGGTGAAAGGCTCATCAATCCGGGCCAGGCCCAGGTCCCGGAGGACCTTGGTGAAAAACCGGGCATAGAGCAGGTGCAGCACCGCGTGCTCGATGCCGCCGATGTATTGGTCCACGGGCAGCCAGTAATCCACCCGTTTCCTGTCCAACGGTCCTTCCCGGTAGTCGGCGCAGGCGTAGCGCAGGAAATACCAGGAGGACTCCACGAAGGTGTCCATGGTGTCCACTTCCCGCCGGGCCGGGCCGCCGCAGAGGGGACAGGGGACGTTGGTGAAGGAGGGCAGATGGGCCAGGGGTGAGCCGCCCTCCCCGGTAGGGGAGACGTCCAGGGGCAGCTTAACCGGCAGGTCTTGCTCCGGCACCGGCGTCATGCCGCATTTCTCGCAGTAGATAATGGGGATGGGCGCGCCCCAGTAGCGCTGCCGGGAAATGAGCCAGTCCCGGAGGCGGAAGTGCGCGGCCCGGCGGCCCCGCCCCGTTTCTTCCAGGAAGGCGGCAATGGCTTCCCGGGCCGGGGCGCTGGCCAGGCTGGAAAAACTCCCGGAATTGACCAGAACCCCCTCGTCTTCATACGCGGCCTTGAGGTCCCCGGCCCGGAGTTCCTCTCCCGGGGGCTGAATCACCACCCTGATGGGCAGGCCGTATTTTTGGGCGAACTCAAAGTCCCGCTGGTCGTGGGCCGGCACCGCCATCACCGCGCCGGTGCCGTACTCCATGAGCACGAAATTGGCCACATAGATGGGCATCTCCCAGCCGCTCACCGGATTCAGGCAATAACGGCCGGTGAACACCCCTTCCTTGGTGAGCTCCTCCAGGACCCCCCGGCTCCGGTCCTGGGCCCGCCAGTGGTCCACGAAAGCCCGCACCGCAGCCTCCTGGGGGGTGCCTTGGGCCAGGGACAGGGCCAGGGGGTGCTCCGGGGCCAGGCTCATGAAGGTGGCCCCCCAGAGGGTGTCTTGGCGGGTGGTGAACACGGTGATGGGTTCCCCGCCGTCCTTTAGGGGGAAGAAGATTTCCGCGCCCAGGGACTTGCCGATCCAGTTCCGCTGCATGGTCAGGACCCGCTCCGGCCAGTGCGCCAGCACGTCCAGGTCGGCCAGCAGTTCGTCCGCGTAGGCGGTGATCTTAAAGAACCACTGCTCCAGCTCCTTCAGGGAAACCTCGGAGTCGCAGCGCCAGCAGCAGCCGCCCTCCACCTGTTCATTGGCCAGCACGGTCTCGCATTTGGGGCACCAGTTGACCGGGGCCTTCTTTTTATAGGCCAGGCCCCGCCGGTACATCTCGATGAAGACCAGCTGCTCCCAGCGGTAGTATTCCGGGTCGCAGGTGGCCAGTTCCCGGGGCCAGTCGTAGCTGTAGCCCAGGGCTTTGAGCTGTCTGCGCATGTAGTCAATATTGTCGTAGGTCCAGTTAGCGGGGTGCAGGCCCCGGGCCATGGCCGCGTTTTCCGCGGGCAGCCCGAACGCGTCCCAGCCCATGGGGTGCAGGATGTTAAAGCCCTGCATCCTCTTGTACCGGGCCACCACGTCGCCGATGGTGTAGTTGCGCACGTGGCCCATGTGAATCCGCCCTGACGGATAGGGGAACATTTCCAGGACATAATATTTGGGCCGGGAGGGGTCCTCCCCGGCCTCAAAGAGCCGCCGCTGGGCCCAGATCTGCTGCCATTTCTCTTCCACGCGGCGGGGTTCGTAACGGGATGACATGTAACGCTCCGATGCAGGTTGGCAATTTATTCAACAATAAAATTTATCACAGAATTTTCCCGGGATGCCAATGAATAATTCTAGATTGAATGCAGGCGGCGGGCGGAGCAAAATAATTTTCTGGTTCCCAAAGGGAGCTTGAGAACAAGGATGGGAAAAGATCAGATTGCTTATATTTTATTTCATACTCGCACACATTATTTGGATTGCACGTAAATATTCATCTTCTGTTATTTTACCTCTTTCTTTCAGAGTCTCAATATTATCTTTAACTTCTAACATAGTTTTGTTAGAATTAATTCTTAAATAAGGTACGATTTTTTTTAAAGAAAGGGGAATAGAAGTTAAAGTTATTCTTATGTTATTAGGATCAGAAATTATGGTTTCTTTTATCTGTACGGCAGGACTTACTGTCCCCATAATTGCGCCGGCTGCCGCTCCGGCAACTCCACCGGTTACTGCACCGGCAGCTATAGAACCAGCTATAGAACCCAGATCTCTTCTCTCAATAATTTTGACTCCGGGATAACTTCTAAAATCTCCAATTTCTTTAAAGTATCCTTCTTTTATAATTTCATATCTGAAATAGCAGAGTTTTGAACATATAATTTTTGTCGGCGTAATATATGTAACGTCATTTACTGTTATTTTTGCTCCCGATGGCTCGGTATCTATTGTTAGACTTTGTGATTTATCTTCTGATGGTGGCGGTACCGTAGCGCATCCAACAATATTAATTACTAATAATATATTTAATAAATAAATACATTTTAACCAAATTGTCATGAATAAATCCTTATGAAGCTATAAATATAGGTTTGAAATTTAAAATGTATTGCAATGAATTCTCGTTCACCATTAGCTTATATCAATTTTAAAGTCAAGCTGTTTATACACCTTGAAAATTCCTTAATTTCTGATAACTTTCCCCTATTGTGCCCTGTGTCAGCGTCATCATTCCCACCTATAACCGGGCCGCGCTGGTTCAAGAGGCGGTGGCCGCGGTGCTGGCCCAGACCTGCCGGGATTGGGAACTCCTGGTGGTGGACGACGGCTCCACGGACGGCACTTCGAACGCCCTGGCCGGGCTTGGCGGGAGTCTCCGGGTGCTGCGGAGCCCCCGCCGCCGGGGCGTGAGCGCCGCCCGCAATTTAGGAATTGCCGCCGCCCGGGGGGAATGGCTGGCCTTCCTGGACTCCGACGACCTTTGGCTGCCGGAGAAGCTGGAGCGGCAAATGGCCTTTATGGCGGCCCACCCCCGGTTATTGATCAGCCAGACTGAGGAGACCTGGGTGCGCCGGGGGGTCAGGGTGAACCCGCCCCGGACCCATAAAAAAGAAGGGGGCCGCATCTTTCTCCGCTCCCTGGAGCGCTGCCTGGTGAGCCCGTCGGCAGTGGTCGTGCATCGCAGTTTACTGGATGAGCACGGCGGTTTCGACGAAAATTTGCCCGCGGCCGAGGACTACGATCTCTGGCTGCGCCTGGCTTGGCGCTACGAGGTGGGACTCCTGCCCGAGCCCCTGGTCATCAAGCGGGGCGGCCATCCGGACCAGCTCTCCCGGCAATGGGGCCTGGACCGCTGGCGTATCCAGGCCTTGATCAAACTGCTGGCCGAACCGGAACTTCCCGATTCTTACCGGGACGCGGCCCGCCGCACCCTGGCCAAAAAATGCGCCATCTACGCCCAGGGCTGCGAAAAGCGGGGGAGGAATGCAGAAGGGAGGCATTACCGGCATTTAGGGGCAGACATCGCCAACCTCCCTGAGGCTCAGGGAAGACTATCAAGGTTTAACCTTGCTGCTCCCGCGGTTTGGGCGGCCGCAGGCTCCACCGTCAAACCCCAAAATCCCCCTAAATCCCCCTTTTCCAAAGGGGGACTTTAACCCCCCCTTTGAAAAAGGGGGTAGGGGGGATTTCCATTGCGGGGGTGAGACAATTGCCGTTTAGGAATTTTTTGCCTGCGGCGCTAAAGAATAGAAAGATTTCCCGGCGGGCGATACGCCGGCCTAACATCACTGCATAATTCGGAGGAGGACCTATGGACCTGTACGAAGCCATTCATAACCGCCGCAGCCACCGCTTCTACAAGCCTGATCTCCCTCCCCGGGAGGCCCTGGAGCGGGTCATCGACGCCGGGCTCTGGGCCCCCTCCGGCACCAATGCCCAGGCCTGGGAGATCACGGTCCTGGCGGGCAAGGCCCGGGAGGAATTCGTGGAACTGGCCAGCGGGGCCATCCCTTACATGGAACCTATCCTGGAGAAGGCTCAGATTCCGGAAGAAAACCGGAAATTGGTCAAGGGATTTTTCAAGAACCTGGGGGGCGCGCCGTTGGTCATCGCCGTCACCGTGCCCAGGGGGCCGGATGCCGAAATGGATATGGCCATCATCCAGAGCGGCGCCGCGCTCGTGCAGAATATGCTCCTGGCGGCCCACGCCGAGGGCCTGGGGACCTGCTGGATGACGGGGGTGCTCTTCGTGGAAAAACAACTCCTGGCCTACCTGGGCAAAGGGGAGCAACGGCTTCTGGCCATTACCCCCATCGGCTATTCCGCCAAGACACCGCCGGTGCCGCCCCGTAAGGACCGGGAAGTGCGCTGGCTGGGATTTTGAAAAGGGAGCAGTAAGCAGTGAGCAGTGAGCAGTTTCTCATGGACCATTGGTAAAGCCTGAAAAACCTGGTGGGGCGGGCCTCCGTGCCCGCCCTAGTGACAGGCGGTCAGTGAAGGCGGTCGCCTATAAGCCCAGGGCTAAGTCATGAATGATGAGGATGCGTAGGGGCGGGCGTCTCGCCCGCCCCGTTAATCCGCACAGGCTGGAGCCTAGGCTAATAACTTTGCAAAACAGAAATAAAAATGCCCAAGGGTGCCACTAAACCAGGCCAGCCGCCCCTGCTGCAAATGCAGGACCTCAGCGTCGTCAAGAACGGCAGGCGCATCCTGGACGGCCTCTCCCTTACGATCCGGGAGGGGGAGCACACCGCCATCTTCGGCCCCAATGGCGCGGGCAAAACCTCCTTTATCCGCCTCATCACCCGGGAGGAGTATCCCGAGCCCCGGGCCAATGGCGTCCCGCCCCTCTTGATCCTGGGGGAGGAGCTCTGGGACGTTTTTGAATTGCGCCCCCTGCTGGGCATTATCTCCTCGGACCTGCAAGCCAACTTCCTGAACCGGACCCTGCCGGGGCAGACCCGGGGGCTGGATGTGGTCCTCTCCGGTTTTTTCGCCAGCTACGGCCTCTTCGATCACCAGGAAGTGACCGCCACCATGCTGACCCGTGCCTGGCGGGCCCTGGGGTTGATGGAGGCCGGGCACCTGGCGGAGGCCTGCATCGAGACCATGTCCAGCGGCGAAGCCCGGCGCATCATCATCGCCCGGGCCCTGGTGAACGAACCCCGGGCCCTGATCCTGGACGAGCCCACCGCCGGGCTGGACTTGTTGGCCCGGAACCGGTTCCTGGGAACCTTGCGCAACCTGGCCCGCCACGGCAAGACCATCATCCTGGTGACCCACCGGGTGGAAGAAATCTTCCCGGAAATTGACCGGGTCATCTTGCTGAATCACGGACGCATCCTCCATGACGGCCCCAAAGGGGAGGTACTCACCTCCCGGCATCTTTCCTCCATGTTCGGCGCGGCCGTCCGGGTGCGGCAGAGCCACGGCTATTATACTGCCAGCAGCAGTGCGTAGATTCTGGGCAGATTTGCTTTTACCCCTTTTTTTCCGGGGGGGCAGAGGAATAGGGATTTGGGTAGGGGCGGACCGAGGTGTCCGCCCTGACAAAAGGGCAAATTATTAGGGATTAAAATGGCGGAAGACAGGCAGATACCCCTGGTGGAACAAGTCCGGGCCGCGGGCTGAGCGTCCAAGATACCTCCAGGGGTCCTGGAGGAAGTCTTGCATAGCCTGCCTCTTAAGCCGCATGCCGACCTCCTGGTGGGACTGGAGGCTGCGGACGACGCCGGAGTTTTTCGTATTACCCCGGAAATCGCCCTCATCCAGACGCTGGATTTTTTCACCCCCATCGTCAATGATCCCTACCAGTTCGGGCAGATCGCCGCGGCCAACGCCCTGAGCGACGTTTACGCCATGGGGGGCAAGCCCCTCACGGCCATGAATATCGTCTGTTTTCCCTTGAAAACCACCCCGGTGGAGGTCCTCAAAGAGATCCTCCAGGGGGGCATGGACAAGGTGCATGAAGCCGGGGCCTTGCTGGTGGGGGGCCACAGCGTGGAGGACCCGGAGCTGAAATACGGCTTGGCGGTGACCGGCGTGGTGCACCCGGAGCGGGTCCTCACCAATGGCGGGGCTAGACAGGGGGATTGGCTGGTGCTCACCAAACCCCTGGGCACCGGCATCATCGCCACCGCCCTGAAGGGCCGCCTGGCCTCAAAGGAGGCGGAGGCCGCGGCCGTCAAGGTGATGAGCGCCCTCAACCGGGCCGCGGCCGAGGCCCTGGAGGGGCTGGAAGTCCACGCCCTCACCGACATCACCGGCTTCGGCCTCCTGGGCCACGGCCTGGAGATGGCCCAGGCCAGCAAGGCGGAGCTCACCATCTATGCCAGCCGGGCGCCGGTCCTCTCCTGGGCGAGAGAATACGCGGCCATGGGTCTGGTGCCCGCGGGCAGCCACGCCAACCGGAACTTCTGCGAGAAGCACCTGCGGATCGATCCCCAGGTGGCCCCCATAGACGCGGACCTGTTAAGCGACGCCCAGACCTCCGGGGGCCTCTTCATCGCCGTGGCCCCCCAAGACGGCGCAACCCTGATGCGGCGACTTCAGAAACAGGGGGTGGAGGACGCGGCCGTCATCGGCGAGGTGACCGCCGCGGGCGAGGGGAGGATTATAGTCAAACCTTGAAGGTGACGAATGGGGGGAAAGGCTTTCATCTGTCATACTGAGTTACTGCCAAGAAAAAAATGCCTTTAATGACGGGTGGTATCAGATTTCAGCAATCAACTTAAAAATCTTAGGATTTTTCCGTCTCTTGCGGAAGACTGATAGCTCTCTCTTTTCACCTTTTCGTTCAAATAACCAGTGATAATGGAGAACAATGTGAAGTCGGTAACAGAACAACTGGCCCTCATCAAGCAGGGCTGTCAGGAGATCATTCGGGAAGAGGAATTAAAGGCCCGGTTGGAAAAATCCCTGGCCTCAGGCAAACCTTTGCGGGTCAAGGCCGGGTTCGATCCCACCGCGCCGGACCTGCATTTGGGCCATACCGTGCTCATCCAGAAGCTGAAGAACTTCCAGGACCTGGGCCACCAAGTGATCTTCTTGATCGGCGATTTCACCGGTCTGATCGGCGACCCGTCAGGCAAGAGCGAGACCCGGCCGCCCCTCACCGAGGAGGAAGTGAAGGCCAACGCCGCCACTTACGAGCGGCAGATCTTCAAGATCCTGGACCCGGAGAAGACCGTCATCGATTTCAACAGCCGCTGGATGAAACCCATGGCCGCTCAAGACATCATCCGCCTGGCGGCCCGCCACACCGTGGCCCGCATGCTGGAGCGGGAGGATTTTCATAAGCGCTATACCTCCCAAACCCCCATCAGCATCCACGAATTTCTCTACCCTTTGATCCAGGGTTATGATTCCGTGGCCCTGGAGGCCGACGTGGAGCTGGGGGGCACGGACCAGACCTTCAATCTCCTGGTGGGCCGGGACCTGCAACGGGAATACGGCCAGGAGCCCCAGGTGGTCCTGACCCTGCCCCTCTTGGAAGGGCTGGACGGCGTCCAGAAGATGAGCAAGTCCCTGGGGAACTACGTGGGCATCGACGAGCCGGCCAAAGAGATGTTCGGCAAGCTCATGTCCATCTCCGATGACTTAATGCTCCGTTATTATGAGCTCTTAACCGATATTTCCCCTAAGGAGTTAGCGGCCCTGAAAAGTGACCTGGCCCAAGGGCAAAAGCACCCCCGCCAGGTGAAAGAAGACCTGGCCAAGGAAATGGTCACCCGCTATCACAGCCGGGAGGCCGCGGAACACGAAGCCCGGGAATTTATCCGCGTCCTCAGGGATAAAGAGGTGCCCGAGGATATCGAGGAAATAAGCCTTGATGTTGCCGGCGCCGGATCGCCAAGAACGGGGTCCTGGTTGCCAGGCCTCCTGAAGGATGCGGAGTTGGTCAAAAGCACCTCAGAAGCCATCCGTTTAATTAGGCAAGGGGGGGTGCAAGTGGATGGGGAAAAGATCACTGACGCAGATGCCCAGTTGCCGGTGGGCCAGAGTTATTTAATTAAGGTGGGGAAGCGGAGATTTAAACGAGTGACACTAAAAGTTGCGTAAGGGAGGATTGGCGCACAGGCGCGACGCCGGTGCTGCCAGTTTTTGGCAATTACTGACTCTTCCGGCTGGTTGGGTCGGGCCGTTAAAGCCCGAACAACCAGCTTTTCTTTTCCACCGACAAGGGAGAGGGAGGCAAAGGCTCACACCAAGTCGACCTCTGTGAAATCTCTCTTCTGTCATTCTGAACGGAGCGAAGCGCAGTGAAGAATCTCGTATTTACTGTCACTACGGGATTTTTCGGTCGCTCCGCTCCCTCAGAATGACAAATTATCAGGACTCTCGCAGAGGTCTCAAATCGCAAGCAAAAGGGTGCAAGGGGCGAACCTGGTGTTCGCCCGCCACTCCGGGGGAATACAAGATTCGCCCGCTACGAAAAAAACTCGTTTGCTTGCGGCTTGGCGTAAGGGGGATACGATCTTTATCCGCTTCTGCCAGGACCCCCGCAAGGCCCTGGTTTTTTAAGGAGTTGTCCCAGATTGCCGATAAATAAGATGCGTGATGTTGCGTTGGTGAACAGAAGACTTGGGAGGAGGGCCCCAACGCCGGGGTACATGGGGTTCCGGCCGGGCGTTTCCTGATTCTTCATTATCCCCGTCAGGGAAGGAACGGCCATGCCTGGCTCAGGTGTGGTGCACCGGGTCATTTTCATCAAGGTTTGTCTCGCTGTCCTCTGGCTATGGCTCTCAACCCCGGTGCTGGCAGGGGTAGGGCCCGGGGTCGACACGTTTGCCAATATCAGCCAGTGGCAGGCCAGCGCCGCCCCGGCCAAGGCCGGGCGGTGGCCAGCATCCCGCCAACAGCAATCCCCTTCCCGGGATCAATCTCCGGCGCCCAGCTCTCATTACCCCCGTCAGGGTAAGTCAGGCCTGCTGAAATTTTTGGCCGGCGGCCTCCTGGGAGGGTTGTTGTATGCCCTTCTCTTCGGATACCCCCTCTCCCTTTATTGGAGCCTGGGCAACTGGCCCGTGGGCTTTCTGGACCTGGTGGCCGTGACTACTGCGGCTTACGTGGGCTACCGCCTGCTGCGGCCGGGGCATTTCCGGGGAGGGGCCAGGCCCATACCGGGATTCCCCCTCACGGAGACCATGGGGGCCGCGGTCTTTACCATCAAAAATGAGGCCGCGCCCGCCCTGGCCAAATTTTCCCATGCCGATCCCGCCTTCGATTTGCAGACCTTTGTGGAACACGCCCGGCAACTGGTTTTCGATCTCCATGAGGCCTGGAACCATGAGGACCTGACCCAGATTAAAGACCGGCTCACGGAGCCGCTGCTGGAAGCCCTGCAGGTGGGCTTGAAAATCATCGGCCTCCGGGGGGAAATCAGCCGGGTGGAGGATTTGGCCCTGAGCCAGATAGTGGTGGAGACGGCCAGTCAGGGAGAAGGCTGGGATACTATTGCCGTGCAGTTTCAAGGGCGGGTGGTGGACTACGTGCTGGAGCGCCGGAGTTTCAAGTTGATTTCCGGCTCCATGGGCTACCCGGAGAGATTACAGGAATGCTGGATCTTTGAGCGGCCCCGGGGGCAGCGTTCCTGGCTGCTGGCGGATATTCAGGACCCCCTGGTTTTGGCGAAAGTAATACCTCTTAAGGTTCCTTAGGCCCCCTGGGCCCCCGGCGGCCCCGGGGGCGACGGCGCCGGGGACGGCGGCGTTTAGGCTGGGGGGCCCGGGTGGGGATTTCCTCCGGGCCGCACCTGGCCACCAACTCCTCCAGGGGGGCCTCCTTTATCTGGCAGAAGAGCCAGGCTTCCGGATAAGCGGCCAGACGGGAGAGGCGGGCCGGGATGCCACGTTTTTGCCGCAGCAGGGGGGCCAGCTTTTCTGCCAGGGCCAGGATCTGCGCCAGTTCTTCTTGGCGCTGCCGGGGTATTTCGTTGCTCCGGAAGGCTTCCTGGGCTCCTTCCTGAAAAAATTCCCGCAAATCCTCGGGATTCTGGGACCGGAGGTCCTGCTCCAGGTAGGGAGTCAAAAAAATCGCCCACAATAAGCTGTCCGGCAGGGGAATGGCCGCCTGCATGAGGAGATCCAGCCGGGTGAGGAGATCCAGCAGGCGCGTCTCGCCCCCCTTTCCCAAACGCCCTTCCCAGGCGGGAAAGATGTCATAAAAAAGGCCGGAGCGCAGCAGCAGTTCCAGAAAGGGCCGGACGGCGCCGCTCCGGAAGTCCTTGAGCAATTCGTCCCGCACCCGGGCCGCGGGGCAGAGGCGGATCAAATGGCCTTTGCCCCGGATCTCCTCCCAGGCCTGGGGATCTATCTCAAAGCCCAGGCGGGCGCCATGGCGCAGCACCCGGAGCATCCGCACCGGATCCCGGACGAAGCGCACGGCCGGATCGCCGATGACCCGGATCAGGCGATTCTGTAAGTCCTGGAGCCCGTTCACATAGTCCACCAGGGAAAAATCAGCGATATTGTAAAACAGGCCGTTGATGGTCAGGTCCCGGCGATGCGCGTCCTCCGCGGGGGTGCCGAAGGTGTTGTCCCGGGTCGAGGGGGTTTCTTCAGGCTCTTCGAACTCCGAGCGCCGCCTGAAGGTGGAGACTTCCACGATATGCCCCCCCCGGAAGAAGACCTGCACCAGCCGGAAGCGGCGGCCGATGATGCGGCTGTTGCGGAACAGCTTGCGGATCTCCCCGGGGCGGGCATCGGTGACGATGTCGAAGTCCTTGGGCTTCTTGCCCAACAGCAAGTCCCGGACGCTGCCCCCCACTAGATAGGCTTTAAACCCGGCATGATAGAGGCGGTAGAGGACCTTCAGGGCTTCCACCTCCACTTCCTTGCGGGAAAGAGTGTGCTGGGGCCGGGGGATGATCAGCGGCGGGGGCAGGGGTGATTCCGGGGCGTCAGTCCGCATAAGAGTATTATAGCGATATTTCTTCAATTTTTAACCACAATTATTGCCTTTGCCCCAAACCGCGGGAATAATCCTGGAGAATTATTCAAGGACCTTGGGCCGGGAATGGGACACTTAACTTTGAACTTTGAACCTTGAACTTTGAACTTTTTGAAAACGATGGGGGTGAAAAAATCCCGAAAGTTAGGTATCGTGCAATGGTTAAACTGCTCCCCCCTTCCCGAAAAACCAGAAGAAACCGGAGGCGGGGAATTATTGACAAGCACTCTAAATCCGTGTATTTTTGAGATGTTAAGGAGAGAAAGAGACCGATTTGACGGCAGCCCCCAGCAGCCTCGGTTCATCTTGGCCCTGGCTACCTGGGGGGGAGTGGGCCGCCTCCCCTGGATGCCCGGCACCTGGGGCGCGCTGGCGGCCCTGCCCCTCTGGTGGCTGTTGCAGCATCTGGGTGACTGGGACTATGGCCTGGTCCTGGCGCTGCTCACGGCACTAAGCATCTGGATTACCGGCCTGGCCCAGGAATACCTGGGGCCCGACCACTCCAGCATCGTCCTGGACGAAGTGGTGGGCCTCCTGGCCGCCCTGGCCTGGGTGCCCTGCAGGTGGCAGTGGGTTTTCATCGGCTTCCTTCTCTTCAGATTATTTGATATTTGGAAGCCTTTTCCGGTAAGGCATTGCGAGGGGCTGCCCGGGGGCTGGGGCGTGACCCTGGACGATGTGGCCGCGGGAGTGATGGCCCGGGGGGGGCTGGAGCTGATAATGATCATAGTCCAAAGATGAAGATGAGCATATTGGGATGATATTTGATGCCAACCATCTTGAGAATAGAGGGCTATCGATTTTTCTTCTTTAGTAATGAGGGGGTTGAAAAACCGCATATACATATTGAGTCCGGTGATAACTATGCCAAATATTGCCTAAAGCCTGTAACCCTGGCGAGCAATTTTGGCTATAAATCTTCCGAGCTTACTTTTTTAAGGAAATTAGTGGAAAGAAACGAGGAATTATTTTGGGAGAAATGGCATGAATATTTTGCCTAAACCCCCGGTGGTATTAATCACCGAAGTTTCCTTTGCTGATGACCTGCTGCAAGTCTTCCTCTCCGATGGCCGGGAAATCCGGGTGCCCCTAGAATGGTTTCCCAAGCTGAGAGAAGCTACTTCTGAAGAACGCCGCCATTGGCGCCTAATCGGTAAAGGGATCGGCATCCATTGGCCCGATTTGGATGAAGATATTTCACTGGAGGGGTTGTTAACCTAGAATCAGAGCCCAAAAGGTGCCTAAGACGCACCCTACCACAATTTTCCAGGTTTTGGGTCTTCCCATGGAACATGTATGGCGCGTTCCCAAATTGCACTGGAGAATGGGATTGAATGCCAAGCCGGGCCTGGCGAGCATGGCGTTCCCACGCACAGCTTGGTGACGAGACAAAAGATTCTAGCAGGAGGGGCTGGGTGACAGTTATCAGCAGTTAGTGGCTGGTTCGATACCGACTTCCACTGACCACTGGCCACTGACCACTGGCCACTAATGATGCAAGGTGAAATCATCACCACCGGCACGGAGTTGATCACCGGGCGGGTGGGGGACTTTAACGCCCGTTATGCGGCCCGCCGCCTCCATGAGGCCGGCATCGAGATCCAGAGCATCACCATGCTGGGGGACCGGGCCCCCCTGCTTAAGACGGTCCTGACCCAGGCCCTGAAGCGCTCCCAGTTCATCCTCATCACCGGGGGCCTGGGACCCACGGATGATGACATCACGGTGGCCGCCGCGGCCCAGGCCCTCAATTTGCGGCTCTTTGAGGATGAAGCCCTCCTGGCTCGCATCCGCCGCTGTCTGGGGGAGCGGGGTCTCCCCTGGGAAGACCGCTACGCCCGGCTGGCCGTGATCCCGGAAGGGGCCACGGTCCTTGACCCGGGCGGCTCGGCCTGCGGCTTTTCCTTGCGGCACCAGGAGGCCTGGCTCTTTTTTCTCCCCGGCGTCCCCCGGGAGATGCGGGTCCTGTTCGACTCCTTCGTCCTGCCCTTCCTGGTGGGGTTTGCGGGGGGCGGGAAATACATGCGGCAGCGCACCCTGCGGCTCTTTGGCATCTCTGAGACCCAACTTCAGGAAACGGTCAATAAACTGGCGGATTGGCAGCAGGAAGTGTGCGTGGGTCTTTATCCCAACTTCCCGGAGAACCACCTCACCTTGACCATGAGGGGGCCTGAACCCCAGGCTCTGGAGGACAACCTGGACCGGCTCACCGCAGCCTTGGCCCGGGAGGTAGGGGAAGTGCTGTTGGGGCCGGAGACCTTCTCCCTGGAGGAGATGGTGGGCCAGAAGCTGAAAGAGCAGGGCCTGACCCTGGCCGTGGCCGAATCCTGCACCGGCGGCCTCATCTGCCACCGCCTCACCAATGTGCCCGGGTCCTCGGATTATTTTCTGGGGGGGGTGGTGACCTACAGCAACCAGGCCAAGATGGACCTCCTCCGGGTCCCCGGGGCCACCCTGGAGCAGGAAGGCGCGGTGAGCGGGGCCACGGCCCGGGCCATGGCCCTGGGGGTCAAGGAGATTTTCCATACCCCCCTGGGACTGGCGGTGACCGGCATTGCCGGGCCCAGCGGCGGCAGCGCCACCAAGCCGGTGGGCACCGTGCACCTGGGTCTGGCCACCCCGGCGGGGGTGGCCACCCGGCACTGCCACTTTCACGGCTCCCGGGAGGAAATCAAGGCCCTGACGGCCCAGACCGCGCTGGACTGGTTGAGAAGGGAGTTGAAATAGCGATCAGCTTTCAGCTAAGAAAGGGGTTGGAAACTTTTTATCCTGTCATCCTGAGCGCAGCGAAGGATCTAGATTCTTCGGTCGCTTCGCTCCCTCAGAATGACAATTTTAAGAAAACTGAGCCAATCCTGCTATCTATAAGAGTCGCAATAGGTTACTAACAAAGCTGAAAGCTGATCGCTGCAAGCTGAAGGCTAAAAATGATCCGCTGCTTTCTGGCCATTGATCTGCCGGATTCCCTCCGCCCCCAACTGGCCCTGGTCCAGGGGGAGCTGAAGCGGAGCAACGCGGACGTGCGCTGGGTGCAGGTGGGCAACATCCACCTGACCCTGAAATTTTTCGGCAACGTGCCGGATAAGGAGATAGAGCCCCTCACCCAGGCGGCCCGGGAAGTGGCGGCAGTACAAAAACCTTTGCAACTCCAGGTCACCCAGGCCGGGGCCTTTCCCCATATGCGGAGCCCCCGGGTCGTCTGGCTGGGCTTAGGCGGCGACCTCGTGCCCCTGGCGCAGATGTACCATCAATTGGAAAAGGCCTTCGCGGCCCAGGGGCACCTGCCGGAGGGACGGCCCTTCAACCCGCACCTCACATTGGGCCGGGTGAAGTCCCCGGCCAACCGGCACCGCCTGGCGCAGCTCCTGGAAAAACTGGCCCCCCTGAACTGGCCGCCTTTCCAGGTGAGCGAAATCATTTTGTTCAAGAGCACCCTGACCCCCCAGGGGTCCATTTATACGCCCTTGCAGAAGATTCCCCTGGGGAAGTGAGCAGTGAGCAGTAAGCAGTAAGCAGTAAGCAGTAAGCAGTGAGCAGTTAGGGGTCAGGGGTCAGGGGCCAGGAACTGTAGGGTGGGCATGGCCCACCATGAGTGGGCAGGAGGCATGGCATACCCCGCACCCCGAAGTAGGAGCTTCAAACCCAAGGCGCTCCCCAGCCGAAGCTGGGGAACGAGGGATAGGTTGGTAGGGCCGGGCGTCCCGCCCGCCTGGCCCAGGCTGGAAAGCCTGGGCCACCAAAATAAGATGTAGGGTGAGCCTTGCGCACCATTAAAGACTTGACAAAATCAGCTAATGTATTACATTGTAAGACATGAAGACCAGCACTTTGACCATCAGGCTTGACGAGGAGTTGGATAAGCTCCTGACCAAGGCGGCGAAACAATCGGGAAGGAATCGGAGTGAGATTGCCCGGGAGGCGCTGCGCCGTCAACTCCGGGTCAGTCAGTTCGAAGCCCTCCGCCGGAAGATCATGCCTTTCGCGGAGGCGCGGGGATATCTCACCGATGAGGACGTGT
>JAGVAH010000097.1 GCA_020060385.1 Syntrophobacterales bacterium | reverse complement strand
TAAAAAGGAGGAAGGGAATAGCCATAGATCACGGAGTCAGGGCCAGATTGACCACCTTCACTACCACCACCTCTTCCAGGGCTGACAGGTCCACCCCGGGAGTCACTTCGATCTCCTGGAAGACCCCCTGGGTCTTTTTATTGGCCGCGCTGACCTTGCCGAAGACCATACCCTTGGGATAGATGCCCCCCAGACCGGAGGCCAGCACCAGGTCCCCCACCTGGACATCCGCGCTTTTGGGGACATACTCCAGGGAGCAGCGGTTGCCCCCCCTGCCCTGGAGGATGCCCCGCACCCGGGTGCGCTGCAGCATGGCGTCCGCGCCGCTGTTGCGGTCCACCAGGAGCATGACCTTGGAGTAATGGGGATAGGTTTCCACAATGCGGCCCATGATGCCACCCGCGGCCAGGACCGGCTGACCCCGCTTCACCCCCTGATCTTGACCCTGATCCAGTAAGGCGCAACGGGACCACAGGGAAGGGTCATAGGCGATCACCCGGGCCCCGGTGATGGGGATAGCCATCTGCTTTTTCAACTGCAACAAGGCTTCCAGGCGGGTTGCGGTTTGCAGGGCTTCCTGGTATTGCACCTCCTTTTGCTCATACTCCGCCAGGCTTCTCCGCAGGGAGGCGTTTTCCCGCTGCACGCCCACCAGGTGGATATAGCCGTCCCAGACCCCCCTCACGGTGCGGCCCAGATAATAGAGTCCCTTGAGGCCCGGGGCCGTCAGGGAAATTACCACCCCCTCCACCTTTTTCAAAACCAACGAGCGCCTCAGGCCCAGGGAGAGTAAAGAGATGACCAGTAAGAGGGTGGCGGTAATAATGAGGGAGGTGCGAAAGCGCGTTCGAGGGCGCACAGCAACCGCCTTAATCCACCATCACTTCCTTGAGGATATCCAAATTATCCAGGGCCCGGCCGGAACCCAACACCACGGTGGCCAGGGGATCTTCGGTGATCTTAATGGGGAGGCCGGTTTCCTGATGGAGCAATAAGTCCAGGTTCTTCAGCAAGGCGCCGCCGCCGGTGAGATAAATGCCCCGGTCCACAATATCCGCGGCCAGTTCCGGGGGGATCTGCTCCAGCGCGGTCTTCACCGTGGCCACGATGGTGTCGATCTGTTCCTGAATGGCCTGCCGGATCTCATCGGAATTGATGCTGATGATTTTGGGAATACCCGTCACCAGATCCCGGCCCTTGACATCCATGGTCTCCATTTCCCCGGGAAAGGCGTTGCCGATGGTGGTCTTGATGATCTCCGAGGTGCGTTCGCCGATCAACAAGTTGTAGTTCCGCTTGACATACGCCAGGATGCCTTCGTCCATCTTGTCCCCGCCCACGCGCACGGAGCGGGAATAAACGATGCCGGCCAGGGAAATGACCGCCACCTCCGTGGTGCCGCCGCCGATGTCCACCACCATGTTGCAGATGGGTTCGGTAATGGGCAACCCCGCGCCGATGGCCGCGGCCATGGGTTCTTCGATGAGATAGACTTCCCGGGCCCCCGCGGACTCCGCGGACTCCCGCACCGCCCGTTTTTCCACGGGAGTGATGCCGGAGGGCACGCAGACGATGATCCGGGGCCGGATCAGGGAGCGGCGGTTGTGCACCTTGCGGATGAAGTGGCGCAGCATGGCTTCGGTGATCTCAAAGTCGGCGATGACCCCGTCCTTCATGGGGCGGATGGCCACGATATTTCCGGGGGTGCGGCCCAACATCATCTTGGCCTCCCGGCCCACGGCCAGCACCTTGTTGCGTTCCCGGGCGTTCTTGCGCACCGCCACCACCGAGGGTTCACTCAAGACAATGCCTTTACCTTTGACATAAACCAGGGTATTGGCGGTTCCCAAATCTATGGCCAGGTCGTTGGAAAACCATCCCAGGATGGGATCTAGAAACATTATGATGACTCCTTAAACAAGAGGGAAAATCTGAATTATCATGCCTCCCGGGCACAAACGGACAGACGGCCTCCTGGCCGCCCCCCAGGGCAAAGAAGGAGGACCACTAAGCCCCCCCGCACTATTTTGCCAGCTTGTGAGAAAAATTCAACCTTTATCTAAGGACTTTTGGCACAAGCTAGCGGTTTACAGAAAAGTTCAAGGTTCAGAGTTCAAAGTTAAGACTTCTGCGAAAGTCACTTTCTGTCATTCTGAAGGGAGCGAAGCGGAGTGAAGAATCTCGTATTTTCCGATGCCTACGAGATTCTTCGGTCGCTCCGCTCCCTCAGAATGACAATTGCTGGAAATTTCTCTGAGGTATCAACTTGGGAACGAGTAAAAGTTGCAGCTAGACCTTTTCCAGTTCGTTAAAGAAAAACGCGATTTCGGTCCGGGCCGTCTCCGGGCTATCCGAACCATGGACGATGTTGGCCTCGATTTCTTTGGCGAAATCGGCCCGGATGGTGCCGGGGGCGGCCTGGCGGTAGTTCGTGGCCCCCATGAGGTCCCGGTTGACCTGGATGGCGTTTTCCCCCTCCAGGATCATGGCCACGATGGGGCCGGAGCTCATAAATCCCGTGAGGCTGTCATAAAAGGGGCGTTCCCGGTGCACCGCGTAAAAGGCCCGGGCCTGGGCCAGGGTGAGGTGCAGCATCTTCATCGCCTTGATCTTCAGGCCCGCTTTTTCGAACCGGCCGATAACTTCGCCGATGAGGCCCCGTTGCACCCCGTCGGGTTTGATCATGGATAAGGTTTGTTCGATTGCCATGGATAAATTCACCTCAATTTCTATTTTTTGAGAAGCAAAAGAGTTAATTTAAAAGCATTATTAATGACCAATATGATAAATCCGATCCACATTTTAATTAATAAATTTGTATTAAATGCCAATTGATTGATTGCATTTATAATAGGCCGATAATCAGTTATTATTCCATAGAAAGTTTCTTTATAAACAATTTTTATAGGCTTTGCCTCAAATAGAAACCATGAAATCAATACCAATCATAATAAATCAAATACAATATTGCAAATATCAATAATCTTCTGATTTCTGCGAACAAAAGATTTAAGTTTTAATAATATAGACATGGTGGCCAAAGCGCATCATAAATGGAGTGCCATATACGGTAACCATAAAATATAAGTTATTTACTATTCAAATATAATCTCTACTCCATACATTTTGCTATATAGGGATTGGATAGTTTTTATTTCTTTGTCAGCTTTTATTAAAGCTACAAATGGGTTTTTGATATTCGCCCACCATTTTTCGTTTGGAAAAGCTGGCTTAATACCTATTTCATCCATTGCTAATGCATAAAAACTATACCGTACTTTTTCTATCATCTCTTCAATTATTCTGGAATCCCCCTCTATACCACCTCGTTTTAGAATTTCACACGTCTTATTTATAACTTCATTTTTCTTATCTAAATCAAGTTTAGAGAAAGTATACTTTGCTAATAAAGCATTTTGGGCGGCAAAAAGTCGGTCCCCATGCCTTTTTATACTAAAAATAGTTAATATGGTAATTAATATTAATAAAATAAAAACTGTGTTAGAAATATAATTTTGAAAAATAAAACTCAATACTGCGCCTAATATAAATGCAAATAATAACAAGCTGAGGATAGCAATTTTATATTTCATGCTAACCCTTAACCTATCAGGTGATCGCAAGCCGTCGATGCTTGCTACCTCCATATAGTGCATTCGTCTGACCGCTGATAGCTGACAGCTACTTCTCCTCCCTGCGCTCCACATAGCCGTAGTGGTCGAATTGCAGGGTAAAGGTGCCTCGCCCCTGGGTCAGCGACCGGAGCTGGGTGGCGTAGCCGAACATCTCAGAAAGGGGGGCGTGGCCGGCGATGAGGCGCACCGGCCCTTTGGCCAGGAGTTGCTCCACCTTGCCTTTCCGGGCGTTGAGGTCCCCCAGCACCTCCCCGGTGAATTCTTCCGGGGCGATGATTTCCACCCGCATGATGGGTTCCAGGAGCTGGGGCTGGAATCTGGTCATGCCCTGCTTCACCGCGGTCATGGTGGCGATGCGGAAGGCCATCTCCGTGGACTGGCCTTCTTTGACAGAAGCCTCGTGGAGGGCCACGGCCACGTCCACCGCCGGGTGGCCGTAAACGGGCCCGCCGTCCAGGGCCTCCTGCACGGCCTGGGCCACCACCGGCACGAAGGCCTGGGCCGGGTGGTCGGCGGGCAACAGGGGCGTGAAGGTGTTCCCCGCGCCCCGGGGCCGGGGGGCAAAGCCCAGTTCCACCTGGGCGAAATGGAGTTTGCCGGCCAGCTCCCGGTCAAACCCCCCGGTTTCCTTGCCTCTCCCGGAGATGGTTTCCCGGTAGACCACCTGGGGGCGGCCGGCCCGGACCTGGGCATGGAAATCCCGCTCCAGGCGATGGATGATCACCTCCAGGTGGAGTTCCCCCATGCCGGAAAGGAGCGTCTGGCCGGTATCCTCGTCGGTGTGCACCCGCAGACTGGGGTCCTCCTCCGCCAGGCGGGCCAGGGCCAGGCTCAGGCGCTCCTGGTCGTCCCGGGTCGCGGGTTCGATGGCCAGGGAGATCACCGGCACATAGGCGGAAATGGGCTCCAGGATAATGGGGTGGCCCTGGCTGCACAGGGTGTCCCCGGTGGTGGCGGCCTTCAGGCCCAGGAGGGCGACAATGCTGCCGGCCGTGGCCTCAGACAGCGGTTCCTTCTTGTTGGCATGGAGGCGCAGCAGCCGGGCCACCTTTTCCGTGGTCCCTTTCACCGGATTATAGACCTCCTGGCCGGGCTTCAAGGCGCCGGAATAGAGGCGCACATAAGTGAGGCGCTGGGCCTGGTCCACCATGATCTTGAAGGCCAGGGCCGCCAGGGGGCCGCGGTCCAGGGGGGGCCGGGCCTCCACTGCCCCGCTTTGGGGATGATGCCCGGTGATGGGGGGCACCTCCGTGGGATCGGGGAGAAAATCCTTGATGCCGTCCAGCAAAGGCTGGATGCCTTTATTTTTCAGGGCCGCGCCGCAGTAGGTGGGCACCCCCCTCAGGGCCACGGTGCTCCGGTGGATGGCGGCCTTTATTTCTTCCGGGGACAGGGGCTCCTCTCCCAGGTAGGCCTCCATGGCCTGGTCGTCCACCTCCGCCAGGGCCTCCCAGAGGGTGTCCCGGGCCTTCTGGGCTTCCTCCCGGTATTCCTCAGGGATCTCCATCTCTTCAAAGACCGCGCCCAGGGTCTCCTCCCGCCAGAGGAGGGCCTGCATCTTCAACAGGTCGATGACCCCCCGGAACCGGTCTTCTGCGCCCAGGGGGATGGTGAGGACCAGGGGGTGGGCCCCCAGTTTCTCCCGCATGGAGGCCACGGCCTGGTAAAAATTGGCCCCCAGACGGTCCATCTTATTGATGAAGGCCAGCTTGGGGACCCGGTATTTGTCCGCCTGATGCCACACCGTCTCCGACTGGGGCTCCACCCCGGAGACCGCGTCAAAGACGCCGATGGCCCCGTCCAGGACCCTCAGGGACCGCTCCACCTCGATGGTGAAGTCCACGTGCCCCGGGGTGTCGATGATATTGATCACCGCGCCCTTCCACCGGCAGGTGGTCACCGCCGCGGTGATGGTTATGCCCCGTTCCTGCTCCTCGGGCATCCAGTCCATGACCGCCGCGCCGTTATGCACCTCCCCCATCTTGTGGGTGCGGCCCGTATAATACAGGATGCGCTCCGTCAAGGTGGTCTTGCCCGCGTCGATATGGGCAATGATGCCGATATTGCGGATGGCCTTGAGCCTGGGACTGGTCACTGCCTCTCTCCCCTAAAGCCGAAACAAACCTTGCAATTTTTAAATGAAATCGCCTCGGGTTTCAACCTTAAATTGTCTTGAAGGCAGGGACTGGAGGTCGCGAGTCATCTGTGGTCAGTAAGCAGTTGTCTATTGTTCTACCTGTGGTAGGTTTAATAACCTCTTCCTGGAAGGGCATGTATTTTACCCCCCTTTATTAAAGGGGGGCAGGGGGGATTTTGTAATGAATTGAAATCCCTCTAAATCCCCCTTTTTCAAAGGGGGACTTAACTGGGCAAATCAATCGCTCTAGAACTGGGTGCAGATTATGCTAAATATGGACCGCTTCCTGCCTATCTTCTGGCGATACCATCGGTTCATCCTTAAAAAACAGTTCAGGGGAACAGGTCCAGGGAGTTGAGGGCAGCCAGGTCCTTGATGGAGACCATGGCGATCCGGGAGGCCGCGGTATCCAACACCGCGAAGCTGAAGGTGGGATAACGCCCCTCTTCCATGGTGAAGGCCCCGGGAACGATGAGGTAGATGGTGTCCGGGGACAGGGGCAGGCAGGCCTGGCGGGCTTGGAATTCCTGGGGCCGCAGGGCGTCATTGATATACAGGATCCGGTTGAAGGGGGGGCTGAAACGGGCGACGCTGGGCACATGGGTATGCCCATGGCAGAGGAGCATGGGGGGCCGGGCCGTGGCCCGGCCCTGTTGATAGGCGTGAACCTGGTCTTTGAAGTGGGTCCACAACAAGGCCCGGGTGTGGGCCAGGAAGATGCGTTCCTCCAGCTCCAGGGCCTCGCCGCAGGCGGTGGCCTCCGGCATTTCGGGCCCGTAAACATCGTAGACCCAATAAAGCCGGTGGCTGGCAGCCATCTCCAGCCAGGGCCGGAAGGGGTCCGGGGGGCAATCTCCCAGGCAGGCCAGGTGGCGTATGCCCCGGTGCTGGAAAAACTGGAGGAGTTGGGGCAGGCCGGCCTGATAGGCATGGGTGTCGGCTACCAGGGCCAGCCTGTCCAAAACCTGCAGGGAAGCCACTAAATCCGCAGGTTATTTAATGGGGCCGGTACCGCAGGCGTGGCCGGCATGTCCCTTGATCCACTCCAGCAGTTTGGCCAGATACTTCAGGGCTTCTTCCTTATCCTTGTCGATGACGATACCTTCGATCTGCATCTGTTCCTGGTCCGAAAAGACGATCTGTTTATCCGCCATGTTGATTCCCCTTGTCTTTGATTAGTTTATTATTGAGTCGGGAAGAAACCGGGGTCCAGGGGCACAAGTTCCGTTCCTTGTGATCAACCGTGTCCCGGAGGGCCTTCCGCGGCCTTCGGTCCGCAGGCATGGCCGAAATGGGGCTTGATCCGGACCAGCAGGTCGGCCAGATATCTCAGGGCTTCGTCCCCGTCCTTATCGATGACGATGCCTTCGATTTGCATCTGCTCCTGATCGGAAAAGATTATGGTTTTATCCGCCATAGGTGCGTCTCCTTTCGCTTCTCGTGAAAACAATTTAAGGTGGAGGAGCCCAGGTGTCAATAGGTAGAGGAGTCAATTGCCATCCCGAAAAAAAAAGGTGATAATTTTACGGACTAGTCGGAAAATATGGCGGTTTTCCAAGGAAAGGATGGAGCATGCCCAAATTATTTGCTGACCGCACCGTACCGGCCCGCTGTCCCTTTTGCCGCCGGGAGATCCTCCCGCCCCGGGAGATCAAAGGCGGCCAATGGTACGACTTTAACGGGGGCTACTGCGCCTGCGGCGCGGTGTACGCCCACGACCCCACGGCCAGAAACGGGGGTGCGGTCCTCCTCCAGGCCATGCTCATGGCCTGCAAGGGCGACATGGAGCGGGTGCTGAGCCTCTCGTCAGAAACGGATTACGACGAGGGGCACGTCCAGAAATATAACGGCGAGAGACACAAGGTGGAACCCCAGGCCTTCGGCACCCTTTATTTTATCCGCCTCCGGGAAGAAGCGGAGTGAGTGATGCGGATAATTGGGGAAGAGCCGGGCTGAGAGGAAGCCCAGTTTTAAAGGAAATTGCTGATACCAATGGTCCCGGAGAGCAGCAGCAACCCTGCCCCCAGAAAAGGGATTGCCGATTCCCTGGCCTCGGCCATGGGGAAGAGGATCGTGGCGGTCTGGATCTCCCTGGCGGTGGTGGTTTTCACCACCGTTTATCTGGTTACCTATCAGGAGAAACTACGGCTGGACCTGGATCGGGTGGCCCATATCCGGGAAACCTTAGCCGTGGTCTACGATTTGGAAAACCAGTTGGCCGAAGCCGAATCCGGGGCCCGGGGCTTTATCCTCACCGGCGATGAGCAGCAGTTGGCCCGCTATCGGTCAGCCGTCAAGGAAATGGACCGGGCCTTCGACGAACTCCAGCAACTGACTAGCGGGGAAACGGCCCCCAGCCAGCTGTTGGCCGAACTGCAGCCCATGATCAAAAAACGGCAGGTCCTGTTCCAGAAATCCATCGACCTGGCCAGACAACCGGGGGTGGAAGAGCAGGCAAGACTGTCCGCAGCCCGGGAGGGGGCCAGGCTGCAGGATCGCATCCGCAAGAGCCTGGAGAAGCTCGAGGATAAAGGGAAAAGATACCTGAACCCCGAGTGGGCCCAAGAGAAGCAAAAGACCAGGATCATCCTCTGGGTGCTTACCGGCGGCACCTTTGCCAGCTTCACCCTCCTGTTTCTGGTGATCTATCTCCTCAACCAGGAGATCAGGGTGCGCAAAATCGCGGAAAGCCAGGTGGCCGCCTACCAGGAAAACCTCCGTTCCCTGGCCTCCGCCCTGTCCCTGGCGGAAGAGCGGGAGCGGCGGCGTCTGTCAGTCTATCTCCATGATCAGATCGGCCACACCCTGGCCCTGGCCAATATCAAGCTGGAGGAATTGCAAAAATCCATCCCCGGCCAGTGCCCGGAATGGCCCGCCGGGGAACTGGAAAAAACCGGCAGCCTCCTGGAGCAGGCCATCCGGGACACCCGCTCGTTGACATTCAAGATCAGCTCCCCCATACTCTATGAGTTGGGACTGGAAGCCGCGCTGGAATGGCTGACGGAACAGGTCACCAAGGACCATGGCCTGGCCACCCGGTTTGTTACCGATGGCCAGCCCCACCCCCTGGACGATGACGTTCGGGTCATTCTCTATCAGGCGGTGGGCGAACTGCTGGTCAACGTGGTGAAGCACGCCCGGGCCCAGCATATTGAGGTCTCCATGCGCCGTGAGGGTGGGACCCTGAAGGTGGAGGTGGGTGACGACGGCGCGGGGTTCCAAGTGCCCCAGACGGAGCTCCGCCGCCAGGGGTGCGGGTTTGGCCTTTTCAGCATCCGGGAACGGCTGCGCCCCTTGGGCGGTCTCCTGGACGTACAGTCCGCGCCCGGGGCCGGCACCCACGTCATCCTCACCGTGCCCCTGGCGCCCCCTGTGACCGAGAACGTGCCCCATGACCACTAAGATTCTTTTGGTCGACGATCACCAGATCATGCGGGAGGGCCTGGTGGCCCTCCTGGAGCGGGAGAGCGGCCTGCAGGTGGTGGGAGAGGCCGGGGACGGCCGGTCCGCGGTGCGTCTGGCCCGGCAGCTCGCCCCCGACGTGGTGGTCATGGACGTCACCATGCCGGACTTGAACGGTATTGACGCCACCCGCCAGATCCTGGAGGAAAACCGGCGGATCAAGGTCATTGCCTTGTCCATGCATGCGGACCGCCGCTTCGTCAAGGGCATGCTCCAGGCCGGGGCCTCGGGCTACCTGCTGAAGCACTCCGCCTCCCAGGAACTCATCAAGGCCATCCATCTGGTCAAGGCCAACCGGGTCTACCTGAGCCCGGAAGTGGCCGGGGTGGTGGTGGAGGACTATAAAGCCCCCGCGGCCGATGACTCGGCCTTTGGGGTGCTGACCCCCCGGGAGCGGGAGGTGTTGCAGCTCTTCGCCGAAGGCAAGAGCCCCCGGGAGATCGCCGGGGCCCTGCACCTGGGTTTAAAGACCGTGGAAGCCTACCGCCGTCAGATCATGGAGAAGCTGGGTTTTAACAGCTTCGCGGAACTCGTCAAATATGCCGTCCGGGAAGGGCTCACTTCTCTGGAAACCTGACTTTCCTCCACCCTCCTTTGGAGCCCCCCTTTCCCTCCATCAGCGCCTAAACAAACCTCCTCCAGCCATCCCAGAATTAGTGATCTGCCAATAGGCGAAGCTAACGGGTTGTTTAATAATTCTCCAGAAGCAGTCAAATCCTCATCTTCAAGTTTGGGCTTACTTCCATGGAGGCATCAGCCAGTTTCGTCAAAAGCGCAGTGGGCTATGGCACCCCCCTGCCTGCCACCGAACGGTTTAAGAGTCTGGATTTATTGGTTAAAATTATTGTCCCTTTAGGGCTGGCGGTTTCCTTCTGGGTGGCCCTGCAGATGGGATCCCTGGACGGCTATCTGGCGCTCTTTTCCTTGCGGACTTACCATAAGCCCCTGATGGCCGTGGGCGCGGCTTACAGCCTGGCCTTTTTAATCTTTCAGGGGGTGCGTACCTTCCTCTGGTGGCGCTACCGTCCCTTTGCCCTGCCCCCGGGGCCCTTGCCCAAGGTCACGGTCATCATCCCCGCCTACAATGAAGGGGCCATGGTGGAGAAGGCCGTTTATTCCGTGGCCGCGTCCGATTACCCCGCGGACCGGTTGGAGATTATCTGCATCGATGACGGCTCCAAGGACGACACCTGGGAGTATATGCAGCGGGCCCAGGCCCGCTGCCCGGAATTGATCCGCTTGATCCGCTTCCCCCATAATAAGGGGAAACGGGAAGCCCTGTATGCCGGCTTTACCCAGGGGACCGGGGAATATTTTGTCACCGTGGATTCGGACAGCGTCATCGAAGCCGACACCGTGAAACAGATCGTGGCCCCCATGCTCCAGGACCCTAGGATCGGCGGGGTGGCCGGCAACGTCAAGGTCTATAACCGTTCCGTCAACCTGATCACCCGCATGCTCTGGGTGCGCTTCGTCCTGGCCTTTGACTTCCTGCGGGCCTCCCAATCCAAATACCGCTTCGTTTTTTGCACACCCGGGGCCTTATCCGCCTACCGGCGGCAGGCCATCGCCCCCATTTTGGAGGAGTGGCTGCACCAGACCTTTCTGGGCCTCCCCTCCACTATCGGTGAAGACCGGGCCTTTACCAACCTCATCCTGCGCCAGGGTTACGACACCGTCTACCAGCGCAGCGCCGTGGTTTACACTATGGTTCCCGAGACCTACAAAGGCATGTGCCGCATGTTCCTGCGCTGGGACCGCTCCAATTTCCGGGAGTCTTACGTCCAACTGCAGTTTATGTTCAGCCGCTACCGGCGGCGCCACCGGCTGCTGCCCATCATCGACTTTTTTATCCGGGAGTTCGAGTTCCCCCTCTCCTGTATCTTTATCCCCCTCCTCCTGGTCTCCATCATCATCTCCCCCGTGGTGTTGGTGAAGTTTGTCACGGCCCTGACCCTGGTCTCCTTCATCCTCACCGTATATTACCTTAGCACGGAGAGGGACATGGACTTCGTTTACGGCGTTCTCTATGCCTTCTTCGCCCTATTTTTTGTGAAATGGATCCGGCCTTACGCGTTTCTCACTTTGCGGGACGGCCGCTGGCTGACCCGCTGATAACACCCCCGGCCTACAGGGGCGGACACCTGGGTCCGCCCCTCCCTGGGCTGCGGTTGGCAGAAAAGAGTTGACAGCCTGAGGAATGCTGCGTATATAAAAACTTAAGAGTTATGTAATAGGCGCAAGCCACCCAGACTCGCTGGGTGGCTTTTTTTATTGGTTTTTTGTGAGCCTGCGGAAGACGCTGCCGTCATGGTTAACTCTTGAAAATCATTTTATTTTACTGACAACGGAGACGCCCTCATGCGTCTGGTAATGATCGACAACTACGACTCCTTCACCTACAACCTGGTGCAGCTGTTTTATGAGTTTGACCTGGAGGTCCTGGTCTTCCGCCACGACGCGGTGAACCTGGCCCAGATTGCCGGGCTCCAGCCCGATTGGCTCTGCATCTCCCCGGGCCCCAAGGCCCCGGCCCAGGCGGGGATCAGCAAGGCGGTCATCTCCCGTTTTTATAAGGAAATCCCTATCCTGGGGGTCTGCCTGGGGCATCAGGCCATCAACGAGGTCTTCGGCGGCGCCACCGTTAAGGCCCCGGTGCCGGTGCACGGCAAATGCCACCAGGTCTTTCATCAGGGCCGGGGCCTCTTCGCCGGCCTGCCTTCCCCCTTTGGCGCGGCCCGCTACCATTCCCTGATGGCGGCCCCGGAATCCCCGGAACTGGAAATCACCGCCTGGACCGCAGACGGGGTGGTCATGGGCCTCAGCCACCGCCGCTACCCCCTCCACGGCGTCCAGTTCCACCCGGAATCCTTCCTCACCGCCCACGGCCAGGCCCTGGCCGCGAATTTTTTGCGTTTGCAGAGGTTGGAGAAAGCTGTGACGGACGGCGGGCGGGGACGCACGCCCTATAAGCCCTTGCTTTCTACCTTAAGCCCCCTCCCCCCATCTCCTAGCAGGATTTGAGCAACGTGTTCGGCCGCATCGTGGATTTGCAGATTGCGCCGTATGCGCCTCCCCCCGGGGTGCAGGACCTGGCGGCCCTCTTCGCCCCCCTGCGGCGGCAGCCTTACGCCATGCTGCTCTTGAGCGGCGGGGACCTGGATTGCGCCGGCTATTCCCTGATGGGTTGGGACCCCTTTCTGGTGCTGCGGGCCAAGGGCCGGGAAGTGGCAGTGAGCCAGGGTAATGGGGGGGAGACTTATCAAGCTGATCCTTTCACGGTCTTGGAGGAGGCCCTGGCCGCCTTGGCCTTGCCCGGGCCTCCGCCCCTGCCCCCCTGCGCCGGGGGAGGGATGGGGTTTCTCGCCTACGACCTGAAAAACCATCTGGAGCGCCTGCCCGCCACCGCGGTGGACGATCTGGGTCTGCCGGAAATGGTCTGGGCCTTTCCCCGGCGTTTGCTGGTCCATGACCGCCGGGCCGGGCAATTCTGGCAGGTCCGGATCGTTTATGAAGACCCCCGAGGGCGGCGGCTGGCCGGAGCCGGGTTGACGCCCCCCGGTGAGGGCCCCGGACCTTACCAGGTGGGGGCCTTGCAGAGCAACTTCACCCGGCCCGCCTATCTTCAGGCCGTGAGCCGGGTCCGGGAATACATCCGCCAGGGGGACGTCTACCAGGTAAACCTCTCCCAGCGCTTTTCCTTTCCTTTCCAGGGGGAGGCCTACCGCCTCTTTCTCCGCCTCTTTGCCTTGAATCCCGCGCCCTTTTATGCCTATCTTAACTGTGGTGATTTTGTCATCCTCTCCACCTCCATGGAACGTTTCCTCTTTCGCCAGGGGGACTACCTGGAGACCCGGCCCATCAAGGGGACCCGCCCCCGGGGCCAAACCCCGGAGGAGGACGCAGTTCTGCGCCGGGAATTGGCGGAGAGTCGCAAAGACGACGCGGAGCTGTCCATGATCGTGGACCTGTTGCGCAACGATCTGGGCAAGGTCTGCCGGGCCCGCACGGTCCAGGTCAAGGAGCACAAGCGCCTGGAGGCCTACCAGAACGTCTATCACCTGGTCTCCATTGTCACCGGGCAGGTGCGCCCCGGTTGCAGCCACGTGGACATCCTCAAGGCCGCCTTCCCCGGGGGCTCCATTACCGGCTGCCCCAAGATCCGCTCCATGGAGATCATCGATGAACTGGAGCCCCACGTGCGCCACGTCTACACCGGGGCCATCGGCTATCTGGGTCTGCATCAAAACCTGGACCTGAACGTGGCCATCCGCACTGCCATCATCTCCCAGGGCCTGGCCCATTTTTCCGTGGGCGGCGGCATAGTTTATGATTCGGACGAGGATGCGGAATACGAGGAAACCATCCACAAGGGCCGTACTTTGTTCGGGGTTATTGAGAGGGAAGAAAAGCAGTGGTCAGTGGTCAGGGGCCAGGGGGCAGGGATCAGGGGTTAGGGATTAGGTGTAGTAGGGGATATGGAGAAAATCAGGTTTGTCTGGCTGAATGAAGAGCTAATTCCCTTGGACCAGGCCACGGTTTCCGTCAATGACCGGGGCTTTCTCTATGGGGACGGGTTCTTCGAAACCCTGCGGGCCGAAGGGGGGCGTCTCTTGTTTCTACCGGAGCACCTGGCCCGGCTCCGGGCCTCGGCCCAGGCCTTTGGCATACCTTTCCCCAAAAAATTCTCCTGGGAAAAGCGCCTCCACCGGGTGCTGGCGGCCAACGGCCTGGAGGAGGGCCTGGCCCGGGTGAAGATTTTGCTCACCCGGGGGGAGGCCCCGGGCCTGGGGTTGCCCCAGGAGACTTGGCCCACCCTGGTGATCTGGGCCCACCCTTATACGCCCCCCGGGCCGGAGGAGTACGCCCGGGGCTGGACGGTGGCCACTTTCCCGGAGCGCCGCTCCACCTTTTTGGGGCGCCATAAGAGTCTCAATTATCTGTTTTACCTGGCGGCCCGGCAGTATGCCCTGGAGCAGGGGGCCCAGGAGGCCCTGATTTTAGAGGCGGACGGCCTGGTGTCGGAGGGCGCGGCCACCAGCCTGATTTATGCCCGGGCTGGCAAATTTTGTACACCTGCGGCCCCCAGCGCCTTGCCGGGGGTGACCAGCGCGGTCCTGGGCCGGGGGTTGGCCCGGCGAGGATTTTCTCTGCAAGCGATTCCCACCACCCCCGCGCAACTCAGCCAGGCCGACGGCCTCTGGCTGACCAATTCTTTAATGGGGGTAATGCCCGTGTCTTCCCTGGATGGCCAGTCCCTGCCCCTTGCCGAGGCGACCGGGCTGCTCCAGGAGTGCCTGAAATCCGAAGAGTAAGCCTGGTAGCGATTGATATGTAGGGGCGAACCTTGTGTTCGCCCTGAGGCTGTTAGGCGAATACAAGATTCGCCCCTGCTTCACCTTATCCCCAAAGCCTGCCGGAGCTGCTGCCCCACCTTTTCCATGTCCCCGGGTTGGTAAGTCCCCTGGGGGAAGAGATAGAGGCCGTCGTTCGCATAGCGGGGAATGACGTGGAGGTGGGCGTGGAACACCACCTGGCCCGCGGCCTCGAAGTTGTTCATGCCCACGTTGAAAGCCCGGGCGTAGAGCGCCTTTCTCAGGGCCTGGGCCACCTGCCGGGAAACCCGCCCCATCTCCGTCCACAGGTCGTCCGGCAGGTCCAGGAGGTTTTCATGGTGCTCCTTGGGGATGACCAAAGTGTGGCCGTAGTTCACCGGCGCCAGGTCCAGGAAGGCCAGGACCCGGGGAGTTTCCAGCACCTGTACGGAGGGAAGTTTCCCGGCCACAATTTTGCAGAAGACGCAATCACCCATAGCGTTCCTTTCTGGAGGAAGTCTGAGGTCAGGAAGATATTTTTTAAAATATAGGGCAAAAACCGGGTATTGCCAAGGAGATGGTGATGGGGGAAAATAAATGGACTGAGAATCAGGAGGAGTCCGGGGGATGTTAGTGGGGGTGGTGAGCGACAGCCACGGCAACCGGAAGGGATTGCGCCGCCTGGCCAAGCGCCTGCAAGGCTTAAAAGTCTCCACGGTCCTACACCTGGGAGACGATTACCGGGATCTGGCCGTGTTGGCCGGGGAGGGCTTGGAGGTTTTGGCCGTGCCTGGGGCCTACTGCCCCGAATACGCTCGCCAGGAGATCCCCAATCGGCGGGTGGTGGAACTGGGGGGAGTGAAGATGCTGCTGACCCACACTCCCTGGCGCCATCCCCTGGACCTGGCGGGGGACCCCGACCCCCAGGACCCGGAGCCCGGGGTGCAGCTGGTGCTCTATGGCCACACGCACCACCCCCGGATGGAGAACCGGGGAGGAATCTTGTGGATCAATCCCGGCCATCTGCGGGAGCGGCAAGACCGGGGCCATCCCCCCACCTTCGCGCTGCTGCGTCTCTCCCCCGATGGTGTGGCCGTGGAGATCCGCCGCCTCCAGGACGGCAGTCTTATCCTCTCCGGGGAACAGACTTTCCCACCCTGACCAGTTCACCAGCAATTGGAAGATATCAAAATAAATCGGGGCGAACCCAAGGTTCGCCCCGACGATGCCAATATCCGGTTTTTGGCAGACTGGTATTAGACGTAGTCGCCCCGGTTAAACTTGAAGCTCTCCGTATAAGCCAGGGCCGCGGCCTCCTCCATCACCTGTTTCAAGGGAGAGGAAGCGGGCAGGGCCTGGGCCAGGGCCTGGAGCCTTTGGCTGTCCTGCTCCAGGGTCTGCACCAGGGCGGCAATCTTTTTCAGAGGTTGATCCGAGTTGGCCAGGGCCTCCTGGTAGCTGTCCAGGTGGGAGAGGACCGCATCCAGCACTTCGCCCGGAGAGTTGCTGACTTCGGTTATCTGGGTAATGGCAGCCAAATTCCCCAGGGCTGCAGAGGCCTGGGGGTCCGTGATTTCTTGGGCGGCCAGGACCTCCTGCAACTGTTGGGCAAAGTTTGCCTCTCCGGTGGCGGGTTGGGCCTCCTGGGTCTTCGGGGCTATGATTTGGGTGAGCAGGTCTTCTATCTTCATGATGGCCTCTTAATCGGCAATAATCCCGGCGAACTTTAGAGCAGCACGGACTGCACCTGGGCGCAGATTTCCCGCAGGCGGTCAAATTGGTACAGCTCCCGCAGGTCTTGGGGGCTGAAGCTGGCCCAATCCTGCTGCACCTGCTGGAGGAGCTGCTGGGCCTGGTCCACATCCACCTCTGCCGGGGGTGGGGAAGCCAGGTTCTGGGTGGTAACCAATTCCACCCGGTCTTCTTCGACAGCAGTCTGGCTCTCCGCGTTTTGGGCCTCTGTCGTTCCCTGGTTGGCAACCGTAACCCGGTCATCCACCCCCGAGTCCAACGTCATTGTCTGCTGGGGATAAAGGCTGGAAATTTCCATTCCACATCTCCTTATGGGGAATTTCCCTTAATCGTCTGCAATATCAGTGCCATAAGAAAATATTAGTAATTACAAGGACTTTTCTGAATGGTGACGTCAGCTGCGGCGGTAAGTTTTGCCTACTTGTCAATTTATTGACAGGAGGGGTGGGATGAGAGTCCGGGATGAAGGTAAAAGGCCTCCTTCCCCCAAAAGCCTTTTTCCCTGCTAATGGCGGCCGCAGAAGGCCCCCAGAGGGCAGGGGGGCCCCGGGGCCTTGCGGCAATAATCCCGGCCCAGACGCACCAGGGCTGCTTCCAGGTCCGGGAAGTCGTAAGGCGCCACCGGTTGTTGCTGCCATTCTGCTGCCAGGGCGGCCAGGGCCTCACCGGGGGTGAGCCCGGGGGGCAGGAGCCCCAGGTGCTCCCCGGCCAGTTGGGCCAGGGGGCTCAAGCCCGGGGTGGCCTTGGCCCAGACGCCCCGGAGTTCCCGCAAAAAGATATTGGCCGTGGCCGGGCCGATCCCTGGGGCCAGGTTGATGAGCCGCAGCTCCAGGTCCGGGCCGTCCGCGGCCATCCCATGGAGCCGCTCCAAAGAATCCTGGTACTGCTCTTTCAGGGAGGCCATAACCTGCAACAGTTTGGTGGCGGTCTTGAAGTCATAGCGGCCGTAACCGCCGGCATCCAGCAGGGCCACCAAATTATCCCAGCCTTGCTCCCGGATGGCCTCCGGGGTGTAGACCCCCCGGGCCACAAAGACCTGGTAGGCGCGGGCCGCCAGTTTGCCGGAGATGCGGGCGCCGTAAAGGATGGCGGCCAGGAACCACTTTTGTCTGGCTTCCGGGTTGGCCTTAAGGTCGATGCCCAACTCGGTGGCGAAGCGGCCCGGCAGGCGGTCCAGGACCTGGGCGATCTGCTCCATGATTTTATTCCTTTGTAAAAAGTTTAAGAATATTGCTATTATAACCGAAACCTAGTATTTTGGAGTAGCACCCTTCAGGAGATGAAGCCATGTGCAGGAATGAACGCCGCTTTTGCCGCTGCGGCCGGAATTCGGCCTTTCTCCTTTTTCGGGATAACCTCCTCTATCCGGAAATCCTCCTTAATCTTTACTGTCCCCTCTGCCAGGACCGGGCGCTTTGGGATGAAGCCATCATGCTCCGGGACTGCGGCTGGATACTGGAGTATGATATTCCCGGAGCTCAAGCATTACTGCGGCAGCAGGGCTTAAAAGGCCCGGCCACCCCGGAATTTCTCTTTGATGAAGGCTACCTGAGCTGGCAGGGGCTGTCTCCTGGAGACCAGGAGATGAACGCCGCCTTGCACCGGCGGCTGGCCCCCCTCATTGAGCAAGACCTGGCCCGGTATCTTGAAGCCATGAAGGGCGAATGGCTGAGGCATGTGGCGGAGCTCAAGGCCGCGGGCTGGCGCAAGGCCCAGAGTGCCTGAGACTCCCTGATCTTATCAACGTCAATAATTAAGGAGGAGCAACATGCGGAAGGTAATCTGGACCTTAGGTATTTTGACCCTGGTTGGTTTATGGGCCTTGCCCCCCGGCTGGGCTCAGTGGGGGGCCATTCAAAGCGGCGCGGATGCCTTGCGCCGGGCCAAGGAAGCGGAGAAGCAACCGTCACCACAGCAACCGGCGACCAAGGCCTACGAAGGTTCGGCGTCCATGAGCGACACCAAAACCGGGGTGTCCACCTCCCCCGTGACCTACCAGAACAAAGTCCGGAAATTCTCCTACACCATCCCCGCGGGCTGGCGCCTGGAGCGGGGGGACCCCACCGGCAATGCCGAAAGAACCAACATCATCTTCATGAAACCCGGGACCACCTGCGGCTTCAACATCCATTGGACCCAGATGGTGCCCAGCTTCCCCAGGAAGGCCTCGGTGGACGCCTCTTACAAGCAGGCCATGGAAGAAAAGAGCATCGGCAAGTATCTGTCGGTGAAGCGCCGGGACCAGGGCGGCAAGGGCAAGGAAGGGATCATCGGCTGGGAGACTATCGAGACCGCAGAGAAGGGCTCGGGGGGCTTCCAACGCATCCAGTGGCAGTGCTATGACGGCCAGAATTATATGTACAGCTTTATGGCCCATAGCGAACCCAAGGATTTCAACGCCAACCGCGCGGAGATGCAGCGGCTCATCGATTCCATCAGGTTCCAACGTTAAAGGGATAATTGCCGCGGTCTCCTCCTTTTAGGTGGAGACCGCGATGATTTTGTTATGACCATTACCTTATCGGACATCGAGGCCGCACAAGAGCGGGTGCGGGGGGTGGTGCAACACACCCCCCTGGTCTACTCCCGCACCTTGAGCCAAGCCAGCGGCCGGGAAGTCTTCCTGAAGCTGGAAAATCTCCAGACCACCGGCTCCTTTAAGCTGAGGGGGGCGCTGAACCGCCTCATCCTCCTGAAGCAGCGGGGCGAGGGGGAGCGGGTGGTGGCCGCGTCCGCGGGCAATCACGCCCAGGGCGTGGCCTTTGCCGCGACTGCTCTGGGGCTTCCCGCCACCATCGTCATGCCCCTGGGGGCCTCCATTTCCAAGCAGATGGCCACCAGCAGCTACGGCGCGGAGGTGATCCTCCACGGCCGGGACCTCTCCGAGGCCCTGGAAAAGGCCCGGGAACTGACGGCTCAAGGCTACATCTTCATTCATCCCTATGACGATCCGGAGGTGATGGCCGGGCAGGGCACCCTGGGCCTGGAGATCCTGGAGGACCTGCCGGCAGTGGACACCGTGCTCCTTCCCGTGGGCGGCGGCGGCCTGGCCGCGGGCACGGCCCTGGCCCTGAAATCCCGGAAACCCGAGGTGGCCGTCATCGGCGTCCAGACTTCCCAGGTGCCTTCTCTGGCCGTGGCCCTGAAGCGGGGCGGCCCCACCCCGGAGCCCGCCCGGCCCACCATGGCCGACGGCATTCAGGTGCCCATGGTGGGGAGCCGCACCTTTCCCTACCTGCAACAATATCTCCAGGAAGTGGTGTTGGTCCGGGAGATGGAAATCGCCCAAGCCCTGTTGTTCCTCCTGGAAGGCAAGAAGGTGTTGGCGGAAGGGGCCGGCGCGGTGACCACTGCCGGTTTTCTCTTCCCCCTCAAGTCCCGGGACCTGGGGAAGCGGGTGGTCCTGGTGGTTAGCGGGGGCAACATCGATATTCCGGTACTGGAAAGGGTGCTGCCCCGGGCCTTGCTGGAGAGCCGCCGTCTCTGGAGCCTGCGGGTGACCTTGCCGGATAAGCCCGGGGCCCTGGGGCGTCTGGCCACCCTTTTGGGGGAGGAAGGGGCCAATATTTTGCATCTCTTTCACGATCGGCTGGCCCCGGAGCTGCCTTTGGACTATACTAGGGTGGAGTTGAGCCTGGAGACCCGGGACCGGCAGCACGGGGAAGCGGTGCTCTGGGCCTTGCGGGACGCGGGTTACCAGGTGGAAGAGAAGCCCCAAATCAAGCTGGCGGCCAGCAGCAGTCAATTTTCCATATCCAAAGCCAAGAAAACGGGAGACAGGAAACTGCCCATATGACGGTCTCCAACCGCATCAAACAAGCCCTGGAGGGCTCTTCCTGGATTCGGCGCATGTTCGAAGAGGGCGCGGAACTCAAGGCCAAGCTAGGGCCGGACCAGGTTTTTGACTTCACCCTGGGGAACCCGGACCTGGAGCCTCCCCCGGAGTTCAAAAAAGAATTGCTGGCCGCCGCACAAGACACCCGGCCCGGCCTCCACATCTACATGGCCAATGCCGGGCTGGTCCCCGCCCGCCAGGCCATCGCCCATCATTTGAGCAAGGTCCACCATCTGGACTTCAAGACCGATGATATCGTGCTCACCTGCGGCGCGGGGGGGGCCATCAATATCATTCTCAAGGCCCTCCTGGACCCCGGGGACGAAGTGGTGGTCCTGGCCCCCTTCTTCCCGGAATACTTGTTCTATGTGGACAACCACGGGGGCACGACCCGGGTGGTGGAGACCGACGCCCACTTCCAGCTGGACCTGCACCGCCTGGAGCAGGCCCTGAGCCCCCGCACCCGGGTGGTGATCATCAACTCCCCCAACAACCCCACGGGCCAGGTTTACGAGGCCGCGGCCTTAAAAGAGCTGGGGCGGTTCCTCACCCACCACGCCGGCCGCCACGGGCGGCCCGTCTATCTGTTGGCGGATGAGCCCTACCGCCGCCTGGTCTACGACGGCCTGGACCTGCCCAGCATCTTTGCCGCCTACCCCAACACCCTCCTGGCCACCTCCTTTTCCAAGGACCTCTCCATTCCCGGGGAGCGCCTGGGCTACGCGGCGGTGAGTCCCCGGGCCACGGGACGGGGCGAGCTCTTCGCGGGCATGGTGCTGGCCAACCGTATCCTGGGGTTCGTCAACGCCCCGGCCCTGATGCAGCGAGTGGTGGCCCATCTCTTGGAGGTGTCGGTGGACATGGGTTATTATGCCCGGCGCCGGGACCTCTTCAGCGAGGTTCTGGAGCAGGCGGGCTATGATTTTGTCAAGCCCCGGGGGGCCTTTTACTTCTTCCCCAAGGCTCCCGGGGGTGATGACCTGGCCCTGGTGGCCCGGCTGAAAGAAGAAAACATTCTGGCCGTGCCGGGCCGGGGTTTCGGCCGGGCGGGCTATTTCCGCCTGGCCTTTTGCGTGCCGGAGGAGGTGATCCGGCGGGCGGCCCCGGGCTTTGCCCGGGCCCGGGGTTGAGGAGAGGATGACCAAGCGCCAGCCGTTAGCCCGGCCCCTGGCCGTCCGGGAGGTCCTGCTGGGGCTGATGCAGCCCCGGGATTGGGAAGACCTGGCCCAGCGCAGCTTGATCCGCCAGTACTGGGAGGCGGTGGTGCCCCCGGAGATCCTGCCCCACACCCGGCTCCTGGAGGTCCGCCGCCGGGAACTCTGGGTGGAGGTGAGCGCTCCGGCCTGGGGCCAGGAACTGCAATTCTTGAGGTCAGGAATCCTGGGGGAGTTGGATAAGGCCCTGGGTCCGGGAGTCATCCGCAATCTGCGTATCCGGGTGGGCAGCCAGGGGGCCAAAGAGTTAGGGAAAGACCAGGATCGTTAGCTGCCAACCGGCTATAAAACCCCATCTGCATTCGGAGCCACAAAAAGATGCCACCGCTAATCCTGCTGGTTGACGATGATATCCTGATCCGCTCTCTGGGAAAGGAACTCCTGGAACACCTGGGGTATCAGGTGGAGGTGGCCCAAGATGGCCAGGAAGCCCTGGACGTCTTCCAGCGCCTGGGGCGGGTGGACTTGGTGATTTTGGACTATTACCTGCCGGGCCGGGACGGCCTGCAGGTGCTCCAGGATCTTCGGGCCCTGGATGCCCAGGTGCGGGTGCTGGTGGCTTCGGGCTTCTTTCCTGCCGAGGACGTCACCCGGATCAGAGAGATGGGGGCCGTGGGCTTTATTTATAAGCCTTACCGGGTGACGGAACTGGAAGGCCGGATTCGCCAGGTGCTCCAAGGGATGTCCGGCTTTTAGCCAATTGCGGTCCCTGCCACTCGAAACAAAAAAGCGCGGCGCTGACCCGGGACAGGCAGGCCGTCTCCCGCCATTGGGGCCCCAGGAGTCCCCCGGCAAATTCCCGCATTTTCTCCAAAGAAGGGAAATGGGAAGCAATGAGCCACAGCCGCCGGGGTGGGCCGCTGCCCGCGGCCGTTACCGTCAAATCCTTCTCTCCGCAGGATTTTCCCCAGCAGACCCGGTTTCCGGAGCCTTGAAAATAGTACTTAAAGGGCGGGATGGCGAAATAATAGACATAGACCCAGTCCCGGGGCCGAAGCCGGCTTTGCAGGTGGTCCACCAGGGGCTGGATCTCTTCCCGGTTGTATTGGGGATAAAGGTTTTCCCGGACCAGGTCCGCGGGGTTGAGGGCCAGGAGGATCAGGCCGGTGAGGGCCAGGGCCGCTACTCTCTGCCGTTTTTGCCACAGCCAGGTGAGAATAGCCATCAGCCCCGCCCCGGCCACCAGGTAGAGCAGCGGTGCGCTGAAGAGCATCAGGCGGTTGCCCCCGTAATGGCCCATAAAGGGGTAGCGGTGCAAGGCCGCGGCACCCAGGGCCAGGAGCAGCGGCCCCCCCAGATAGAGCCCGGCCCGGCTGGAGCCCTGCTTCCTTAAAGCCAGGATGCCGGCCGTTAACAGGGGCAGGCCCCAATACACCCCCCATACTCCGAAAAAATACCGGAAATAGCGGTACAGGGCTGTCCCCAGCCACCAGAGAAAAGCAGCCAGGCTGGAAAAATCCGGGAAATCCTGGGCCCAATAGGCCACCAGTTCCGGGTCCACTTGCCGCCGGAAAAACAAGAAGTAACCCGCGATAAAGGCCCCGGCCCAGACGCCCCCCAACAGGGCCACCCCTCCCCGCCGGGCGGGAAGGATAAACCACAATCCGGCCAGGGCCACGGGCAGGATGAAGACCAGGGTATGGGAAAACCCCAACCCCAGGGTGCCGGCCAGGGCCAGGGCCGGCCAGGCCCATTTGCTCTCCCGGGCCTGAAGCCGCTCCATCAGGAAAAAGATGAGCACCCCGAAAAAGGCGTCGCCGCTATACTGCTTCAACTCCTTGGAGAAATAGACCATGATGGGGGAAAAGCCCACCAGGGCCAGGGCCAAAAGAGAGGCGGGCAGGGAGGTCAGGGACCGGGCCAAAGGCCAGAACAGGGCCAGGGTCCCCAGGCCGAAGAAGAGGGAGAGGGAACGTAAGACTGCTTCAGTATTGCCGCCGACCTGGGCCAGGGCCCAGACGGTGAGGAGGTACAGGGGCGGGGTGGATTGGCTGGCGGCCAGGGCCGTTCGCGGCGTGTCTTGCAGAGCGGCCAGGGCCACCCAGGCCTCGTCGATCCACAGGTCCCGGCCTCCCAGGTCGTAGACGCGGAAAAAGACCGCCAGCCCGAAAATAACGAGCAAGGCCACACCGACTAGATATCGGCCAGGTATTTGAGGCCACTGCCGCTGCAACGTTCGGAGAACCGCCCTCTTGGGGAACAGTACAAGTGCCCTTGTATTATAAGGCAAAATATTAGACATGTGAAAGAGATTATTTGTTATCCGCCTAAGAAGCGGTTAATCTTTAGACATATGTCCCCTTCTTCCCAAGATCCCCCGGACCCAGGCCGGGCTGGCCGCAGGCCCCAGAGGCAGCGCCTTTCCCCGGCCCGGCCCTTAACCCCGGCAACGTCCTGCCTCTGGCCGCCGCCGGTGGCCCCCGGGGAGGCGGTGGCCGTGGCCGCGCCCGCCAGCCCGGTGTCCCGGCGGGACTGGGACGCGGGGGTGGCCATCCTTAAGGAATGGGGCTTTAAAGTGGTCTGCGGGCCGGAGGTCTTCCAGACCCGGGCCTGGGGCCGGGAGACGGACCGGGAGTTGGCCCGGAGGTTCCTGGAGGTCTGGCGGGAGCCGGAGGTGAAGGCCATCATCGGGGCCCGGGGGGGCTACGGCTCCCTCAAGGTCCTCCCCTTCCTGGACTTGCCCGCCCTGGGGGCGCAGCCCAAGCGCCTGGTGGGCTTCAGCGATCTCACCAATCTCCTCTGGCATCTGCACCGGGACCTGGGCCTGGTGACCTTTCACGGCCCCACCGTGGCCCATTTGCCGGTATTGACCCCGGAGGCTCGGGAGAGTTTTTTGTATTGGCTCACCGCCCCGGGGCCCCAAACCGTCACCTTCCCGGATTTGACCCCGCTTTTGCCGGGAACCGGGGCAGGGATCCTGGCCGGAGGCAATCTCACCACCCTCTGCCATCTCCTGGGCACCCCCTTTTCTCCCCGCTTCCAAGGGCATATCCTTTTCCTGGAGGACCACAACGAAGCCCTGTACCGCCTGGACCGTTTGCTCCACCACCTGCTCCTGGCCGGGGCCCTGGAGGGGGTTCACGGGGTGGTTCTGGGCGCGTTCACCGGCAGCGGCAGTGACCGGGACAACCTCTGGGAAGTTCTGGCCGCGGCCCTGGCGCCCCTTAGCGTGCCGGTCCTGGCGGGTCTGCCCGTGGGCCACCAGCCGGACAACCATACCCTGCCCCTGGGGGTGTGGGCCCGGGTGGACGCCCGGGCGGGCAGCCTCTCCCTGGCCCCCTGATCCCCCTTCCTGCTGGTGGGAAACGCCAGGGTCGCTCCCACCGCCCCCCCTCACCCTAACCTTCTCCCCCCCGCTGGGGGAGAGGGGATAGGAGGAAAGAACTTTTGGCAAAAACTATAACATACAAGAATCTCTTATTAATTGGTGACTAATAGAAGCTATTGCAAAACCTATTTTCCCTGTCACCCTGAGCCGCAGGCGAAGGGTCTAGTCATTGAAATTACTAGATTCTTCGGTTGGCTCAGAATGACAAATTGGCAGATAAGGCGGTTTTGCAATAGCTTCTGGATTCTTCGGTCGCCCCGCTCCCTCAGTATTACCAGTTAGAGGATTTTCGCTGAGGTCACGGTTGGGGATAAAAATTCCTCCCCAGGATTGACAAGGTGCATTTGCACCTTATTTTATCCATAGGAAACCAGATGCCTGACAAGGAGGAGTTATGGCCAAGAAAGTTTATACCTGTGCCACCTGCGGGGCCCTGGCGGAGGAGCCCGGCCACCTCTGCAATCCCGGGGGTGAACCCATGACCTGCGCTTACTGTGGAGAAAAGGGGGCGCATACCAAACATTACTGCAAAGGCAAACTGGAGGACATCAAGTATGTCTGCGAGCAGTGCGGCCGCCTGTCCACTTCTCCCGACCTGCTCTGCAAACCCGCCGGCGTGCCCAATCCCTGATAACCCCTGAAGCCAGCATCCTCATGGGCAGGCCGCCAGTGCCTACAAGACAAAGAAGCCAGGGGTACCTGCCCCTGGCTTCTTTTCTAAGGGTTCCTGATAAAAAAACACTGCCCCTAGAAATCCTCAAATTCACCCCCTTTCCCATGGTTATGATCCTGGACCCTCCCTTCATTCCTGGCTGCGTTAAAGCCAAACAATTTCCGGGAGCGGCCCTGGTTATGCCCGTAAGGCTCCAGGCTCTTGGTGCCCTGCATGGTAGTGGTACTTGGTCCGCCCTCAGTTGCCGGTTTCCGACTCCCGGCGCTGCCCCCATGGTTGTTTCCACCGATCAGAGCCACCAATCCCTTTACATAACTTTTCATCTGCTCGGCTTGGGCGAACATCTCCTCCGAAGCTGAAGCGGCTTCTTCCGAACTGGCGGCAGATTGCTGCACAACTTTATTCATTTCGAGGATAGCCCGGTTTATCTGCTCAATCCCTTGAGCCTGCTCCTGGGAGCCAGCCGTGATTTCCGCCACCAGATCTTCCACCTTGGAGACTTCCGCTGCCACCTGGGAGAATTCTGAGCAGGTCTTCTGGACTACTTCCGACCCTTCCTTTACCTTGTTTACGGTCCCTTCTATCAAGACCGCAGTATTTTTGGCCGCCTCCGCGGCTCTCATGGCCAGGTTTCTCACTTCATCGGCCACCACTGCAAAGCCTGCTCCGGCCTCACCCGCCCTGGCCGCTTCCACCGCGGCATTAAGGGCCAAGAGATTTGTCTGGAAGGCAATTTCATCAATGGTCTTGATGATCTTTGAGGTTTCCTCGGAGGCCTTGGAGATCTCCGCCATGGAAGAGGCGAGTTTATGCATCGACTCCGAAGAGATCTTGACCACCTTGGAGGTCCCCTCCATGAGGGTATTGGCGTGCACGGCTTTCTCCAGATTCTCTTTGGTCTTCGCGGCCATCTCCTCCAAAGATGAGGAGGCTTCCTCGATGGACGCCGCCTGTTCGCTGGCTCCTTCCGCTTGCTGTTGGGAAGTTGAAGAGACCTGGGCTGAAGCGGTGGCCACTTGATCAGTGCTCTGATCGATGGCCGAGGTGGCCCGGTTTATGGGCCTCAAAATGCCGAAGGTGATATACAGGCCTCCCAGGAGCAAGGTGCCGACGATGATCAATGCTCCCAACCCTGTCAAGATTATGAATCTGGTCCTGATGATCTCAGCGGCATTCTTTTCATCGTGCGTAAGACCCTTGTCCGCCATCTCCACCACCTGATCGATGGCCATGCGGTGTTGCTGATAGAGGGGCGCCAGAACCTCCCGCATGATTTTTTGGACTTTCCCCTTCTCGCCCTTAAGGAGGGCGGGAATCACTTCCGTATCTCTTATTTCATAGAATTTCTTGGCGGGGATGTACGATTTAACTACCATTGTTTCCTTCAATGTGCCTGCCGGCAGCGATTTCTGCCAGAATTCATGCCGCTTATCGTACTCTTCCCGCAAGGCTTTGGATTTGAGGGCCAGGTCCTTCAGTTTGCCGGCATCGGTCTCCTCCAGCATCTGGAAGAGCACGAAATAGCTTTCGATGATGTACTCAGGCGGTGGCAGGATATCCGCAATCAGGTCCTTTCCCTGCACGATTTTCTGGTAAAGGGGGCCGTTGACTTTGGTGGTGTTCAGGGTATTCCAGGCAATTGCGGCAAAGACGGTTAACCCTATGAGAGTCAACCCCATAAAAGTAAAAAACTTAGCCCTGAGACTCATCGTTGTTTACCTCCCGGCCTTTTTTCCCATCTCTCCCAATCGCTATCTTTAAACTTTTTTTCGGAAGTTTAAAAAAAAATCTAAAGGAGATATTTTGCCTAGAACATAAAATGTCTAGGATGGCTTGTGACGAATTGCTGGAAAAATCGGGATCAGGTCCGGGAGGTCCCCGGGTCTTGGACCGCCAGGGCAAAAAACAGGGCCATCCCTGACATCAAGGCCCCGATCAAACTGAAGGCATAGGAGTAAGACAGGGAAGCAATGAGAAATCCGGCCAGAATGGGCCCCGCGGCCTCGCCGCTGTCCCAGATGGTGCCGAAGACCCCCATGGCCGAGCCCATGCGCCGGCCCCGCACCAGGTCCGCCACCAGCGCGGTGGTGGACGGGGTGACAATGGCCACCCCCAGGCCGAAGCCAGCGGAGATGATCAAGAGTGCCCAGATCGAGGTGAGAGCGGGGATCAGGGGAAGGGTCCCGGCGCAGAGACATAATCCGGCCACGATCATGGGTTTGCGGCCCCAGGTGTCGGAGAGTCGTCCGGAGATGGGCTTGGCCAGCATGGTGGTGGCGAGTTGCCCGCCCATCACCACCGCGATTTGGGCGTCGTTTAAACCGATGCTCCGGCCATAGGTGGGGAAAAAGCCCAAAAACGCGCCGTAGCCCACGTAGAGCACGGCTTCCAAGCTGGAGGCGATGAGTACCCCCCGGCTGGCCAGCACTTCCCTTATCCCCTCCCCAAAACCCCGGAGCCGCTCCCCCAAAGACGATTTCCCGGCAGGCTCCCGGGGAGGCTCCGGCAGGCGCAGCAGGAGCCCCAGGGGCAGCAGTCCCGGGCACCCCACCACCAGATACGTCTGGCCGTAGCTGGCAGTGTAATACAAGATTAATCCCCCCATCAGGGGTCCCAAGGTGGCCCCCAGGTCGCTGGCGGCCGCGAACCAGCCCAGTTGCTCCCCCCGCCGCCGGGAGGCCAGGTCGGCGACCGCGGCCGCGGCCACCGGGGAGAAGATGGCGGTGGCTAAGCCGTGGAGGAAGCGCAGGGCCAGGAGGGGGCCGGGGGAGTGAATCAGGGGGTAGAAAAAGGGGGGGATGGCGAAAAAGAGGCCCCCCAGGAGCAGCATGCGCTTACGCCCCAGAATATCGGAGAGGGCCCCCGCGGGCAGCTTGATGAGGACCCCGGAAATGGTGGACGCGGCCACGATGAGGCCGATGAATTCCGGCGCGGCCCCCAGGTCCTGGGCAAAGCGGGGGAGCACCGGGCTCCGGGCCATCTGGTAGCTGAACCGGGCCAGAAACCCGGCCAACAGGAGGGTTATGAATGGTGTCATGCGCGGTTTCCGCGTCCAACGTTATCCTGCATTAATGCAGATTATTCTCATCAAGGGGATGAGGCTTGAGAAATGGTAAGCATTCTCCCCCTTTTTTAAAGGGGGGAGGGGTAATTTTGGATAACATGCCGAAAGCACTACTGAAATCATCTTTTTAAATAAAAGGGGGCTTATACCAAGTCGCCATCTAACAGCAATTTTTCTGTAGGTGCGAACCTTGTGTTCGCCCGCCCACACGGGGCGAATACAAGAATCGCCCCTACAGTACAATGTCTTTTGATGAGAAATTGTAGTAATTTCAGGTGGATAAACTATTCCCCGAAAATATCTCGAACAAGTTAGGAAACGCAGACTAACGCAGATGGCAGGAAACCCAGTGTGCCGCCGCGGTTTCCCGGTAATCCGGGATCACTTCCCGGCAGAGAGGCAGCCGGGCTTCCGGGCAGCGGGGATGGAAGGGGCAGCCGGCAGGGATATTAATGGGGCTGGGGGGGTCCCCCTTGAGCTCCGGGGGCTGAAAGGGCCGCCCCGGGTCCGGGAGGGGCACCGCGGCCAAAAGCGCCTCGGTGTAAGGGTGGAGCCTGGCCGTGTCGAAGACCGCGCGGGGAGCCGTCTCCACCAGCCGGCCCAGGTACATGACCGCCACCCGGTCGCTGATCTGGGAGATCACGCTCAAATCGTGGGAGATGAAGAGATAGGTGAGGCCGTGGCGCTGCTGCAGGTCCGCCAGGAGATTGAGGATCTGCGCCTGGATGGAGACGTCCAGGGCCGAGACCGGTTCATCGGCCACGATGAGCTTCGGCTTCAGGGCCAGGGCCCGGGCTATTCCCAAGCGCTGGCGCTGGCCGCCGCTGAATTCATGGGGATAGCGTTCCAGGTGTTCCTCGGCTAGGCCAACCTCCTGGAGCAGCTCCGCCACCCAGGCCCGGCGCTCCCCCCGGCCGCCCAGGCCGTGAATGGCATAGGGCTCCTCCAGGATCTGGCGCACCGTCAGCCGGGGGTTCAGGGAAGAGTAAGGGTCCTGGAAGACGATCTGCATCTCCCGGCGCAGTTGTTTCAAGCGGGGCTTGGGAAGTTTGGTCAATTCTTCGCCGTCGAAGAAGACCCGGCCCCCGGTGGGGGGCAGCAGGGCCAGGATGAGACGGCCCAGGGTGGACTTGCCGCAGCCGGACTCCCCCACCAGGCCCAGGGTCTCCCCGGCCTGGACGGAGAGGTTCACTCCCTCCACCGCCTTGAGCCACGGCCCCCGGCCCCAGGGCCCGGCCAGGCGGAAGTGGCGGCTTAGGTCTTGAGTTTCCAGTAAGGTTTCAGGCATATTTCCAACATTATCCCGTAGGGCGGGAAAGCGCAGCGCATCCCGCCTTTAGCGTCTTCAAGCTACATAGTCAGGTGGCATATCCATTTTTGTACCTCATTCCGGCATCTAATGGATATGTTTAAATAATAAAATCGCAATTCTCCAACGTGCCGTGAAATTTTTATAGGCAATGGAAGCCCGAGCCATCCATTTTGTTCCCAATGTTTTTTTGTCACATCATAAGCAATCATCGGTGATAAAATGCCAAATAAAGTAATTGGGGATCGCCAATATCGAGCCTGCACTTGACCCATCCCCAATGAAATCATATTGGCATAATCGCATCCTAAATATCGCAAGATTCGATAAATTACATATTCGATAAGACGAATCTGTTTCGACCGAAAAAAAGCTTCTGTTAAAATAATAGCGATAACGTCAGCATCATTGCGACCACTCCTTAAGAGCGCGCAGATATCATATGTTAAAGACTCAAGATATCGCTCAACGTCAATCCTTAATCTGGTTGCGGAGCTTTCGGTCTGTGATTGCTGCATAGGCTAATCTAGTTAAAATAGCTATTATTAATGCAGAAAAAATATACTTCCCAAACAACAAAGCATGGGTAGTTTTAAAGAGGCCAATCCAATCTTTTTTAAAGATGAACGGTTCTACCCAATCATATGTTGTCCCAAAAACATGGAGGAAAAGGCCAAAATAAACTAAATATACAAGAAGAAACCAGGTCATGGTCTTTTTGTTTGCTACAGCATGCTTGCCAAAATCAAGCGCTGCCTCAGTCATACCAATTAATTTGTATGCAATAAATATAACACAAAATCCCGGAAATGAATCTAATGGCAGAAAAAATGCAGAAAAGAATCCGCCAATAAGAGGAGTAATAATTACAGAAAGAGTCGTCGAAATGATGGAAATATTAATTATATGTTTGCGCAGATTTTCTGCTTCTTCTTCTAAAAGGTTTCGGCCATTGCCATAAAAGTAATCCTCTCCTAAATATATAGAAAGATCGTGATTAAGTATACTAAAGGGAAAAACCGAGAAATAAATAGGAATGTATGGTAGTTTTTTAAACCATCGAGTTATCCCAGGTAATTCACAGATTACTAATGAAAGTACTACAGGTAGGATTTGGATCTTCAAGTTCCAAAGATTCTCAAGCATCTAACTGACTCCAAAATGATCTCTTAAGTATATTTGTATAATATTTATTAATAATTAATAATAGTTATTAGCAATCTATCTTTTTATCATTTCAAAAGAGGTGATTATTGATATGGACCCCATTCAATCCACGAAAGATATTTGTAGTATTGTTCTCACATTTGATGATGGTCCAAATCCCGAAACAACCCCTAAGTTATTAGATTTTCTTAACGAGAATGATATTAAAGTTATTTTTTTCGTAATTGGAAGGAATCTCATAACCAAACAAGGATCATCGATAATAAGACGAGCTCATGTGGATGGCCATATTATAGGCAACCATACCTTTAGTCATATAAATCTTATGAGGCTAAGCAAACCTCAAATCCGTGATGAAATCTTTCGTGCTCATGAACTTATATGCCAATATACTGAGACTTGTGTCTTGTTTAGGCCGCCATTTGGGGTAACCAACAAAGCTATCAGTCAAGTCCTTGCAGAACTTGGATATTCTCAATTGTTTTGGAATGTAGATACAATGGATTGGAAATATAAGAAGAATGCTTATTGGATAGATTATGGAATGAAAAAAATAAACCATTATGGAAATAATATAATTCTCATGCATGATATTTATCCTACGACAGTCGGAAATATCAGATACTTTATTGAGCGAATAAAATCAATACCTAATATTTGTTTTTCGATTGTTGAATATCAAGAATAGCCTACAGGCGGGATGCGCTCCGCTTTCCCGCCCTACTACTGCTAATAAGCCCCGGTTTCCCTTATTACTGCAGGGAGGGTCTTGGCCAGGATTTGCAGATCCAGGCCAAAGGACCAGTTGTCAATGTATTGCAAATCCAGGCGCATCCAATCCTGAAAGGAGAGGGTGCTTCTGCCGCTGATCTGCCACAGGCAGGTGATGCCGGGAGGAGCGCTGAAGCGGCGCCGTTGCCAGTCCTGGCTAAACCCCGCGTAGTCCCGCAGGGGCAGGGGCCTGGGACCCACCAGGCTCATGTCCCCCTGGAGCACGTTGAACAGCTGGGGGAGTTCATCGATACTGGTGCGGCGCAAAAATCTGCCGATGGCGGTGACCCGGGGATCGTCTTTGATCTTGAAGACCGGACCATCGGCTTCGTTGAAAGATTCCAGATTGACGATTTGTTGTTCCGCGTCCGGAATCATGGTGCGGAATTTATATAACCGGAAGATTCTTTTATTCAGGCCCAGCCGCTCCTGGATAAAAAAGACCGGTCCCGGGGAGAGGGATTTAATCAGCAGGCCCACCGTAATAAACAGGGGGGAAAAAAGGGCGCAGAGAAAAAAGGAGGCCACCAGGTCAAAACCCCGTTTGGCCAGGAGGGGCCACCCCCCCATGGCTCCGGTGTAAACCGAGATGACCACGTTGTCTTCGTACTGCTCCAATTTTGACCGCACCAGTTTCATGTTGCGCAGCAAATAAAAGCTGTCGGAAATAAATCTGACGATAATGCCTTGCTCGACGCACAGGGCCACGATGGCCGTGGCTTGGCGATAGCAGGAGTGCAGAGGCAGATCGATCATCACCTCATCCACCACGTTTTTTCTTAAGAAAGCGGGAAAGTCAGCAAAATTGGCCACCAAGGGGTAGCCATATTTAAGGAATTCCCTGGTTCCGGCCCAGTTATCATCCACAAAGCCAATGATGCGGTACCCCAGTTCCAGCTTGCTCTCTATCTTCCTGGCAAATTCCACGGCTCGCGGGTTGGTGCCGATGATCACCACGTAATGCAGATTGATGCCCTTGGCCCGGAGACGTTCCAGAAAAAACCTGAAAAGGAAGCGGCTGATAATGACCAGAACATTGGTTTGCAGCCAGAACAGCAGGAGTATAAGGGGGGTGATAAATCTCAAGTCGAAGATGACATCCAGGATGAAAAGCAGCAGAGTCGCCACCGAGGTGGCGATAACGATATCGGTCAACTCATTTTTCCAGGTGGCCAAACGCCTGGAATAGTAAACTCCGAAGAAATTGGAGACGCCATACCAGATAATGGCGATCACTATAAAAAGAAGGAAGTCCTCTACCTTGAGGCGTAAAGAGAAAAATTGGGAAAGAGAAAGGGATTCTGTTTCTTCGACGACCAGTAGAGCTGACAAGATAAGACAAAAAAATACTATCCCCTGGTCGAAAATTATTAAGAAATTATTTAATAGCTGACGCTGGAAATTTTTCATAAATTAAATCAGTTCTGTCCGGTTAACTGATTAAAAAAGGCCCGAAAACTCCTGAGAATCTGTTAAAATGGGTTTGGCGTAACTCACTAAACAGACAGGAGATTCC
>JAGVAH010000075.1 GCA_020060385.1 Syntrophobacterales bacterium | reverse complement strand
TGGTTGCCAAAAGTTTTTTCCACCCCCCCTCACCCTAACCCTCTCCCCCCGCTGGGGGGAGAGGGGATAAGAGGAAAGAACTTTTGGCAAATGCTATAAATGGGGAAAAAAATATGGCAGGAGGACCAGGAGCGGCCCCGGTTGCCGGATATCGACGCCGCCGGCCCTTATTCCGAGAGGGCTGCCACTGAACCCTTATCCCCCAGGGTCAATTCGTCGGGATTCAGGGTGCGGTCAATATCCAGGAGGATTCTCACCCCCCTGCTGGTCTTGGCCATGCCGAAAATATATTCCGCGTGCAGGTTACCCTGGACCGTATCGTCGATATCCGTGCCATTGATATAGGAGATATCGGATACGGCATCGGCGATAATCCCGGCCAGGCCTTTATTCCCGGGCAGTTCTGTAATGATGATGCAGGTCTGATGATCATTTTTGCTATCGGGTAAGCCCAGCTTGAGTCCAAGATCGACCACGGGAATCACTTTCCCCCGTAAGTTTATTACTCCCTTGACGAATTCCGGGGCATTGGGCACCGCGGTGATGTCCATCAATTGAATAATTTCTCTGATCTTGTCCACCCTCAGGCCAAATTCTTCATGGGCCAACATGAAATTGAGATATTTGCCTTCCAGCTTGCGGCAGCGAGCATCTTCCAGTTCCATGGTTTTTTGATAGGTGGTGTCCAGCAGAATACCGGAAATGGATTGTATTTTGCCAGCCTCGTCACAGATTATCTGGCTCAACTCCAGAATCCATTTAATCTCCCCGCTTTTGGTGGTAATCCGGTATTCCCGCTCATAAGTCTTATCACCCTTTAAAGCCGATTTAATGGCTTGTTTGGCAGCCGGCATGTCCTCCGGATGCATGATGCCCGTCCAGGTGACTGTCCCATCCCCAAATTCTTCCTTGGAATAACCGGTGAGTTCTTTGATCAAATCGCTGAAAAACTTGATCGAGCCGTCCGCGTAACCCTCATAACGGATATTGAATATTTTGATCCTGTTAAAATCCATGGATTTCGCTCCATCATCCCCCCGGCTGCCGGGCCGGAGCATCCTTTAAAAAATTTTTCAATTTCTCAAAAATTTGCCAGACCTATACTATAGGTTTATCGGCAAACCCCAAATTTTTCTTAAAGCCCATATTGGGGAAATATTTACATGATATGAGGAGTTTTAAGGATAGATAGCTTTGGGTGTTGAGGTTGGCTGCACCTTGGCCTGGGTTCATAACCAAATCCTCAAGTTAAGGGAAATAATGCCCTGATCAGCCACCGCCCCAGGGAAATTTATTGGAGGGGGGCCACCATTTAATGGTCATCCGCCAGGGCCCCAGGCAGTCCTAATCATTTCTGAGGGCAGGGGGAGGCCCAAGTGGGCGGATTTAATCGCCCCCAATAATCAAGGGAGGAGGGTAGGGGGTGGGGCGAAGAATTACAAGGCCATTTCTATTTTGACTACCCCGGCGGCAGCCCTCTTGAGGGCAAAGCCTATCTTTTTAGCCAGATCCAGCATGGGTTGGTTGGCAGACAGGACCTCCCCCCACAAGAGCTTCACCTCCTGATCCCGGGCAATGGCAATGACCTGCTCCAGCAATTTGGGCCCCAGACCCTTGCCTTGCCAGGGATCGGCCACGATCACCGCAAATTCTGCGGTCCGCTGCTGCCGGTCAATGACCAGACGGCTCACCCCCATCATCACCTCCGGACTAGGCGGCTGGCCGATGGCCATCAGGCCCAGTTCCCGGTCATAATCATTCTGGGTGAAGCGGATCAGCATTTCATGGGTCCAGTTCTTGATCAACCGGAAATAGCGGAAATAGATGGTGTCGTCCGAGCATTTATGGAGAAAGTCGGCCACCAGGGGTTCATCCTCCGGCTTCATGGGCCGCAGCAGCACGGGGGTGCCATCCCGCATCAGCCAGTCGCTCTCATACTGGTTGGGATAGGGGCTGATAGCCAGATGACGGGGCGCGGGCACCTGACTGGGTTCGATGACCATCCGGGCGTCCACGGCCACCATGCGGCCGTGCACCACTAGCAGGGGGTTGATATCCAGCTCCAAGATTTCCGGGAAGTCGGTGACCAATTGGGACAGCCGCACCAGGATCTCTCCCAAAAGGTCCAGATTGGCCGGAGGTACCTGGCGGTAACCCTGGAGGAGTCGATATACCCTGGTTCTCTCCATCAAGCGGCGGGCCAGGTGCAGATTTAAAGGTGGCAGATCAATGGCATAGTCCTCCATCACCTCCGTAAAGGTGCCTCCCAGGCCGAAGAGGATGAGGGGGCCGAAGTCTGCATCCCTTTTGCTGCCCAGGAGGATTTCGCAATCCGCCTCTCCTTCCTGGGACTGCACTGTGACGCCCAGGATGCGGGCGTCGGGGTAGTGGTTCCGGGTTGCCGTCATTATCTGCTCAAACGCGGCCAGGACTTCCTGGTCGTTGCGGAGGTAGAAGAGCACCCCTCCCTGGACGTCGGATTTATGGGTGATGTCTGGGGAATTGATCTTTAACACCACGGGGTAGCCGATGGCCTGAGCCGCCCTCACCGCCTCAGGCCCGGAGGAGGCGGCCATGGTGGGATTGACGGGAATGCCGTAGGCCGAGAGGATGGCCTTGGATTCTATTTCCGTGAGGGTGCGGGGTCTGGGCTCCAGGCATTGGTCGATAAAGGAGCGGGCCTGTTTGGTGTTCACCTTGAGTTCGGAAGGCAGACGGGGCGGAGTCTCCTGGAGCAGCTCCAGATTCCGGGAGTAGAGGTACATTTCCATAAAGGTGTCCACTGCGGCCTCCGGGGTCTCGAAGGTGGGGATGCTGGCGTCATTCAGGAGGTTGATCCCCTCCAGCACCTCGGCCCCTCCCATCCAGACCGCGAAGACCGGTTTGGCCTGGGCCGCGGCTGCGGCCGCCACCACCCGGGCCACGCCCGTGGGGTCGGTGAGGGCCAGGGGCGACAAGATGACCACCAGGCCTGCGAATTCCGGGGCCTCCAGGCAGAGGCGCACCGCCCGGTCGTATCTCTCCGGGCTGGCGTCCCCCAGGATATCCAGGGGATTGCCCCGGCTCCAGTTGGCCGGCAGGAATTCGTTCAATTTCTGGAGGGTCTCGGGACTGAGGGTGGGAGGGGGAATCTTCCAGCGGCTCAGGGCGTCCACCGCCATGACCCCGGCGCCCCCGGCATTGGTGATGATCCCCAAGGAACCCCGCACCGGACGCTGGACCTTTCCCAGGGCTTCCGCACAGTCGAAGAGCTGCCCGATGGTATCCACCCGGATAATGCCGGCCCGGCGGAACGCGGCATTGTACGCGGCATCCTCCCCCGCCAGCACGCCCGTGTGGGAGGCGGCCGCCTGGGCCCCCGCCTGGCTGCGGCCGGCCTTGATGACGATAATGGGCTTGATCCGGGAAACCTGGCGGGCCGCGCTCATGAATTTGCGGTGGTTAGACAAACTCTCCATGTAGATGATGATGCTCCGGGCCTTATCATCGTTGCCCAGATAATCGATGAGATCGGCAAAGTCGATATTGGTCCCCGAACCCAGGCTGAGGAAGTGGCTGAAGCCGAAATTTTTCTGGGAAGCCCAGCCGATGATGGAACTGCTCAAGGCGCCGCTTTGGGAGATGAAGGCCAGGCTCCCCAGGCGGGCAAAACGGGAGGCGAAGGTCCCGTGAAAATTCGCCAGGGGGCAGAGCGCGCCCCAGGAATTTGGTCCCAGGTAACGGATGCCCTGTTGGGCCGCCTCCTCCTCGATGGCCGCCTCGATCTTCTCCCCTGCGGGGCCAACCTCTTTACCCCCGGAGGAGATGATGATGGCTGCCTTGACCCCGGCCTGGCCGCATTCCTGAAAGATGGCAGGCACATCTTTAATGGGAATGGCGATTATTGCCAGGTCGATGGGCTGCTGCACCGCAAGTACCGAGGGATAGGCCGGTACGTCCAAGATCTCCGAGTACTTGGGATTGATGGGGTAGATGGGTCCGGGAAAGTCAGCCTGGCGCAGATTCGCCAATAGGGCCCGGCCGATGCTGTTTTCTTTGGCGCTGGCCCCGAAGATGGCCACGGACCCAGGTTTAAAAAGAAGATCAAACGGATGGCCTGCCATTTCTTCTTCTCCCCCGGGGAAAAAATGAGGATCGGCAGTGGGAGGCGGGGCCGGGGTCCACAGGCGAGTACGGAGGTCCGCCCCCAACGGGCCCTGCCCCTTCTTTTAAGAAAGCCTTTGGCTCAACCCCCTAAATATCCACAGTGAAGGTGACAGACGG
>JAGVAH010000171.1 GCA_020060385.1 Syntrophobacterales bacterium | reverse complement strand
TGGTTGCCAAAAGTTTTTTCCGCCCCCCCTCACCCTAACCCTCTCCCCCCGCTGGGGGGAGAGGGGATAAGAGGAAAGAACTTTTGGCAAATGCTATAGATTCTTCGGCCGCTTCGCTCCCCCAGAATGACAGAATTTTTAACGGCAGAACCAGTTGCTCAGACCTTTGCTCGTTTGATCGCCATTTATTTGTATATGCCATCATTTTTCCTGGCCCCTGACCCCTAAAGTGAGTGGGGAAAATGCTAAAGCCTGATCCTTGCCCTTCTTCTCCCATCACCATCATTGGGGGTGGATTAGCCGGGGTGGAGGCGGCCTGGCAGGCGGCCCGCCGGGGGGTTAGAGTGCGCCTTTACGAGATGAAGCCCCGGAGGTTTTCTCCGGCCCATCAATCCCCTTTGCTGGGGGAGCTGGTCTGCAGCAATTCCCTGCGGGCCGAAGCCCTGGAGAACGCGGTGGGTCTGCTGAAGGAGGAGATGCGGCGTCTGGGCTCCCTGGTGATGGCCGCGGCCCAAGCCACCCGGGTGCCCGCGGGCAAGGCCCTGGCCGTGGACCGGGAGGCCTTTGCCGCCCATCTCACCGGGGCTTTGGAGCAAGAGCCGCTGGTGGAGATCATCCGGGAAGAAGTGACGGAGCTGGATACCCGGCGCACCACCATCGTCGCCACCGGGCCCCTGAGCTCCGCGGCCCTGGCCGCGGCCCTGGCCCAAGTTACCGGGAGTGAGCACCTCCATTTTTACGACGCCATTGCCCCCATCGTGGCCGCGGATTCCCTGGATATGTCCAAGGTGTTCCGGGCCTCCCGCTACGGCGTGGGGGATGACTACCTGAACTGCCCTTTCAACGAAGAAGAGTATGCGGCGTTCTATGAGGCCCTGATGGCCGCGGAGCAGGTCCCCCTGAAATCCTTTGAAGAGCCCCGCTATTTCGAAGGCTGCCTGCCCCTGGAGGTGATGGCGGCCCGGGGTTACCTTACTTTGGTCTACGGCCCCCTGAAGCCCGTGGGCTTGATTGATCCTCACACCGGGCGCCAGCCCTTTGCCGTGGCCCAATTGCGCCAGGAAAACCGGGAAGGCACCTTATACAATCTGGTGGGTTTCCAGACCAAGCTGAAATACGGGGAGCAGGAACGGGTCTTCCGCCTCATCCCCGGCCTGGAGCGGGCCGAATTCGTCCGCCTGGGCTCCATCCACCGCAACACCTTTATCCGCTCCCCGGGACTGCTGAGCTCCCACCTCAATTTCCGGGAATATCCCCGGCTCTTCCTGGCCGGGCAGATCTCCGGGGTGGAAGGTTATGTGGAGTCCGCGGCCATGGGCCTGCTGGCGGGGATCAACGCCGCCCGCCAGGCAGGACAAAAACCCCTGGTCGCGCCCCCCCGGCCCACGGCCCTGGGCGCCTTGGTGGGGCACCTCACTAATACCGCCACCCAGGATTTTCAGCCCATGAACGTCAACTTCGGCCTCTTTCCGCCGCTTCCAGAGCGGACGCCCAAGAAACTCCGGGGCGCGGCCCACGCGGCCCGGGCTCTGGCGGAGCTGGAAGCCTGGCAAAAGGAAATGGAGGAGTAGGGCTTCCTCTTCCCCTCAGGGGGATTGGGCTGGGGTGAGGGGGGAAGACGTTACCATTATTAGTTAATCATGGGAGGCTCTTGCAGAACTGATTTTTCTGTCATCCTGAGCGCAGCGAAGGATCTAGATTCTTCGGTCGCTCCGCTCCCTCAGAATGACAATTATAAGCCAATGAGAAGTTTGCAAGAGACATAGGCCTTAAGGAAGATTTATGGACCAGCAGCGAGTAGTCATCATCGGCGCGGTGGCCTTGGGCCCCAAGGTGGCCTGCCGCCTCAAAAGGCTGCGCCCGGACTTTAACGTCACCCTGGTGGAACAGGGGGAATATATCTCCTACGGCGGCTGCGGCATCCCCTATTACGTCTCCGGCGACTTGAGCGATATCAAGGAACTGATGAGCACCAGTTTCCACATGGAACGCACCCCGGAGTTCTTCGAGGCCGCCAAGGACGTGCGGGTCCTGACCCGCACCCGGGCCCTGGCCCTCAACCGGCAGGCCAAGCTGGTCCGGCTGCGCCATCTGGATAGCGGCCAGGAGGAGGACCTGCCATACGATAAGCTCGTTTTGGCCACCGGCAGCCGTCCCCGGCGCTTGGCCGTGCCGGGGGGGGATCTCCCCCAGGTGCTCAGCGTCGCCAATTTAAAGGATGCCCTGACAATTCGGGAGAGGATTTCCCAGGGCCAGGTGGCGAAAGCGGTGATCATCGGCGCCGGGCCTCTGGGCCTGGAAATGGCGGAGGCGGTGAGCGACCTCTGGGGGGTGGAGGCCACCATCCTGGAGATCGCCCCCCAGGTCCTCCCGGGGGTCCTAGACCCGGGCCTGGCCCGCATGGTTTCGAAAAATCTGGAAGACCATGACCTAACCGTGCATTTGGAGGAGACCGTCCAGGAAATCCGTCCCGCCCAGGGGGGGCACCCCCTCCAGGTGGTGACCGGCAAGCGCACCCTGGACGCGGACCTGGTCCTCACCGCCCTGGGGGTGATGCCCAACTCCCAACTGGCGGCCGACGCGGGCCTCACGGTCTCCCCCCGGGGGGCCATCGTGGTCGACGACCGGCTCCAGACCTCCGACCTGGACATCTATGCGGGCGGGGATTGCATTGAAAACACGCACCTGCTCACCGGCCAGCCGGTCTATTTTCCCTCCGGCTCCCTGGCCAACCGCCAGGGCCGGGTCATCGGCACCAACCTGGCCGGGGGTGACGCCACCTTTAAAGGCATTGTGGGTAGTTTTACTATAAAAATCTTCGATCTGGCCGTGGCCGCCACCGGCCTCAGTCTCACTGCGGCCCAGAGGGAGGGCCTGGACGCCATCTCCGCCCTGGTCATCCAGGCGGACCGGGCCCATTTTTACCCCGGCCAGGACCTGATGTACTTAAATTTGGTGGTGGAGAAAAATACCCGGCGCCTCCTGGGGGCCCAGGGCCTGGGGGCCAACGGCGACGCCCTGGTGGGCCGCATCAACAGCGTGGCCGCGCTTCTCTCCCAAGGGGCCTCCCTGGAGGACCTCTCCAACCTGGAGGTGGCCTACTCCCCGCCCTTTGCTTCCGCCCTGGATATCGTCAACGCGGTGGCCAACACCGCGGAAAACATCCTGGACGGCTACAACCGCACGGTGGAGGTGGCCGACTTCGAAAGGTGCTTCCTCACCGAGCAGGCCGGGGATACTATCTGCCTGGACGTGCGGGGAGCCCAGAACGCCGCGCCTTACGTGGACCTTTTCGGCGACCGCTGGGTCAACATCCCCCAGGAGACCCTGAAGGACCGCTTCGCCGCAATCCCCCGGGACAAGCGCCTCCTTGTCCTCTGCAACTCCGGGGTGCGCTCTTATGAAGCCCTGCGGCAGCTGGAGACCGCGGGCCTCGGTAACGCCGTCAACCTCCAGGGCGGTGTCGCGGCCTTGAAAAAATCCGGCTTGTTGCAGGGGGAAGAGGAGGGGAAGGAGAAAGATTAGGGGGAGGGGGCCAGGGGCTAAAAGCTGGCGGGGACGCCCGCCCTACGGGCCCCCTCCCTCCCCCCCACCCCCTCCCAACCCGCATATTTTTATCAGGGCGGACCCAGGTGTCCGTTCTAATACCATTTCGCAATCAAAAGACATTGAACTGTAGGGGCGAATCTTGTATTCGCCCTGTGCGGGCGGGCGAACACAAGGTTCGCCCCCACAAGAAAGTTGCCGTTAGACTGCAACTTGGTATAAAAAGGCCTTTTTGATTGCGACTATAGCCTCTGCGCAAGTCTCAATTCTGTCATTCTGAACGGAGCGAAGCGCAGTGAAAAATCTATTATTTACTGTTACTGCGAGATTCTCCAGTCGCCCCGCTCCCCCAGAATGACAAATTATAAGGACTTTCCCAGAAGTCTCGATTAGGGATTAAACCCCCATCCTGGAAAGGGAAGACATGAAAACCTGTTGGTCAGTAATAATTTTGGTGGCGGCCCTGGCCCTCGCCGCCGGCTGTGAAACCACCGCCGCAGCCAAGGCCAGAGAAAATATGGAGAATTCCAGGGCGGCTTACGAAAGGTGCCTGCAGCAACATCTGGACGATCCCTCCAAGTGTGAGATCTTCAAGAGGGCCTATGAAGCCGACCTGAAGGCCTATCGCCAGGCCGGTAAGGCCGCGGCCCCGGTCACCACCGGTTTCATTGAATTCGGCCCTGGAGGCTCCAGGAAGTAGGGCTAAGGCGGTCAAGTAAGTTCTGGTTCATGCACTCTCATATGAACGTTAATCAAGAAGGCGTTCATGGACAGCAATAATCAACATCTTTAGGGAACGCGGGGGAAAAGGGATGCGGAAAGAATTGGCTGTAAGAGTTTCCTGACCAACAGGTGCGGGAGAGAATTTGCCTTAATTCCTGGGCACAGCCCCAGCTCACGGTGCACCTTGAGCCGCCGTGACCGTAGTTGTGAAAGAGGAATTGCCCTCCACCAATAATCTCTGGTTCAAAGCGGATCACCCCCCGCCCGGGCTGCAATCCCACGTAAGAGCTGATAATCTGCGCCTCCGCCAGGCCCGGCTCCATCTCCTGGCAACGGGCGATAATGGACCGGATAGTGCCCGGATCGGGCTCTTCGTTCCAGTCATCGTCCACCGCAGTGCCTCCCAATACCCTGGGGAAAGATATATTTTGAGGTAAATTTGTGTTATTTTGACTCCCTGACGATATTTTGGCTAAACCAGCAGAGACCCTCTCGGGATTAAACCTTGGATGAGCCGTCCCCAAACCGCCTTTTGGCCCCGGTGGTCCAGGTTGCCCCATAATTTCGGGTTAAGGGAGTGTTGAGCCATGAAAATTGGGCAATTACATTTTGGCTTGGTATTCCTAGGCTGTTTGTTCTGCCTTTCCATCTCCCCGGTGTGGGGGGCCACTTTTAATGTCAGTAACCCCTCCGAATTTCAGACCGCCCTCTCCACTGCCGCCGCCAACGGTCAGGACGATGTGGTGAATGTGGCGGCCGGCAGCTATAATCTGATCTCCACCTTGCAATATGTCTCAGGGGAGAATTATGGGCTGTCCATCAACGGCGCAGGCCGCAACACCACTATCCTCAATGGCGGACACGCGATCCGCATTCTTTCCATCACCACCACCCTGGCAAACGCCAATGTCACCATTCAAAACCTGGGATTTCAAAATGGCGCCACCGCGGAAGGCGGCGGCGGTCTGCAAATAAGTGTAACGTCGGCTTCCATTACCTTAGGGAATTGCCTGGTCAGTAATTGCACCGCCACCGGGGCCAGCAGCGTTGGCGGCGGCGCCAACCTGACGACCGATACCGGCGACATCACTGTCACCGCCTCCATCTTTAGGGACAACACCAGCTCCGGGAATGTGGGAGGGCTGTTTACGGGCACCAATTCAGGGATTATCAACCTGACCAACTGCACCCTTGATGGGAACAGCGTCTTAAATTCAGGTGGAAGCTCTTACTTCGGAGACGGCGGCGGGGCAATGCTATACTCGGATGGAACCAGTCAGATGAACATTCGCGGGAACACCTTCACCAATAATGTCGCCTCAGGCGGCGACAACCCGGACGGGGGCGGCATGATGGTCTATCCCCTGGGGGCCAACTCGACGGTAACCATGGAAAATAACACCCTTACTAATAATCGCGCGGGATTGGGCGGCGGCGGGTGCGAAATACGGCTGAACGCCGGGGGCTCGGTTATCTTCGGGAACAACACCTTTACAGGCAATCGGGCCACCGTGGGCGGCGGCGCCGGGGCGATGATTCATCTGGACCACGGCAGTCTTTCTTTGACGAACAACACCTTCAGCAATAACCAATGCGGTGAAAACGGCGGCGGTGTCGTGATGGAGATGTGGAGCGGCACGGCCACCCTTTCGGGCAATGCCTTTACTTCTAACCAGGCTGGCCAGAATGGGGGCGGCGTGGCCCTGGCCACCAATACGGCGACGGCCAGCATATCCAAAAATGTCTTTAATTCTAATAATGCTGCCAATGTGGGGGGAGGGTTTTCCTATTCCACGACCCAGGGTGTGGCCAACATATTGCAAAATACCTTATACGGAAATTCCGTTACGACAGATGGGGGCGGGATCTATCTTTACTTGGAACAAACTCTGGCAAGGGTCACCCTCAATACCAACATCCTCTGGCAGAATACCCCCAATGCCTTCAATTTTTCCTTTGGCACCGGCAGCGCCCCCATTACCATGACCTATTCCGATGTGCAAAACAGCTCGGGAGAGAGCTGGTTCGGCAGCGGCTGCATCGCCCTTGATCCCCTTTTCGTAAACCCCGCCGGGGGGGACTTCCGCCTCAGATGGACTCATTATCCCATTAAAGACGGAACCAAATCTCCCTGTATCGACAGCGGTGATCCCTCTTTGGCCCGTGACCCTGATAATACCAGGGCCGATATGGGGGCGCTGCCCTATTTCCAAAGCATCCGGCCCACGTCCCTGGATGGCGTTAAACTGCTGCTGCTGCTGGATTGAGCCGGAGGGATGCCAGGGGACGTTCAATCGGCACGTCTCAAAGAGCCGGTGGCCAACTCTAAAGACCACTGGAATCTTATCCCCATAAACCTTAGGGCACTTATGGGTTTTCAGCTTATCCGTCCAGCGCACAAGCCATTCAGAAATGCCTTCAAAGAATGGGGAGCCTGCCCTGTCTTACCCTTATGGGTTATACCAAGACTTATAGCATTTGCCAAAAGTTCTTTCCTCTTATCCCCTCTCCCCCCAGCGGGGGGAGAGGGTTAGGGTGAGGGGGGGGCGGAAAAAACTTTTGGCAACC
>JAGVAH010000050.1 GCA_020060385.1 Syntrophobacterales bacterium | reverse complement strand
TGGTTGCCAAAAGTTTTTTCCGCCCCCCCTCACCCTAACCCTCTCCCCCCGCTGGGGGGAGAGGGGATAAGAGGAAAGACCTTTTGGCAAATGCTATATTTTGCGGGTAATGAGTCCCGTCAGGAAGGGGTTGCTCAATGCCAGAAAGCGCCTGGGGGTCACGCCATTGGTGACATTGAAGAACTTCTCCGGCCACAGGTCATAGAAGTCCTTGAGCACCGTTTCCTTCAGGAGTTCGGTATGTAGGGCCGCCACCCCGTTGATGGTGTGGCTGCCCACGCAGGCCAGGTGGGCCATGCGCACGGATTTGTCCCGGTTTTCGTCGATCAGGGACAATCTTCTGACCCGGTCCTCGTCCAGGGGATACTTGCGGCGCACCTCATCTAAAAAACGGCGGTTGATTTCATAGATGATCTCCAGATGCCGGGGCAGGTATTCGGCAAAGAGCGAGATCGGCCAGGTCTCCAGGGCTTCCGGCAGCAGGGTGTGATTGGTATAGGCCATGGTCTTGCTGGTTATCTCCCAGGCCTGCTCCCAGGGGAATAGAAATTTGTCCACCAAGAGCCGCATCAACTCCGCCACCGCGATGGCTGGATGGGTGTCATTAAGCTGGACTGCAAAGCTTTCATGAAAGCTGTCCAGACCTTTTCCCCTCAACAAGTGAATGCGGATCATATCCTGCAGCGAGCAGGAAACGAAGAAGTGTTGCTGCCCCAATCTGAGCCTTTTACCCACCTCAGGGTCATCGTTGGGGTAGAGTACCTTCGTGACATTTTCCGAATACACCTTCTCCTGAACCGCACCGTAGTAGTCACCCAGATTGAAGTCGGCAAAATCGAAAGACTCCACCGCTTCCGCCGCCCATAGGCGCAGAATGTTGGTCTGCCGGTTGCGGTAGCCGGGCACCGGATAGTCGTGTGCCTTCCCCTTCGCTACTCGGCCCGGGACCCAGCGCCGCCGCTGTTGGCCCTCAGGATCATTGTAAATTTCGACAAATCCTTTCCAGCCCACTTGATAGGCGATCTCCGCACGGCTCAATTCCCAGGGATTGCCCAATTCTAACCATTTGTCGGTAATCTCCACCTGCCAGCCACCCCGGATTTCCTGGTCGAAAATGCCAAATTCGTAGCGGATGCCGTAACCGATGGCAGGAACTTCCATGGTGGCCAGGGAATCCAGGTAACACGCGGCCAGTCTCCCCAAACCGCCATTTCCCAGGCCGGGCTCGCCCTCCTGGTCCAAGAGTTCTTCCAACGTGAGTCCATGCCGGGACACCGCTTCCCTGGCCTGCTCCCATATGCCCAGATTGAGGAGATTATTGCCCAACTGGGGACCCACTAAAAACTCCGCGGAGAGATAGCTCACCACCTTGACCTTCTGGCGGATGGCCTTGAGGGTTTGCACCCAGTTATGGAGCAACCGATCCCGGACCGTGTAGGCCAGGGCCATGTACCAATCGTTTCGGGTAGCAAGTTCAGGGGGCCGTCCTTGGACGTAGTAGAGGTTGTCCAAAAGGGCCTGGGCCAAAGTCTCAGGGCTGGTGCCCGTGCGAATGTTCTCCTGGTTTTGAGACTTTTCCTTTTCTTTCATGTGTATCCCTTTCATCCTGCCGTTTTCTCAAGAGACTCAAGCTTTCCCGGCGCTCATGAGCACTTGTTCATTCTTGTATTGGACCATTTTAATCAACTCGTCCCTGGCCGGTCCCAGGTATTTACGCGGGTCGAACTCCCCGGGATTTTCGGCGAAAATCTTCCGGAGCACCGCGGTCATGGCCAGGCGGCCGTCGCTGTCGATGTTGATTTTACATACCGCGGAGCGGGCAGCTCTTTGCAACTGCTCTTCAGAAATACCCACCGCCTCTTCCATCCTGCCGCCGTAGCGGTTGATCAGGTCCACGTACTCCGGCATGACGGTGGAAGCGCCGTGCAGTACAATGGGAAATCCCGGGAGGCGCCGCTCGATCTCTTCCAGGATGTCAAACCGTAGGGGGGGCGGCTCCTCACCGGGCTTCACCTTGAATTTGAAGGCCCCATGGGAGGTGCCGATGGAGATGGCCAGGGAATCCACCCCCGTTTGCTGCACAAATTCTTCCACCTCGTGCGGCTGGGTGTAATGGGACGCAGCCGCGGAGACCTCGTCTTCCACCCCGGCTAGCACTCCCAGCTCCCCTTCCACGGTGACGTCCCGTTCATGGGCGTAATCCGCCACCTGGCGGGTGAGACGGACGTTTTCCTCGAAAGGATGATGGGAGCCGTCAATCATCACCGAGGAGAAGCCCGAGTTGATGCAGGATTGGGCCAGATCGAAGGTGTCCCCGTGATCCAGGTGCAAGGCGATGGGGATGCCGGCCCCCAGGGCCTTCATCATCTCCACCGCCCCTCGGACCAGATGGGGCACCATGGCCTCATGCATGTATTTCCGGGCGCTGCCCGAGCATTGTAGAATCACCGGAGATTGCGACTGGATGCAGCCGATGACGATGGCTTCAAGCTGCTCCAGGTTGTTAAAATTGTAGGCCGGTACGGCGTAGCGCCCGGCCATGGCCTTTCGAAACATTTCCCGGGTATTCACCAGCCCCAGTTCTTTATAGTGAATTTGAGCCATTATTCCGACTCCTATTGAGGTTGCGGCCCGGCTTGGCGCACCTCCGGGCTCACCTGGTCCCCAAAGGTTTTGAAGTTTTCCGCAAACATGGAGGCCAGCTTCTGGGCCTGGGCATCGTATGCGGCCTTGTCGCTCCAGGTGTTCCGGGGGGTAAGGATTTCCGCGGGCACTCCGGGACATTCCCGGGGCACCGCCATGCCGAACAGGGGTTCGGTGGTCATGGGGGCCTTGGAGAGGGAGCCGTCCAGAGCCGCATGCACCAGGGCCCGGGTGTGGGCGATGGCCAGGCGCTGCCCCACCCCATGAGGGCCGCCGCTCCAACCGGTGTTCACCAGCCACACATCCACCTTGTGGGCCGCGATCTTTTCCCCCAAGAGGTTGGCATAAACCGTGGGCGGCAGGGCCATAAAGGGCGCGCCGAAACAGGTGCTGAAGGTGGCGCTGGGTTCGGTAACGCCTTTTTCGGTCCCCGCGACCTTGGCGGTATAGCCGGACAAAAAGTGATACATGGCTTGGGCGGGCGTAAGCTTGGCCACCGGAGGCAATACTCCGAAGGCGTCGCAGGTGAGCATGATGATGTTTTGGGGATGCCCTCCCACCCCCTCCCGGGTGGCGTTGGGGATGTGACTGATAGGGTAGGCGGCCCGGGTGTTCTCGGTGAGGGAGTCATCATCCAGGTTCAGGCGGCCGGTCATGCTTTCAAAGCCCACGTTTTCCAGGATGGTTCCAAAACGCCGGGTGGTCTCATAGATTTCGGGCTCCGCGCTGAGAGACAATTTGATGACCTTGGCGTAGCAGCCCCCCTCAAAGTTAAAAATGCCTTTGTCGCTCCAGCCATGTTCATCGTCGCCAATCAGGGTGCGCGTGGGGTCAGCGGACAGGGTGGTTTTGCCGGTGCCGGAGAGGCCGAAAAAGATGGCCGCGTCTCCTTTGGTCCCCATGTTGGCCGAACAATGCATGGACAGCACCTGCTTTTGGGGCAGGAGGTAGTTCATAACGGTAAAGATGGACTTTTTGATCTCCCCGGCATATTGGGTGCCCCCGATGAGCACCAGCTTCTGGCCGAAGTGGATGACGATGAAGACCTCGGAGCGAGTTCCATCCACTTCGGGAACCGCATGGAAATTGGGGGCATTGATCACTGTGAACTGGGGGGTGTGTTCAGCCAACTCCCCTGTCTTGGCCTGGATGAACATGTTCCGGGCAAAGAGATTGTGCCAGGCGGTCTCGGTGATCACCCGGATGGGCAGACGATAAGCGGGATCGGCCCCGGCAAAGCAGTCCTGGACGAAGAGGTCTTTTCCCTGGAGGTAAGCCAGCAGCCGGTTTTGTAGGGAGGCAAACCGCTCTGTTTCCATGGCTTTATTCACCGGACCCCACCAGACTCGTTCCTCGCTGGAGGGCTCCCTCACCACAAACTTGTCGTTGGGGGCACGCCCGGTATGCTCCCCGGTGCGCACCACCAGAGGGCCCAGGTGGGCCATGCGCCCCTCCCGCCGCCGAATTGCCTCCTCGTACAACAGCGGCGTGGCGAGATTCCAATAAACGAACCCTGTGTTTTTGATACCGTGGGTTTCGAGGCCATAAGGACTGGTCAACATACTTTCCATCTCTCTTCTCCCTTATTTTATCAAGAGCTCTGAAGAAACCCCCAAGTCAAACCTACTCGTTGGGATCCGGGACCACGCAGTACGACACCTCCGTGCCCTCGTAGCATTTTTGATAATAGTTGCCGCCGTCTTCGTAGTAAGTCTGACCATCCACTACCACGGGTTGGGCCGCAGCCGATAAAGCCGCCACTGTCGTGCCCACTGCCAGGCCGGCAACCGCAGCCCTGGCATAAGGGCGATAGCCAGGCCCGGTGTAGGCGTTCCAGTTCTGGTTGACATTCACATTCCGGTTGTAGGCACCACCGCCTCTGGGAGGGGCTGGACGAGTGGCGACTTGTCCTCCGGGTCCTCTGGCAGCAGCCCCTCCGGCGGGGCCCCTAACCGCGGCGCCACCCCGGGGGCCCCTATAGGCCTCGCCTCCCCGGGCTGTCTGGGCATAGCGGCCGCCCCTGGGACCTTGGGCCACTGTGCCGCCCCGAGGGCCTTGGGCGTAGCCACCGCCTCCGCGGAAGCTCCCACCGCTAAAACCGCCACCTCCACCACCGCGGCCGCCGCCTCTACCACGCTGTCCCTGTGCCTCAGAGCATAGGAAGGGCAGGCCAATTAATAGCAACGCCAGAAAAAGGCTGCAAAGAGGAGACAACAGGTTCTTGGGTTTCATGACCTACCTCCTTTCTTTTTCTTCTTTGGTTTTGGGGCCTGGCTGGCTTGAGTGGGGATAAATTTGATCTTTTCCGCCCCCTGGGGGGGAGTAAAAACAAACAGGCTGTCGTTGAGCTGCGGGGAAAAATTCCAGTCGCTTAGGTACGCGGTCCATTGGGGAGAAGCGGGCAAGGTTTTGTAGTTCATCACCACCTTGCGCGGCAAGGGTTTGCCCCCGGCATCAATCCACAACTGTAATTGTACTTCGTCGCTATCGAAGGCCAAGTGGTGGCAAGGGACCCCCCGGACCTTGTGCAGGCCCACATAAAGAGAGTGCTTAGCTTTTTTCCGTATCAGTTGGCAAAGATGCGGGCTGGCCAGATCGGTCAACGCCACCCGGACCCCAAATTCCTTATCAGCCTTCTCCAGGGCGCTTTCGATATTCGGGGGCACCTCTAAAGTGCCATAGACGTTATCGTCCTTGTCATACAAAGTGATGGTCTTGCCGTTGAAGAAGAACTGCTTGTTCACCAGGTCGCCCTCGGCATTGACCCTGAGGTGGTCAGGCCGCCGCACAAAGGTCTCCATGTCGATACCATACTGGAGCTTCTTGCCACCGGCATAAACCTGGTCGTCGGCAACTTCAGCCTTGTAAGTGAACTGTTGCTGGGATTTCAGTAAATCACACATCTTTTGTAGAACCTGGAAGGGGTCAGGCTCCGGCGTAACCTCCGGGGTCTGAGAGGCTGGCGCCGCCGACTCTTTGGCCTGCGGCGGTGGTGCCTTAGACTGCTGGGCCACTTGAGCCAACAGAGGGGAACTCGCCAGAAGTGTGACGAACATCAAAATCCAAAAAACATTTTTGAATCGCATGTTGTTCTCCTCATCTGGTAGTTAATTATTTGTTTTACCGTGGAAATTACCTTCATCTCTCTGCATTGGGTATTATCTCCTCTTTCTTTAAGCGGTTTCCGTTTGAAACTGACAAAGGACATAGACTCTCTTGGCCTCACCATGGACCTTATTTCAAACCGCAAAAAACAGCACCAGCAATTGGGCCGCGGCGATGCGCAGCACCATGGTTAAGGGATAAACCGAAGCATAGGCGATGGAAGGCGCCTCCGAGTTGCACATTCCGTGGGCGAAAGCCAAGGCTGGCGGATCGGTCTGGCTTCCGGCCAGCAAGCCGCATAGATTTACGAAATTCATTTTTAAAACGATGCGGGCAATAAGAGAAATGATCATAATAGGGGCCAGGGTGATGACCGCTCCCATGGCCATCCACAAGAAGCCTTGGCCTCGGAGAAGAGTTTCCACAAAGTGTGTCCCGGATTTGAGCCCCACACAAGACAGAAATAACACAATACCCAACTCCCGGAGGAGCAAATTGGCATGCGCCGGCATGTACCACAACAGGGGGCCAATACAACCAATCCGGCTTAAAATAATGGCTATCAAGAGAGGCCCTCCTGCCAGGCCGAGCCGAAGCGGCGCTGGCATGTTCCCCACAGTTAAAGGGTAGCACCCTACCAGCACTCCCAGGGCGATGCCCAGGAACATGGGGACCAGCCTCACCAGGTTCAGTTCCTTGATGGAGTTTCCCAAGACCTCTGCCGCCCGGTCCAGGTTATCCTCCGTTCCCACCAGCAAAATGACATCGCCGAACCGGAGGCGCAGGGTGGAGGAGATGCTCATATCCAGGTCGGCCCGGGTGAGACGCGTCGCCTTTAATTCAAAGGGATACCGCTCACGTAGCTCTCCCAGAGGTTTCCCAATGACCTCCGGCCGGGTCACCAGCACCTGGCGAGACGTCAGGGGGCCGGAAGCCAGGGTCAAATCCTCCGAACTTTCCTCGCCCACCATCATCTGAAAGCGTCGGAGATCACTCTTCCGACCCACGGCCAGCAGCAGGTCCCCCGGATATACCGGGGTATCTTTCAAGGCCAGCTTAACCTCACTCTCTCCCGCTCGCTTAAGGCGGGACACCGCCACCCCGGAGTTTCCCAGGTGGGGAATGCCACTTAAGGGGACTCCGGCCAGATTGGGATTGGTTATTCGGACAGTTATGCGGGTGAAAGGCTCGCGGTCGGTTTGTTGGGAAGCAACGAAGGACTTCAGTTCTGCGGGCACTTCGATGCGGAACAAGGATCTGATCAACACCATGGCCAGAATGAGGCCCAGCACCCCGAAGGGATACGCCACGGCATATCCCAGGGCGGAATTGGCCACCCTCTCCGGGGTAATCTTCGGTAAAGTCTGCAACGTCTCCTGGGCGGCCCCCAGGGCCGGGGTGTTGGTAGTGGCTCCGGCGAATATGCCGGCGCCGACACCTAAATCGACGCCCACAAGCAAACAGAGCCCCACGGTCATCACTACCCCCAGGAACACATTGCCCGCGGCCAACAGGTTTAAGGCGAATCCCTGGCGCCGCAGGGAGTCCAGGAAACTTGGTCCCACTTGCAGGCCAATGGTGTATACGAAGAGGATGAGACCAAACTCCTGGATGAAGGAACGAAAGGACGGCTCCAGGTTGAAGCCGAAGTGTGCCAAGATGAGGCCGGCGAAAAGGGTTCCGGCGATGCCCAAGCTGAAACCCCGGACCCGGATACTCCCCAGAACCAGTCCCAGGGCTGCCACAAGGGAGAGAATGATGACGCCGTGGGCGATGGGTTGGGTGTTTTGAATATCGGCCAGCCAGCTAAACAAAATTCATCTCCTTAACGTGCAAGCCTAGGCCCTGCCATTCTCTGCCTGAGACTTGTGGCTTCTGGAAATGGGCCCCGGTATCCCACCTATAATTAACCAACCCATCATTTACAGGCTCCGGTGCACCCCTGCCCGAATATTTTTCTTCTCTGAGGTAGTTTAACCTGGGAGATAACCCTGAGGGGGTGATCAAGGATTAAAGCCATGATCCTCCCCTCAATTCCCACCAAGTCACAAGACCTACCGCCGGCCGCCCCGGCCCCCGCCCCGGCCGCCGCCCCCGCCACCGCGGCCACCACCGCCACCGCT
>JAGVAH010000064.1 GCA_020060385.1 Syntrophobacterales bacterium | reverse complement strand
GCCAGGTCGAACGCGGCCGCGGCCGCATGGCCCCCGGGGTCCGTATAGCGGACCCGGACGCCCCCCTGGGGGAGGGGCTCAATGCCGGTCACCCGGCAGCGCACCAGGCCCACCCCCTGCTCCTGGGCCCGCAGCAGATAAGCCTCCTGGCCCTTGCCCTGGGCCCGGAAATCAATATAAAAAATGACGCTTTCTGTCCTGCCCTGGCTCAGTTCCCGGGCCACCAGGGCCTGCTTGAGGCTGACCAGGCAGCAGAGGGAGGAGCAATAAGCCGCGCCCCGGCTTAGGTCCCGGGAGCCCGCGCACTGGATAAAGGCGATGTGGCCCGGTTCGGTCAGGTCCGAAGGCCGCAGCAAGCGGCCCTGATGGGGCCCCCCCGCGCTCAGGAGCCGCTCGAACTGGTAGCTGGTGACCACGTCAGGAAGCCCGGCGCCGGGAAATTCCAACTCCAGGGGGGAGCGGGCGCCGGTGGCCATGATCACCGCGCCCACGTGCACAATCCGGTTTTGGGGCGTCTGCTGGAGATCAATGGCCCCCGGGGAACAGACCTGGACGCAGGCCTCGCACTTTTTCCCCCGGAAGACCCGGCAGGCTGCGGGCGTGATGACCGCGGCCTGGGGAATGGCCTGGGGAAAGGGCACATGAATGGCCTTGGTGGCGCTCAGGCCCAGGTTATGGGGGTCGGGAATCTTGACGGGGCAGACCCGGGCGCACTCCCCGCAGCCGGTGCACTTTTTCTCATCCACATAGCGGGGCCGGGCGCTGAGCATCACCCGGAAATCCCCGGGTTCCCCCTGGAGCTGCCGCAGCCGGGTGAGGGTGAGGATTTCGATCTGGGGGTGCCGGGAAATCTCCAGCATCCGGGGGGACAAAATACACATGGCGCAGTCGTTGGTGGGAAAAGTCTTGTCCAACCGGGCCATGACCCCGCCGATGGAGGGCCCCGCCTCCACCAGGGTCACCGGCAGCCCCAACGCGGCCGCGTCCAACGCGGCCTGCTGCCCGGCCACCCCGCCCCCCACCACCAGCACCCGGGCGCAGGCCACCTGCGTAAGGGGCCGGACTAGGGCCTGGTGCTCTTCCGGGTCCATCTGCCCATTAAGGGTGTTGATTGCAGGCGCTTCTGCCATGACGCGGGCCATTATTCTCCCGTTCCCAAGCTGGGCTGGGGAACGCCATTACCCGCCAAGCTAAGCCTGGCAGCTATTTTCCTTCCCAGGTAAAATTTGAGAACAAGTGTTAAAAATATCTCATAACACCCGGTTAATCCTAACTAATTCTCTCTCCAGCGGAACATCTGCAACAGCTCTTCTATATCCTTGATGGGGTAAGGAAAGCTGACCCCGAAACGGTAACGCCCTAGCTCTTCCGGACCGGCATGGGCCTTTTGCACCCAGACTACCCTGGCGGTCACTTCCTCCATTTTCTCCCGCCCGCCCGGGGCTTGTCTGAGGGGCAGGACGAAGGAGATTTCGTCGCCAATGACCACGAGAAAATTGCCCGCAATCTGCGCGCCGTGGCGGGTGAGATCTACCAGATAGGTTTCGCTCACCGGCCTGCCGTTGATCCGCTTCACATCCAAAAAACAGGAGTGCCGCGATTCCCGCCGTCGTTCCAAGGTGCTGCCCATTTTTCCTGCTCCTCTACAGGTGGATGGCGCCAGGACACCCCCCTGGCAGGGTCGGGCCGCTTCCATTATCAACCGGCCCGGGTCAAAGATTGGTCTGAATTGCCTTCTTCTATTATTTTATAGATGCTCCCAATGATAATAGTGCCCCGATATTAGAAGGTGTGAGACAACTTCAAAAAGTCCGGTTTTGTCATCCTGAGAGAAGCGAAGTATCTCGTTTTAATTCTTATATTTTGTCGATTTCCTTAATTAAGATTGACAGTATTTCCTTTGTATCAACCTTCTCCCCATCATCCGCCAGAATCCGCTCGAGCATCCGGGCCCGCAGTTCCTGGATCAAGCCTTCCCCCTTTTCCAGCAATGCCGCCTTGGCCGCGCTGATCAGGCCTTCCCGGAGGGCGATGGCCCGCAGGCCCTGGATGATGTCCAGGAAGCGCACGTCCTGGGGGCATTGGAAGGAGCAGCGGGCGCAGCGGGCGCAATACCACAGGACCGGGGAGGACAGGAGTTGGGCCCGCTGGCCGTAAAGGATCTGCCGGATAATCAGGCTGGGGGAAAAATCCGGATTGATTTCGCTCACCGGACAGGTGGCGGTGCAGGCCCCGCAGGCAAAGCAGCGCAGGAGGTGCTGGCAGCCCGGCTCCCGGGCCACTTCCTCTTTGAACAGGAGATCCAGGTCTTGCAGGCGCAGTTGGTCATCCATAAGACGGCAAATCCTTGGGAAACATGCTGTTTCACTTCAGCTTGAAGCTAAGGAATTGGTGGGTAAGGCCCACCTTATATTACCCCCCCTCACCCCAACCCTCTCCCCCCACTGGGGGGAAAGCGGAGGAAGCGTCGGGCTAGGCCTGCCTGACCCCAAATTGCAGCCGCATTTTGCCATCCATTACCGTAATTCCCTGGCTGGGGGGAGGCCCAAAATTTTTCCCGATCAAGTGAATCCTTCTTGATGCCCGGCATTTTAAGTCCTCCTATTTTAAAGGGGGATTTAGGGGGATTTTCAAGCGCTTATCTAATCCCCCCTGCCCCCCCTTTAGAAAAGGGGGGAATAAAAACCTAGGTGAAAATTAACCAGTATTTAGAAAACGCTACCCTGACGTAATTTGTAGTAGGGGCGAACCTTGTGTTCGCCCAGCTTCCGGGGCGAACACAAGGTTCGCCCCTACATTTTGGCGCCTTGGCGTAAGAACTATCTTAGCAAATCCGGCCCCGGCCTCAGGTTAAAGTAATGGCCCCGGTGGGGCAATGGTCCCCGCACTTGTTGCACTTTTCCGCGGCCTGAATCATCCGGGTGCACAGCTCCTGGCGGAGGACCACCACCTGGCCGTTGACCACCTTGAAAACCACCTGGTCCCCAGGGCGGGGCCCCCGGCCCAGACGGGCCTCCGCGCAGTTGCCCAGGTGGTATTCGCACATGGTGACGCAGATGCCGCAGCCGTTGCATTTCTCCGGATCGATGCTCATGCCCGGGGCCGCGGCCGGGGCCGGCCCCAACAGTTCCTGGAGGGCCTCGATAAAACCGGCAAAATCCGGCTCATGGAGCACCGGGCAGTCCCCGGGGGCCAGCTCCCTTTTCAGGAGAAATTCCGCAAACTCCCGGCAATTCCCCCCGCACTGGCCGCAATCCGTGCCGGGCAAAAACTCCAGGAGCTCCTCCAACGCCGGCATTAATCCAGCCCCACCCAGGCGCCGCCCAGTGCATCGGCCACCCAGAGATTCTCGGGGCGGAGGCTGCGATATTGGCAAATTTCGACCAATAATGGACCCACATCGACCCCGGTGCGCCGGTAATAGGTGGCCTTGGGGGTCTCCGGGGCCACCAGTTCAAAATTATCTATCAGCACCTCCCCGGCCTTGAGCAGGGTGTGGCAGCGGCCAAAATATTGGGGCCAACTGGCCTGAGGGATTTCCGGTGGCAGATCGAAAAGCGCCACGTCGGCCCGGGCCCCGGCCTGCAGATGCCCCCGGTCCCCCAGGCCTAAAATCTTCGCCGGCAGGGCGCGGGTGGCCCAGACCCAATCTGACAGGGAAAATTCCCGGTCCGGCAAATCCTTGGCATCCACCAAGGGACGGGCCCGCCGGTCACAGAGCATGGAGAAAAGCGGAGGAATTTCCTCCAGGGGATTTCGTACCGGCCCCCCCAGGGAAAAAGCCAGGTTCGGCCCTTGATGGGCCAGGGCCAGGCGCAAGGCGGGGAGCAGGTCCCCACCTGCCGGGTTGAGGTCCAGGGGGTAATACCCCCCCAAGTCGATTTTTACCGGCTTTTTGTCCATTTTACCCGGCGCATCGGGGGAAGCGAACCCCAAATCCCCGGTGACCCCTTCTGCCAAGCGGGTCAAGGCCAGGTCCAGGAGGCGTCCGTCGGTCACCGCCCGGCCCAGAGCCCCCAGATGAAATAGTCCCGGTTCTGGGAAAGGCAGCTCCAGGATCTCGGGGCTGGCCTCCAGGGTAAAGCGCAGATCGCAGTCCAGGGCCAGCCTGGTCAACATTTCCATAGTCTTGACCGAATCCAGGGTCCGGTGGGCATAAAAATCCTGGCGGTAGCGTACAAAGGGTTCCAGGAGCCTCAAGTCCAGGGCCCGGGTCTTTTCCTGCAAGGCTTTGACGGTTTGCCCCACTTCCTCCAATTGATCTATAGATTTCAGGTAATTATCCAAATCCCTTAAATTCAACACCAGGGATGCGGAGGTGTCCACCAGGGGGATGGCGGCCAACTGGCGGTGGACGTAACCGGCCGTATACATGGTCAGAAAAGGTTCATGGACATGGGTGTAGCCCGCGGCCGCATAGAGCCGGCCCAGCTCCTGCGGAGAAGAAAACCCGCCCCACAACCGCAGGAAATTGAGGCCGTAGGTGGCCACCTGGCCCCGGAGATCGATGCCCCCCGGCACCACCACCCGGCCCCCGGCCTCAATGACCCGGTCCGTCTTCTTGAGGCTGGAGACGATCCGGTCTCCTTTAATGCACAGATCCTGCCGGGTCCCGTCCAGCCCCTGGGCCGGATCGAAGACGCGGCCTCCGGTGATTTTGATCTGCATTTACACCGCCTGTATCAGGTCCAGAAGAATGTCCCGGTCGGCAGGCAAGGCCGTGGGCAGCAATTTCTTCAGGACCAGGGGCAGGCCGTCCATGCGATAAGCGACTTCCGCGGCCTCCAGGCCCGCCAGGGCCGTGGGCAGCACCACCTGGGCGCAGCTGGTGGTCCGGTTGGCAAAAGGACTTAAAGAGACCACCGGCACCTGGCGTTGTTGCCAGGCCAGGGCTTGATCCTCCGGGAGAAACCAGAAGAGGTCGGCCCCCAGGACCAAAATCGCGTCAAATTCATGAAAATCAACGGGCATTGAGGAGGTCAGCACCCCGTCTTCGTGGCCGAAGTCCGGGGCCTCCGGGACGCCCAGCTCGTTGAGCAGCAGATGATAGAGGCCCTGGGAGTTGAAATCACCGGACAACGGGAAAAGCGCCCAAGTCTGCTTCTTCCCCAGCCGGGCCGCCAGGCCGCCCAAGGCGTCCAGCACTCCGAAGCCCTGGTTATAGGTGGCCCCCCGGCCAAAGAAGATGACCCCGAATTGGGCCTGGGAGAGAAGTTTCGCCAGTTTTCTGGCCCCCTTGACCGGAGGCTTGGCCCCGGAGCCGCCCGGCAAATGTTCCCCCACCCCTTGCAGGAGAGCCAACTCCTGGCCGGGTTCGATCTGGACCAACAGGTGGCAGAACTTGGCCATCTCCGTCTGGTAGAGGTCCACGGCCGCCACCTGCCGCTCTTCCACCCCCCTTTCCGTATACCGCCCCCGGGCAAAGACGCTGTAGCGCACCAGATGCCGGGGACAGGAGTGCAGGGGATTGGCCCCCCAAAAGAGCACCGTGTCCGCCTCATCCCGGATGACTTCCAGGGGGGCCCAATAAAGGCCGTGCTTGCGCAGGCTGTGATAGTAGGGCGCTTTAAAGGCCAGGTCCGCCGGTTCCAGGCGGGCCTTGATTTTGCGGGCCAGTTGCAGGGCCGCTTCCTGGGCCCAGGAGCCGGTATTGGTCAGGCCGTAAATCAAGGGCCGCCGGGAAGTGCCTAAAATGGCGGCGGCCTGCTCCAGGGCCTTGGTATACGACACCTTTTGGAGGCGGCCGTTCTGCCGCCACAGGGGTTCCAGGAGACGGTGGCGTTCTTTTTTAGGATGCAATCTCTTGTTGGGGAAGAAGCGGCTTAGGCCCCAGAGGCAGACATTGGCCACCTCCTGAAGCTGACCCTGGGACAAGGTCACATCCAGGTCGTCGCACAGGCAGCCGCAGCCCGTGCAGATAAGGGATTGCTGCTCCACTTGCACCTTTGCTTGCACCCAAGTTGGTTTAAACAATTATATTCTAACATCATAGACTGCCGATGCCCAGATGAAAAGGGATTGGGGAGCGATTCTTTTCAAGGCGTTGCCGGGGTTAGGTTCCCCGTGAATGCCAAGTGGGGTTGGCAAGAAAATGCGCGTTTAGCAGTTTTTCCAGGTTGGGAGCAGATATGGGGATCAACAAAAGGGGTTAGGCCCAAAAGCCTAACCCCTTGAAATTACTTGGCGGGGACGACGAGACTCGAACTCGCGACCTCCGGCGTGACAGGCCGGCGTTCTAACCAACTGAACTACGCCCCCGAATTATGAGTTCAAAGTTCAAGGTTGAAAGTTCAAAGTTAATGATATTAATGACTTCGGTCTATTAAACTTCCGCATTAACTTTGAACCTTGAACTTTGAACCTGGAACTAAAAAAACTGGTAGGCGGAACAGGGCTCGAACCTGTGACCCCCGGCTTGTAAGGCCGATGCTCTCCCAGCTGAGCTATCCGCCCGCCCCGGTAATAGTCGCTTATGGCGGCCCTGCTGTCAAGAGGGAAAGTGCGCGGGGAGAGTAAGCAGTGAGCAGTTTTCCCACCGGGTGCCGCTGGCAGTGTTCATATTCTCAAACCAAAACACCAAGACGCCAAGGCGCAATAAATATAGACTTTGCGTCTTGACGCCTTGGGGTGAGATTTCTTCCCTCAGTGGGGCCTGATCTCCGAAGCCGGGGCGTCCGCGGCCGGCAGGAAGGCCGGTTCCGGCGGCGCGGGCGGCGGCGGTGCCTTGAACAGGCTTTCCGGGTCGTCCATCGCCAGGGCCCGCTTCAGGACCTCGTCCATATGGTCCACCGGCACCAGTTCCACCGCCTTGAGGATGCGGTTCGGAATCTCCTTGATATCCTTTTCGTTGTCCCGGGGAATGAGCACCGTCTTGATCTGGTGGCGGTGGGCGGCGATGATCTTTTCCTTCAAGCCGCCGATGGGCAGCACCCGCCCCCGGAGAGTGATTTCCCCGGTCATGGCCACCTCCCGCCGCACCGGGATCTTCAATAGCGCGGAGACGATGCAGGTGCCGATGGTGATGCCCGCGGACGGACCGTCTTTGGGAATGGCCCCTTCCGGCACGTGCACGTGGATATCGATCTTGCGGTAGAAATCCGGGGGCAGGCCCAGGCGTTCGGCCTTGGAGCGCACGTAACTGAGCGCGGCCTGGGCCGATTCCTGCATCACTTCCCCCAATTTCCCGGTAATTAACAGTTTTCCCCGGCCGGGGAGGATCACCACTTCCGTCTGCAGGAGTTCGCCCCCGAACTCCGTCCAGGCCAGACCGGTGGTCAGGCCCACTTCGTCGGCCTCCTCCGTGCGCCCGAAGCGGAAGCGGGGCACCCCCAGATATTTTGCCACCGCTTGGCTGCTCACCTTCACCTGGTGATCCTTGCCCTTGGCCGCCACTTCCCGGGCCACCTTGCGGGTGATGGAGGCGATCTCCCGTTCCAGGTTCCGCACCCCCGCCTCCCGGGTATATTGCCGGACGACCGTGAGGATAGCGTTCTCGGAGAAGGAGATGTTCTCCTTGCTGAGGCCGTTGGCCACACACTGTTTGGGAACCAGGAACTGCTGGGCGATGAGCAGCTTCTCCACTTCCGTGTAACCCGGCAGCCGGATGATCTCCATGCGGTCTTGCAGGGGCGCGGGGATGGAGTACAGGTTGTTGGCGGTGGTGATGAACATCACCTCGGAGAGGTCGTAGTCCACATCCAGGTAATGGTCGTTAAACGCGAAGTTCTGTTCCGGGTCCAGGACCTCCAGCAGGGCCGCGGAAGGATCGCCCCGGAAATCCGTGCTCATCTTGTCCACTTCATCCAAGCAGAAGACCGGGTTGTTGCTTTTGGCCTTCTTCAGGGACTGGATGATCTTGCCCGGCAAGGCGCCGATATAAGTGCGGCGGTGGCCCCTGATTTCGGCTTCGTCCCGGACGCCCCCCAAAGAGAGGCGCACGAAGTTCCGGCCCAGGGCCCGGGCCACGGATTTGGCCAGAGAGGTCTTGCCCACCCCCGGCGGACCCACCAGGCAGAGGATGGGGCCCTTCATCTTCTTCACCAGACTCTGGACGGCCAGGTGCTCCAGGATGCGTTCCTTGGGCTTCTCCAGGCCGTAGTGGTCTTCGTGGAGGATGGTCTCCGCCTCATCCAGATCGTGTTTGTCCCGGGTCTTTTCGTACCAGGGCAAAGACAGGAGCCAGTCGATATAGTTCCGGACCACCGTGGCTTCCGCGGACATGGGGCTCATGAGTTTCAGCTTTTTCAGCTCGTGTTTGACCTTGGCCGCGGCCTCGGCGCTCATCTTTTTCTTGCGGATGCGCCGTTCCAGCTCCTGGATTTCGCCTTTGAAATCCTCTTTTTCCCCCATCTCCTTCTGGATGGCCCGCATCTGTTCGTTGAGGTAGTATTCCCGCTGGGTCTTTTCCATCTGCTTTTTGACCCGGTTTTTGATGCGGGTTTCGATCTGGAGGATTTCGTTTTCCCGGTTGATCAGGGCCAGGACCTTTTCCAGGCGGCGGCTCGGCTCCTGGGTCTCCAGCAGCCCCTGCTTTTCCTCGGTCTTGACGGCCAGATGCCCGGCCACAGTGTCCGCCAGCCGGCCCGGGTCCTCCAGTCCGGCTACGGTCTGCACCACTTCCTGGGGGACTTTTTTGTTCAGTTTGGCATAGGTCTCAAAGCTGACCATCGCGGCCCGGCGCATGGCCTCCGTTTCGGGGTTGTGGACCCAGGTGTCGGGCAGCTCTTCGGCCTCCACCTGGTAGAAATGGGGATTGGCCAGGTATTGCCGGATCTGCGCCCGGTCTTTGCCCTCGATGAGCACCTTCACCGTGCCGTCGGGCAGGCGCAGGAGCTGCAGGATGGCGGCCAGGGTGCCCACCCGGAAGATGTCCGACTCCCGGGGCTCATCCCGCCGGGGGTCCTTCTGGGTGCACAGGAGGATATACTTCTCCTGGCCCATGGCATACTCCAGGGCGGAGATGGACCGCTCCCGGCCGATGAATAGAGGCACCACCATATGGGGAAAGACCACGATGTCCCGAAGGGGCAACATGGGTACGGTGACCATATTTTTCTTTTCCCCTTCTGCCGAAGGCCGCGTTTTGTTTAACCTAAAGATCATTGCTGCACCACCCTCCCTGGCTTATCCCATCCGACCTCGTCCTTGGTCTCAAACTTCAAAATGGGTGCGGCATGCTTTAATATAAAGTCTTCGTTGATCAGACACTCCTGCACGTTCTTCTGGGACGGCAGGTCATACATCAGGTCCAGCATGGCCCGCTCCAGAATGGCCCGGAGCCCCCGGGCCCCGGACTTTCGCTTCATGGCTTCCCGGGCCACGGCCTCCAGCGCGCCGTCCGTGAACTTCAAGTCCACCTGGTCCATCTCCAGGAGCTTCTGGTATTGCTTCGCCAGGGCGTTTTTGGGCTCCTTGAGGATGCGCACCAGGGCTTCCTCGTCCAACTCATCCAGGGTGGCGATGACCGGCAGCCGCCCCACGAACTCGGGAATCAACCCGAATTTCAAGAGATCCTGGGGCTGCACCTGGGCCAGGACCTCCCCCAGGGGCCGCTGGTGGCGGCCCTGGATGTCGGCCCCGAAGCCCATGGCCTTGCGGCCCACCCGGGCGCCGATGATATCCTCCAGGCCGTTGAACGCGCCCCCGCAGACAAAGAGGATATTGGTGGTATCCACCTTGATGAACTCCTGCTGGGGGTGTTTGCGCCCGCCCTTGGGGGGCACCGAGGCCATGGTGCCCTCGATGATCTTCAGCAAGGCCTGCTGCACTCCTTCCCCGGAAACATCCCGGGTGATGGAGGGGCTGTCCGTCTTCCGGGCGATCTTGTCCACTTCATCGATGTAGACGATGCCCCGGGAGGCCTTTTCCACGTCGTAGTCCGCGGACTGGAGCAGGTTGAGAATGATATTTTCCACGTCCTCGCCCACGTACCCGGCCTCGGTGAGGGTGGTGGCGTCGGCGATGGTGAAGGGCACATTGAGAATCCGGGCCAGGGTTTGGGCCAGCAGGGTCTTGCCGGAACCAGTGGGCCCCACCAGGAGGATATTGCTCTTGGCGAGCTCCACCCCGTTCAGCTCCACCCCGGAGTTGATGCGTTTGTAGTGGTTGTAAACAGCCACGGAGAGGATCTTCTTGGCCCGCTCCTGGCCGATGACGTATTCGTCTATCTGCTTCTTGATGCCCGCGGGCTCCGGGATGGACACCCGGGCCTGTTTGGCCTCGTCTTTTTCGTACTCCTCGGCGATGATATCGTTGCACAGCTCGATGCATTCATCGCAGATATAGACCCCAGGGCCGGCGATGAGTTTCTTCACTTCGCTCTGGCTCTTGCCGCAAAAGGAACACAAAAGGTCGGTGCTTTTGTCGATTCCCCGTTTGCTCATAACCATTTCCTCCCCAAACCCGGGTCACCGGGTTTGGTATTTCCAGTGCTGATCCGCCTTCAGGTTCCGGTATCTATATCGGCACCCCTGGCCGGTAACATAAGGATCGATTCTTTACCCTCAAACCGGCGCCAGTGGGCGTTTTCCCAGCTCCCGCCGCGTAATCACTTCATCCACCAGGCCATATTCTTTGGCCTGATCGCCAGACATATAAAAATCCCTTTCCGTATCCCGGTGAATCCGGTCAATGGGCTGGCCCGTGTGCTTCGCCATGATTTCGTTCAGGTCTTCCCGGAGCCGCAAAATTTCCCGGGCCTGGATATCCACATCCGTGGCCTGCCCCTGAAATCCTCCCAAAGGCTGGTGAATCAAAATCCGGGCATGGGGCAAGGTGGAACGTTTGCCCGTGGCGCCCGCGGCCAGGAGCAGGGCGGCCATGCTGGAGGCCTGGCCCATGCACAGGGTGGTCACCGGCGGCTTGACGAATTGCATGGTGTCATAGATGCCCAGGCCCGCGGTCACCATGCCTCCCGGGGAATTGATATATAAATGAATCTCCCGGTCCGGGTCTTCCGCTTCCAGAAACAACATCTGGGCAATGACCAGATTGGCCATTTCATCATTGATGGTGGTGCCCAGAAAGATGATCCGCTCCTTCAGCAAGCGGGAATAGATGTCATAAGCCCTCTCGCCCCGGCTGCTCTGCTCCACCACCATGGGAATCAACGGCATACTCTTCATTTCTCCTGGGCCTCGGCCTCCGGGGCCGGGCCTATATGGGCGTGGTCCACTAGGAACTTCACGGTTTTTTCATCCACTAACTGGCGGCGCAAAACCCCCAGGAGCTGATTCTCCTGGTAGAACTGCCGCACCTGGGCCACATCCCGCCCGGTGCTGGCGGCCAGCTGCTCGAGGCCGGCCTCCACCTCGGCGTCATCCACGGAGATGCCTTCCTGCTTGGCCAGACGGGCCAGCAGGAGCCTGGTCCGCACCCGCCGCTCCGCGGTGGGCTTGACGCTCTCCAGCATCTTCTCCTGGTCCAGGCCCGCCAGGTTGAGCCCATGCTGGGCCATCCGCTGCCACTGGTCCCGGAGGATGTCCTCCTGCTCCTGGCGGATCATGGAGGGGGGCGCCTCAAAGGCGTGCGCGCCCAATAACAGCTCCAGGGCCTGGCTCTCCAAAAGTCTTTGGCGCTCTCTCTCTTTATCTTTAATAATATCCTCTCCCACGGCCTGGCGCAAGTCGGCCAGGGTCTGAAAATTGCCCCCCAGACCCTGGGCAAAGGCATCATCCAGGTCCGGCACCGCCTTCTCCTTGATGGCCTGGATCTTCACCTCAAACTCGATCACCTTGCCGGCCAGGAGGGGGTGGAAAAAGTCCTTGGGCAGCTCCACGGCAAAGCGGCTCTCCCCTTCCGGCATCAGGCCCAGCAGGTTGTTTTCAAAATCCAGGTTGAAGCGGCCCGCGCCCACCTCCAAAAGATAATTCTCCTGCTTGGCCTCCGCCAGGGCCTTGCCCCCAAAATGGCCCTGATAATCCAGGGCCACATAGTCCCCGGTCTGAATGCCCCGGGGCTCCGCCAGGGGCTTGAGGATGGCGTTTCTCTCCCGGATCTCCTCCAGACGCTCCTCCACCAGGGCGTCCGTGACCTCCACCTCCGGAACCGTTAAGGTCAGGCCCTGGTAATTTTCCACTTCGAACTCCGGGGGCACTTCCATCTCCACGCTGAAGCGGAAGTCTTCACCGGCCACCACCGGGGGCAGGACCTCCGGCCAATTCAGACTGACGGGCTCCAGTTCCTTCTCTTTCAAGGCTTCCCGCAGGGAGCGGCGCACCAACTCCTCGGAGACCTCATGTTCCACCTGTTTCCGGTAATAAAGTTCCAGCACGGAACGGGGCACCTTCCCGGGGCGGAAGCCTTTGACCTTGGCTTTCTTGCCCAAATTCCGGTAAGCCCGGTCCACTTCCTGGCTCACCTCTGCTGCCGGGACCTCAACCCGCAGCTTCCGGGTTACTGGGTTCACATCTTCCACTTCCACCTTCACGGCGCTTTCTGTCATAGTCACCAATCTCGCTGAGTGTGATTATTATCGGGCGGGCCAGTCCCCCTGGCTACCATCCCCCCTGGCTGCCGGTGTGCGAGAGGGGGGACTCGAACCCCCACGGTGTCCCGCTGGATCCTAAATCCAGTGCGTCTGCCGAATTCCGCCACTCTCGCAATTATAGGCAAATACCTTTATAAATTTATTAACTTTTCTAATTTAAGTCAAGCCGTCCTGATGGTCTGTGCCTATTTAGCCCCCCCGGTTGTCTCCCCGGGGAATTCATGTTATTTAATAGACGCTATTGGCCTAAAGCTGTTGCGCGGCCAAATGTCATCCTTAGAGAAACGAAGAATCTCGTATTTATAGCGAGTTAAGAATTTATACTGCCTTCAGAATGACAAAGATCAAGAGTTTTGGCAACAGCTAACAGTCAATCGCCATTTATGCAGGTCTTGAAGAAGATCATTTCCCCCTATTTCTTGGAGGTTGAAGGGTAATGGAAGCCCAGGAAAAAGATGAATTAAAGGAATTGCGGGAACGGCTGATGGTCAGCCCCCGCCTGGTGTGGGACCATGCGGACGCGGCCACCCGGGAAGTCATTATGGCTTACGGGGAACGCTATAAGGCCTTTTTGGACCGGGCCAAGACCGAACGGCAGGCAGTGGAGGAGATCGAACGCCAGGCCCGGGCCCAGGGCTTCGTGGACCTGACCGGGAACGCCCCCGGGGCCCGGACTTTTTACAACTACCGGGGCAAGACCATGGTCCTGGCCGTGGCTGGCCGGCGGCCCCCCAGCCAGGGGCTGCGCCTCATCGCCTCCCATATCGACTCTCCCCGCCTGGACCTGAAGCAATATCCGGTTTATGAGGACACGGATCTGGCTTTCCTCAAGACCCATTATTACGGGGGCATCAAGAAATATCAGTGGCTGGCCCGGCCCCTGGCCCTCCACGGCGTTATCCTCAAGGCCGACGGCACCCGGGTGGAGTTGGCCGTGGGGGAGGATGCGGGGGACCCGGTCTTCACGGTCTGTGACCTCCTGCCCCACCTGGCCAGAAAGGCCCAGATGGACAAAAAGGTCACCGAAGCCTTCGAAGGGGAGAAGCTCAATATCCTGGTGGGCTCCCTGCCCTTGGGGGATAAAGAGACCAAGGAGCGCTTCAAGCTCTATCTCCTGAAATACCTGGAAGAACGGTACGGCATCCAGGAGGAGGACTTCATCAGCGCCGAACTGGAGGCGGTGCCCGCGGGCCCGGCCCGGGACCTGGGTTGGGACCGCAGCCTGGTGGGCGGCTATGGCCAGGATGACCGCTCCTGCGCCTTTGCCTCCCTGGAAGCCATCCTGGAGACCCCGGAGCCGGAATACACCTCCCTGGCCCTGTTTTATGACAAGGAAGAAGTGGGCTCCGACGGCAACACCGCGGCCAAGAGCTGCCTGATAGAAGATGTGGTGGAGCGCTTGCTGGAACGGGCCGGGGAAAGCCCCCAGCTTTGGCGTCGGGCCCTCATGGCCTCCCGGGCCATTTCCGGGGACGTCACCGGCGCCCTGGACCCGGATTACCCGGAAGTCCACGAAAAGCGCAACGCCGCCCGTCTGGGCTACGGGGTGGCCTTCCATAAATACGGCGGCAGCGGCGGCAAATATTCCACCAATGACGCCAACGCCGAATACGTGGCCTGGATCCGCAAGATCTTCCAGGAACACGGGGTGGTCTGGCAGGCGGGGGAACTGGGCAAGGTGGACGAAGGGGGCGGCGGCACCATCGCCAAGTATCTGGCCGTGTATGGCATGGAGATCCTCGATTGCGGCACGCCTTTGCTCTCCATGCACTCCCCCTTCGAGGTGGCCTCCAAGGCCGACCTGTACATGACCTTTAGGGGCTACCAGGCCTTTTTCACCGGAGCCTGAGACGTTTTTCGGCTTTTGCGCGGCCGGTAATTTTCGGTTATAATGACGCCAAACTTGATCTTCGGCCTGAGAAACATTGATATTCACCGCCAAGAGACCGATATTAATTTAAACCAGCCACGTCTTTAGAAAACCGCAAACCGGTATGGACCATGGGTAAGTTCTTTTCCAAATTCAAAACCGCACCTCCAGACCCGGCAGTCTCCACCTGGAGCAACCTCTCGCAGTTTTACGGCCTGCTGATCTTCTTGATCGCCGTGCCTTTCGTGCTCATCGTCGCCCTGGTGTGGCTCACCGGCATCCTGGGCTTTAGCGTCTGGATCTTCGCGGGCTTCGCGGTCCTCTGCGGTCTCGCGGTCTGGCGCCTCAGCAAAAAATGGAGCAGCCTGAAGGCCCAGATGGCCAACCAGACCAGCAATCTCCACGACATTATGCGGGAAGCGGCCAAAGACGGCAAAGACGTGGAAGTTTCCCTGCTCAACGGCGTCCTCACCTTGCGCTACCGGGGGCAGCAGGGCCGGGACGCCCTGCCCGCGGCTATCCCCGCCGCGCCTTTGGCCCTGGCGGCCCCGGTCCACCTGGAGGCCGCACCGGAAGTCCTGCAACCCGAACGCGTCCGGGAAGAGCTCCAGGAATTCCTGCGCCTGCGGGATACCGGGGTGATCAGCCCCGAGGAATTCGAACGCATCAAGGCCGGCCTGCTGCAGCGCATGTCTGCTTAAAAAAGATTCACCACGGAGACACAGAGAGCACAGAGTTACACAGAGAAAGGATTTTTATAAGGTTGGCGCTTCCAGCGCCAACCCATATAATTTCTTTACCTCTGTGATTCTCTGTGTCCTCTGTGTCTCTGTGTTTAGGTATTTTTTATTCCACCCCCAGGAGCTGCTGCCATGTCCGTCATGATCCCTGAGATGGAAGATTATTTCCGGGGTTTCATCCCTCCCCGGGACGCTCTGTTATTGGAACTGGAAGAAGAGGCGGCCCGGGAGTCCATCCCCATTGTCGGCCCGGTGGTGGGGGAGTTTTTGTATATCCTGGCCCGGGCCACGGGGGCCAAAAAGATCTTGGAACTGGGCACGGCCAGCGGTTACTCCGCCATCTATCTGGCCCGGGCCCTGCCCGACGGAGGCAAGGTCATCACCCTGGAATTGAACCCGGACATGGCCAGCCGCGCCCGGGCCAACTTCCTCAAGGCCGGACTGGCATCCCGGGTGAAGGTCCGGGAGGGCCAGGCCCTGGAGTCGATGGCCGCCATGACCGAGACCTTTGACCTGATTTTTCTGGACATCGACAAGGAGAGCTATGCTCCCGCCCTCCCCCATTGCCGCCGCCTCCTGAAGTTGGGGGGCTTGCTGCTGGTGGATAACGTGGGCTTTGCCGGGGCCGATGCCTTCAACCGGGAGATCTTTGCCGCAAAATCCTGGCGGGCCGTACATCTCCTGTCCTTCCTGCCCCAACACTCCCCGGAAAAGGACGCCCTGACTCTGGCCGTGCGGGTGGAGTAACGATAGTTCTTAGTTTCCAGTTGTCAGTTATCATCTTACGTTACAGAAATGATCCAATGACCATGACCAGGCGGTGAGGATTTCCCCCTCCCCTACCCTGCCCCGGACTCCTGGCACATTTTCTCAACTTTCCCTTGGTCACTTAAGAACCATTTAGTATAAAAGAGAATCGGTCTGCAATTGAGGAACCCCCGGGCCTATGGGCAACGGCTCGGGCTTGGCGCTGGATACCATTCCCAGGATGATCTTTCCATGTCTTGAGCCTATTTCAAAACCTATTCTGAGTATGCAGATAGGTTATCAACGCGCAAAAGGATAGAAGGAGGTTTTTTAAGTCCCCCATTTCTAAAGGGGGATTTAGGCAGCAGTGTCCGGTTAAGTTTTTGCAAAGGCATAGTTTTTTTGCCGTTGAAGCTCTGGGAGATGGAGGTTCATCAGGCGAGCTT
>JAGVAH010000137.1 GCA_020060385.1 Syntrophobacterales bacterium | reverse complement strand
CCCCAAACCCCCGGTGGCCAGGTGCTCTTCCGCGGTGACCAGGGCCCCGGTGCGCCGGGCGGAGTCCACCACCAGCTGCCAATCCAGGGGTTTCAGGCAGGAGAGGTTGAGGACCCGGGCCGAAACCCCCTCCTGGGCCAGGAGGTCCGCGGCCTGGAGGCAATGGTGGGTTAACAGGCCGATACCCGCCAGGGTGACGTCCTCTCCCTCCCGTAAAATCTGCCCCCGTCCCAGTTCAAAGCAGTGGTCCTCCCCAAAGATCACCGGGAAGGGCATGCGCCCGGTGCGGATGTATACCGGGCCCTGATAATTCGCAGCCCAGCGGACCATTGCCCGGGTTTCCGGACCGTCCGCAGGCACCAGGACCACCATATTGGGGAGGACGCGCATCAGGGCCAGGTCCTCCACCGCCTGGTGGGAGCCGCCGTCTTCCCCCACGCTGATGCCTCCGTGGCTGGCCACGATCTTGACGTTGAGCTTGGCGTAGGCAATGGATTGGCGAATCTGCTCCCAGGCCCGGCCGGTGGCGAACATGGCAAAGGTGCTGGCAAAGGGGATCTTCCCCCCCAGGGCCAGCCCCGCGGCCGTGCCCAGCAGATCTTGTTCAGCCACGCCCATATTAAAAAAGCGTTGGGGGAAGGCCTTGGCAAAATGCTTGGTCTGGGTGGAACCGGACAGGTCCGCGTCCAGGGCCACAATATTCGGGTTTTCTTCTCCCAGTTTTAACAGGGCCTTGCCGTATTCGACCCGGGTGCTTTCTTTGGCGGACAATGCAACTCCTAAATTCTGGAAAGTTCAAAGTTTAATAATACAAATGTAGACAAAGCCTGGCAGCAATTTATTAACTAAAAACTAAAAACTAAAAACCGTATTTAAGCGGGCTGCAATTCCTTCAGGGCCTGCTCATATTCTTCTTGGTTGGGGGCCACCCCATGATATTTTACCTGATTTTCAAAAATGGACACCCCTTTGCCTTTGACCGTGTGGGCGATGATCATGGTGGGGCGGCCGGTAAAGTGCTCCGCGTCTTGCAGGGCGCTGAGCAATTCCGGGAAACTGTGGCCGTCCACCTGGAGGGTATGCCAGCCGAAGGCCTCCCATTTGGGGGCTAAAGGCTCGAGGCCCATCACCTCCCCGGTGAGGCCGTCAATCTGCAGGCGGTTCCGGTCCAGGATGGCCGTGAGATTGTCCAGGCGGAAATGGGCCGCGGACATGGCCGCCTCCCAGATTTGCCCCTCCTGGACTTCCCCGTCTCCCAGCAAGACGTAGACCCGGGCGCCGTTGCCGTTGAGGCGGGCCGCCAGGGCCATGCCGTTGGCGATGGACAACCCCTGGCCCAGGGAGCCGGTGGGCACCTCCACTCCCGGAGTGCAGGCGGAATCCGGATGGCCCTGCAAGGAGCTGCCGAACTGGCGCAGGGTCAGCAGCTCTTCCCGGGGGAAGTAGCCCAGCCGGGAGAGGACCGCATAGAGGGCCGGCGCGGCATGGCCCTTGGAGAGCACGAAGCGGTCCCGCTGGAACCAGCAGGGGTCCTGGGGGTTAAGGCGCATCTGCCCGAAAAACAAGGCCACCAAGATATCGGTGGCCGAGAGTGATCCTCCCGTGTGTCCGGAGCCGGCCCGGTGCAGCATTTCCAGAATATCGAGACGGACCTGCCGGGCCGTCTCCCGCAAGTGGGAAATATCGGGAATTTCTTGTGATTTCTTCACCATTTGCTTTTCCTAAAAATAATATAATAGATAATGGAGATATTTGCCACCATAACCCGAAAAAAACTGCAAGGCCCCCTTCCGGGGGCCATAATTTCATAAATATTTACTGTTTTCAATAAGCATTCCCCCCACAGCCTGCGTTTTCTCCCCCTGGTTCCGGGTGTTGAGGCACGTAGGGCCCTGAGGCTGGCTCCGGCTGCCTGGGTTAATAGTGGCCCTTCCCAATTAATGGGGTAATAAAAGCTATCGTTTTTCCCCTCTCTTTGCTCATGGGGGGCAAGGGCTGATTGGGTAAGCACTGGAAATCCCCCTAAATCTCCCTTTTTCAAAGGGGGGCTTAAAAAGGCGATTTTCAAACCGCGGCAGCTATTATTGCCGTATATTTTTTAGGCAAATCACTAAACGGCAACGGTCAGCCCCCTCCCTGTCCTGAAAATTACCTTTATTCTTAACCGCGCCGGGGGTATATAATAGAGTGTTGATAGGTCGGCCCTGGAGCCCGGGGCCGCGCTTAAGGAGAGGAAGGCATGGCTTTGACCAAGGAAGAAGTGCTGCACGTGGCCCAACTGGCGCGGCTGGCTCTGGAGCCCGGGGAGGTGGAGTTGTTCACCCGGCAGCTCAACGATATTCTGGCGTACGTGGAAAAATTGCAGGAGTTGGACACCTCGGGGGTGACGCCCATGGCCCACGTCATTCCGGTCTTTAATGCCTTTAGGGAAGATGAAGTCAAGACCGGCCTGGACCGGGATGCGGCCCTGGACAACGCGCCGGGCCGGGAAGAGGGGAGCTTCGTGGTGCCCCGCATTATTTAAAGACAGTTTTTAGTTTTCAGTTTTTAGTCTTGGAACAGCAGGTTTTTAAGTCCCCTTTTGAGAAAGGGGGATTTAGGGGATTGCAAACGCTTATCTAATTCCCCCTGACCCCCCATTAGAAAAGGGGGGTAAAATACGGCGTCTTCGAGGCTGCCTTTTTATTTTGGGACGCAAGATTAGGTAAAGTTGATGACGGACGCATTATACAGCCTGAGCATCAGTGAGTTGGCCCCCCTCTTGGCCCGGCGGGAGGTGTCGCCGGTGGAGGTGACGGAGCAACTTCTGGAGCGCATTGAACGCCTGGACGGGGCGTTGCACGCCTATCTCACCGTGGACGGGGCAGGGGCCCGGGCCCAGGCTAAGGAAGCGGAAGCCCGCCTGGGCCAGGGCGAGGCCACACCCCTGACCGGCATCCCCATGGCCTTAAAAGACGTGCTCATCACCCGGGGTTTGCGGACCACCTGCGCGTCCCGCATCCTGGAGAATTTCGTCCCCCCCTTCGACGCCACGGTCTGCGCCAAATTGCGCCAGGCGGGCGCGGTCTTCTTGGGCAAAGTGAACATGGACGAGTTCGCCATGGGCTCCTCCACGGAGAACTCCGCGTTCGGCCCCACCCACAACCCCTGGAACCGGGAGTGCATTCCCGGGGGCTCCAGCGGCGGCTCCGCGGCCGCGGTGGCCGCAGATTTTTGTATCGCCTCCCTGGGGTCGGACACCGGGGGCTCCATCCGCCAGCCCGCGTGCCACTGCGGGGTGGTGGGGTTGAAGCCCACCTACGGGCGGGTCTCCCGCTACGGCCTGGTGGCCTACGCCTCCTCCCTGGACCAGATCGGCCCCCTGACCAAGGAGGTGCGGGACGCGGCCCTGCTCCTCAACTGTATCGCCGGCCACGACCACCGGGACTCCACTTCCTTGGACGCGGCCGTGCCGGATTACCTGGAAGGTCTGGGGCGGGGGATCAAGGGCCTGAAGATCGGGGTGCCCCGGGAATACTTCGGGGCGGGGCTGAACCCGGAGGTGGACGCGGCCGTGCAAAACGCCCTGAAGACCCTGGAGGGCCTGGGCGCGGAGCTGGTGGAGGTGAGCCTGCCCCACAGCGAATACGCGGTGGCCGTCTATTACCTGGTGGCGGTGGCCGAAGCCTCCTCCAACCTGGCCCGCTACGACGGGGTGAAATACGGCTTCCGGGGGGAGGGCAGGAACCTCCTGGAGATGTACGGGGCCACCCGCACCCAGGGGTTCGGCGCGGAAGTGCGGCGGCGCATCATGCTGGGCACCTACGCCCTGTCCGCGGGTTATTACGACGCCTACTACCGGAAGGGCTCCCAGGTGCGGGCTTTGATCAGAGGGGATTTTGAGACGGCTTTTGAAAAATGCGAGGCGGTGGCCACGCCGGTGTCCCCCACGCCCGCGTTCCGCCTGGGGGAGAAGGTTTCTGATCCTTTGACCATGTACCTGTCGGACATCTTCACCATCTCCGCCAACCTGGCGGGCATCCCCGGCATCTCCGTGCCCTGCGGCTTCAGCGCCTCCGGCTTGCCCATCGGCCTGCAGCTCATGGGGCCGCCTTTGGGGGAGGCCACGCTGCTGCAGGCGGCCTACGCCTTTGAGCAGGCCACGGATTGGCATCGGCGCAAGCCGCAGCTTTGAGGAGAGTATAGGGGTAGGGCAGGGGGACATGGGGAGAAGGGCCGGTTTCAAGGGGGCGAGGATCTCCGCCCTGGCATGAACCTGGCCTTGCCCTCATCAACCAAGGAGCTTTGGGGTGATCGGCAAATTCAAGAAAATACCGGCGTTTTTCCTGGTTCTGGCGGCCCTTTGGGTCCTGGGCCCGGCGGCGGCAGGCGCCGGGGAAACTGCGGGGCGCCTGGGCTTAAAGGAGGCCATCGATATTGCCCTCAAGGAGCATCCCCTTCTGAAGCAATCCCGGGAAAAGGTGAGCGCGGCCAAATACAAGATCGGCTCGGCCCGGGCCGCGTATCTGCCGCAAGTCACCTACACCTACAATCTTTATTACGGGAACGCCTTCCCCGCCACCTCCGGCGCGGTCAGCGGGGGGCCTCCCGGCCTGGGCGGCAGCGCCGGCGGCGTCACTACGGACTACTATGTCAACCGGTTTTCCTTAAGCCAACTGATCTATGACTTCGGCAAGACTCCGGGGCAGATCGACCAGTCCCGGGCTGCCTTCCATCAAACTGAAGAGGATTACGCAGGCAATCGCCAGAAGGTGGTACTGGACGTGCGGGTCGCCTATTTCGGCTATCTGGCCGCGCAGCGGGCCAGGAAGGTCACCGAAGAGACGGTGCGCCAGAACCAGGAACTGGTGAAACAGGCCCAGGGCTTCTATGAGGTGGGGGTGAAGGCCAAGATCGACGTCACCAAGGCGGAAGCCAATCTTTATACCGCCGAGGCCGAGCTCATCAAGGCCAAAAACGCGGTGGAACTGTCCAAGGTCACCCTGATGACCGCTCTGGGGCTGAAGACCTTTCCTTTTACGGGGGTGGAGGATGTCATGGAAGTGACCCCCCAACCCCGGCCCCGGGCGGAATTAAAGACCCAGGCCCTGAACCGGCGGCCGGAAATCCTCCGGAACCGCTACCAGCAGGAATACGATCAGGCCGCCTACCGGGTGGCTCGGGCCGGCTGGTTCCCCACGGTGAGTTCCCTGGCCGCCTACGGCTGGTCGGCCGCGGATGCGCCTTTCTCCTCCAATTCCATGGACAACAAGTCCTGGTGGGTGGGCGCGGGGGTGACGCTGCCCTTGTTTGACGGCCTCCTCACCTACCACAACGTGCGCACGGCCAATGCCAATACCCGGGCCACCCTGGCCGATGCCGAGGTGCTCAGCCAGGACATCTCCAAGGAGGTGGACCAGCGGTATCTGGATGTCACTGCGGCCTGGGAGCTGATCCGGGCCACCAAGAAGGCCCTGGAAGCGGCCCGGGAGAACTACCGCCTGGCCCAGGGGCGCTACCAGGTGGGGGTGGGCTCCATCATTGAGGTCACCGACGCCCAGGTGCAGTTTTTCCAGGCGGACCTGAGGTTCGTCCAGGCCCTGTACGATTACCGGGTGGCGGAGGCCCAGCTGGACAAGGCCATTGGCAAGCCGTTCTGAGTTTTCTGTTTGCAGTTTTCTGTTTTCCGCAATTTTTGGGCAAGGGCCACGGCATTGTTGCCGCAGGGTCTATAAATTGTGAGTTTATTTGGGGAGTTATGAGGAGTTAGCTTATATGCTAATACAGAAAACAGATAACAGGAAACAGAAAACAGGTCTTACCAGAGGCCTTCCCGGCTCAATTGCTCTTTGAAATCCCGGGGGGAGACAAAATGCCAGGCCACCAGGCCGTGGCCGCGCGCAGCCTTTACAAAAGGGAGTATATCATCCAAGTAGAGGCAGCGCTCCGGAGGGACGCATGTGGACTGGATCAGGGTCTGAAAGATGCCGGGCTCGGGTTTGCGGCTGCCCACCTCATAGGAGAGGATGAAGCGCCGGAAATGCCGGAGCAGGGGATAATGCTCCTTAATATACTGGAAATGCAAGGGGTTGGTGTTGGAGAGCAGATAGAGGGGGTAACGGCCGGCCAGGCGGGCCACGGTTTGCTCCATATCCTCCAGGGGCGAGAAGATATCGTTCCACAGTTGGCAAAACCGGGGGTAGGGGAGGGCCAGGCGGAAGCGATCCATGAGCCGCCGGTAAAAATCCGCGGAGGAGAGGCGGCCGGTGTCATAGCCGGGCTCCAGGTCGGAGCCAAAGACCGCGGCATAGACTGCGTCAGGAGTCAGGCCGCTTAGGGCCGCAAAAGGGCGGCAGAAGCGGAGATGGTCCGCGGCCACCAGGACGTTGCCCAGGTCGAAGGCGATGGCCTCGAGGTGTAAGTCAGGTGTCTTAGGCATGGATGCGGCCTCACCCTCCCAAGTTGCCCCAGGAGCGGAATTATAAGGTTATGCTATAAATAATAGCAAAGATTTTTTAAATCAGGGCCATTTTCGTCGATATTCTTTATTGAGGTCTGTAACCGACAATATCTTTTTCCTGGCCCCGGCGGCGGGCCGGGGAACAATTGCGAGAGGGTAGGGGGCGCGGGTCAAGGCTCCTTCCCTCCCCACCCGGGAAGAGCAAATTAAATGGGGGGTGGCAGGTGGCAAAAGGTCAAGGTTGGCGGACAATTGGCGCTTTAATTTTGGGCATCGCCGGGGCCACGGTCTTTTTTCTCTATGGCCCCTTCCTGCAACAGGAGGTGAGCCGCCAGGTGGAGGAGGCCATGAAAGGCCAGACGGCCAAGACCGCGGAGAATACCAAGGCCCAGCCGGAACTGAAAGCCGTGGGCCCCAAAGTCCCGGGGGTCCGCTATCAGGTGGTGACGGACGGCAAGCAGACTTTTCTGGCGGATCTGAAGGAGGGGCGGGTGTGGCGCTACTTTCATCACACCCGGGATGACGGCCACCAGAAGGAAGAGGAGGGTTTTCTGCCTTTGCCCTTCTTCTTCGCCGGCAAGAAATACCCCAGCGCCGGAGAGGTGGAAAGCGGCGAGCGAGGGGGCAGGCAGCCTTGACCCGGCGCAGCTTATTCAGGGAAGACCTGGCTTGGGCCGCGTTTTTGCTGGTGCTGGCGGCCGGGTTCGGCCTGGTCAAACACTGGTCCCTGGTAAACCTTTCCTTCCAGGGAAAACTGGTGGCGCACCTGGAAGAGATGCGGGCCCAACGCCGCCAGGTGGAGTTCCAAGGGGTCAGGACCCTGAATCTCCTCCAGGCCCACGAACTCTTTCAAAAGGGCCAGAGCCTGTTCATCGATGCCCGCACGCCTGAGGAATACCAGGAGTTGCATATCGCCGGCGCGGTGAATCTGACGCCGGAGAAGCTGACGAAACCGGATAACCCGCTCCTCGCCGGCGTGGCCAAGGAGCGGCAGATTGTGGTTTACTGCGCCACGGCTAATTGCGACATTGCCCTCAAGGTGGCCGAGAAGCTGCAGTCCCTGGGATTCACCCAGGTGGCGGCCTTCCTGGGAGGTTTTAAGGCCTGGGACGAGGCGGGCTACCCGGTGGATACGAGTAAGTAAGGGAAAAAGGTTAAAAGGTTAAAAGGTTAAAAGGTTAAAAGGGATAAAGGGATAAAGGGAAAGATTTTCCAGAGGGGCGCAGAGAGGATAAACCAGGGCCTTTTGCACCACCGCAACTGTTAATTGTCCTTTTCCCCTTTTCCCCTAAAGAGAAGAGGACGGGTCAACTTGTCAGAGAAAACCAAGAGGCTTCTCAGCCGCGTTTTCGGGATTATCCTGGGAGGGCTCTTTTTCTATGCCGGTTTGCAGAAACATTACCACGACTGGGACTTTGCCGAGGCGGTGCTGGCTTACCAATTGATCCCCGTATAGCTGGCGGGAGTGGTGGCCGCAGTGCTCCCCTGGGTGGAACTAATCACCGGAGGCATGCTGGTGGCGGGGCTCAAACGCCGTTCCTGCCTCCTGATCCTCACCTTGTTGTCCGCTTCCTTCCTGGTGGTCCTGATGGTGACCATGGCCCGGGGACTGAAGATCGACTGCGGCTGCGGCCTCTTTTTTCAGAGGCAGGTGGGACTGGTGGCCCTCCTGGAAGACTTGGCGCTCCTGGCCGGGGCCGGGTGGCTCTACTGGCGGGAATTGCAGGCAGTGAGCAGTGAGCAGTGAGTAGTTGTCAGTGGGCAGTGGCCAGTAGTCAGTGGTTAGTGAAAACTGCAAGACCATAGGTTATCGCTAAAACCTCGGACTATTAAAACCAGTTAGCAGAAACATCTGCGTTAAGCTAAAAATCAAAACCTGAGACGCAAAAACTTGGAACCTGGAACTTGGAACCAGGAACTAAATAAATGCCCCGTTATTTTAACTTCTACGATCCCCTGGAAAAACGCTACGTATTTAATAGCTTCCTGGTGGTGGTGGCCCTGGTGGAGATCCTCATCCTGGTCTTCACTCTCATCTGGCAGATGGACGAAGGGATCTTCACCGACCGGGTGAAGGTGATCCCCTTTCCCTGGAAAGAGTACCTGCTGGCCGCGGTGACCGCGCCCATCATCCTGATATTCCTGTTTGGCGTGGTAGTGCGGGGTTTTGAGCTGATTTCCCGGGAAGGGGGGCCCGGGGACCAGGACCGGGAAGGCCCGGCCCGGGGCCGGAAAGGTGGACGCCGCCGCTATCTCTGGGGGCTTCTGGCCCTGGGGGGCGGCCTGCTGCTTCTCTGGGGGGCCGGGTTTACCCAGATCATGAACGGTGTTAAGGCCCTGGGCCTGGGGGGGACTTATCTCCTCATCGCCCTGGTGGCCCTGGCCCTCCTGTATCTGCCCCTGCGCCTGCTGCTACGGTACCGGCTGCAAAAAAAGGCCATGGAATACCAGTACCTGCTCACTCTGGCGGAACGGCACGGAGTGGTCCTGGTGGACAAGAACAAGCTCCCCCCCGGGGTGACGCCCCTGGGGCCGGGAAAACAAAATATTTCCGTGGCCCCCGCCTCCCTGCCGCCCCCGGACAAACCTCCGGAAGAACCTGAATCCCAATAATTTCAAAGTAATGTCGCTCCTCAATTTACAGAAGAATACCCTTTTGCGGCGGTG
>JAGVAH010000120.1 GCA_020060385.1 Syntrophobacterales bacterium | reverse complement strand
TCCTTGCAGGAACTCTTTGAACCGCCCGGCCCAACGCCGGATAATATGAATGTTAATAACCAGTTAACCCTGGTCTGGGCTTAACCGGACAGAAATGACCTAATATCTAAAAGTAAAAGGGAAACGGAATTTTCCATGACCGCCAAAATCAAAGCAGGGGTGATCGGGGTGGGCTACCTGGGCCGCTTCCACGCCGAGAAATACGCGGCCCTGCCGGAGGTGGACCTGGTGGGGGTGGCGGACCTGAACCCGGAGCGGGCCCGGGAGATGGCCGCGGCCCTCAACACCCGGGCCTTCACTGACTACCTGGAGATGCTCCCCCTGGTGGAGGCGGTGAGCGTGGCCGTGCCCACCACTTCCCATTTCTCCGTGGTCCAAGACTGCCTGGAAAAGGACGTCCAGGTCCTGGTGGAAAAACCCCTGGCCGTCACCGCCCCGGAGGCCGAGGCCCTGGTGGACCTGGCCCGGGCCCGGGGCCGCCTCCTGATGGTGGGCCACCTGGAACGTTTCAACTCCGCCATGGAGGAGCTCAGGGCCAAGGTTACCCGCCCCGCGTTCATCGAAAGCCACCGTCTCTCCTTTTATAAAGAAAGGGGGATTGACGTGGACGTGGTCCTGGACCTGATGATCCATGACCTGGATCACGTCCTCAGCCTGGTGGCCTCCCCGGTTCAGGAAATCCGGGCCGCGGGGGTCTCCGTGCTCACCGAGAAGATCGATCTGGCCAATGTGCGCCTGGAATTCGCGGACGGCTGTACCGCCAACCTCACCGCCAGCCGCATGTCCTTCAAGAGCATGCGCAAATTCCGCCTCTTCCAACCCGAGGCTTACCTGTCCGTGGACTTTGAAGCCCGGGAGCTGACCGTGGCCTCCCGAAAGGAAGGGGCCCTGGGGCCCATCCCCGGGGTAGTCCTGGAGACCAAGCGCTTCCCCCAGGAAGACGTTTTATTCAAAGAGATTGCCAATTTTGTGGCCGCGGTCCAGAAACGGGAAGAACCCCGGGTGCGGGGGGAGGACGGCCAGGCCGCGCTCGCCTTGGCCCTGGAGATCATTGCCAATATGCGCACCGCCAAGGTATGAAATGATAGTTCAAAGTTCCAGGTTCAAAGTTCAAAGTTAATCCCGGTGGGGTGGGCCTCCGGGCCTGCGCGCCTTGGGCGGCCGGGGACGGCCGCCGTACCCTGCAATTATTGCCTTTGCCAAAGGTTTTTTCCTCATATCGCCTCTCCCCCCACTGGGGGGAGAGGGTTAGAGTGAGGCGGGGACTTTTGGCGGCGAATATGAGTTATCCCTTATGCCCCAATATCCTCCTTCCCTTAAAATTTTGGTAGTCGCGGGCGAGGCCTCCGGTGACCACCACGCGGCGCAGCTGGTGGCGGCCATTAAGGAGCAGTTGCCCCGGGCGGAGTTTTTGGGGGTGGGGGGGGAGGCCCTGGCCGCCCAGGGGGTTCGCCTTCTCTGCCCGGCCTCCCGGTTGGCGGTGGTGGGGCTCCTGGAAGTGGCGGGCAGGCTACCCGCAGTCTTTAAGGCCCTCCGGGATATCGGCCGGGCCTTGAAAAAAGAACGCCCCCAGTTGGTCATCCTGGTGGATTTCCCGGACTTCAATTTCTGGGTGGCCAGGCTGGCCAAATATTACCGGGTGCCGGTGATGTATTACATCAGCCCCCAGGTATGGGCCTGGCGCACTTACCGGGTGCGGACCATCGCCCGGCTGGTGGACCGCATGGCGGTCATCTTTCCCTTTGAAGCCGAATTTTACCGGGAGCGGGGGGTGCCCGTGGCCTACGTGGGCCACCCCCTGGTGGAGACCCTGCCGCCCCTCCCGCCCCGCCAGGCGCTCCTGGAGAAATGGGGCCTGGACCCCCGGCGCTTCACCCTGGCATTGCTCCCCGGCAGCCGGGCCAGCGAAATCGAGCGCCATCTGTCCACCATCCTGAAAGGGGCCGCGCTTATAAAAGAAGCCATCCCGGAAACTCAGTTTATCCTGCCCCTGGCCTCCACCGCGCCCGGGGACCTGGTGGCTGAGTCGGTGGGGCAATTTGGAGATTTGGACTTACAAATCATCCCCGGACAATCCTACGCCGCCCTGGCCGCGGCCCACCTGGCGGTGGTGGCCTCCGGCACGGCCACGGTGGAGGCGGCCCTGGCCGGGACGCCCAGCATCATTGTCTACCGCCTCTCCCCCTTTACCTTCGCGGTGGGCCGCCTCCTCATCCGGGTGGAGCACGTGGGCATGGCTAACCTCCTGGCCGGGGAGCGCCTCTTTCCGGAACTGCTCCAGCATTTCTTCACCCCCGCCGGTCTGGCCCGGGAGGTCTTGTCCCTGGTCCGGGACCAGAGCCGCTTGCCGGTCCTGCACCAGGGCCTGATGCGCATCATCCAGCGCCTGGGAGGGCCCGGGGCCTCCCGCCGCGCCGCCCGGGTGGCTCTGGAGGTTATGGAGGGAAAGGGGAAAGCTGGTCTGGGGGATAAGGCTCCAGGTTCTTCTTGCCCTGTTCCCAGAAGGTCTTATAATAGGAATACATTGCCAAAATAATCCTGGAAGAGGAGGGCCGGAGTCTTCTGTTTTCTCTAGACTGCGGCCCGGGGCCCTTTAAAAGTGCCAGTTATCATATCAGGTTATTTCTTTGGTTAACATTTAATCTTGTTACCGGAAAACGAAAACCTAAAACTGCAAACCGTCTTTTTAGGAGGTGGCAATGATCAAAAAGATTGAGAGTCTGTTGGGCCCCGAGGCCAAGGAGCTGTTGACCTATAAATGCAAGGGCTTCAAGAAGGAAGACCTGCATCTGCCGGGGCCGGATTTCATCGACCGGGTCTGGGTGGGGAGCGACCGTCCCCCCGGGGTCTTGCGTTCTCTGGCCGCCCTCTTCGGCCACGGCCGCCTGGCGGGTACCGGCTACCTCTCCATCCTGCCGGTGGACCAGGGTGTGGAGCATTCCGCGGCCGCCTCCTTTGCCCCCAACCCCATCTATTTCGACCCGGAGAACATCGTTAAACTGGCCATCGAGGGGGGCTGCAACGCGGTGGCCTCCACCCTGGGGGTGCTGGGCGCGGTGGCCCGGAAATACGCCCACAAGATACCCTTCATCGTCAAGATCAATCACAACGAGATGCTCTCCTACCCCAATTTTTACGACCAGACCCTCTTTGCCAGCGTGGAGCAGGCCTTTGATCTGGGCGCGGTGGCCGTGGGGGCCACCATCTATTACGGTTCCCCTGAGTGCCGGCGTCAGATTCTGGAGATTTCCGAGGCCTTTAAGATGGCCCACGAGCTGGGTATGGCCACCATCCTCTGGTGTTACCTGCGGAACCCGGCCTTCAAGACTGCGGCCGGGGATTTCCATGCCTCCGCGGACCTCACCGGCCAGGCCAACTACCTGGGGGTGACCATCGAAGCGGACATCGTCAAGCAAAAGCTGGCGGAGAACAATGGCGGCTACAAGGCTGTAAAATTCGGAAAGACCAGTGACCTGGTCTACAGCAAGCTGGCCCCGGACCACCCCATTGACTTCTGCCGCTACCAGGTGGCCAACTGCTTCATGGGCCGCTGCGGCCTGATCAACTCCGGTGGTGGCTCCGGCAAGAACGACCTGGCCGACGCGGTGCGCACCGCGCTGATCAACAAGCGGGCCGGAGGCATGGGCCTCATTTCCGGGCGCAAGACCTTCCAGCGTCCCATGAAAGAAGGGGTGAAGCTCTTCAACGCCATCCAGGACGTCTATCTGACCAAAGAGGTGACGGTGGCTTAAGAGACAGTGGTCGGTGATCAGTGGTCAGTGATGACTGATAAAAACAGCCCAATAGGCCTTTTTCATTGCTGCCCATTGCTCACGATCACTATTTATGAAGGTATGTTATGAATTAACTTATTCATCTCTAAGCATATAAGCAGAAACCGCGTCCTCCTGCCTCTCCAAGCAAAACAGGACACGGTTTCCACGAGCACCGCCATACCCAGATGGGCATACGGTCACCTTTTTTCTTTGTAAGCAGAAACTCCTTTGCTGTCAAGAAAATAAGCTGGCCACTGGTTATGCCAAAGGAGGTATTAATGCCTCAGCCGTTCAGCTTGTTTTCTTTCTTTCACCAACTCCTATGTTTTCTTGCCATAATCAAAGCGCTTGAAAACGGGGACTATCTCCTGGTCCTGGAGTTGACCTTAATCTTGATCATTGACATAATACTAAAAAATGTTAATCGTTTGTAGAACGAATTAAAGCGGCGTCCTGCGAGGCGCCGCTTTTTTTGTGGGGGTAAATTGCTTCCCAGGGGCTTCAAGATATAGTAAAATCATAAAATAAATTCGCCACTTCAGGACAAGTTGTCATGTTTACCGGCTTAGTGGAGGGTGTAGGGGAAATCCGGGGCAGCAGCCGGCAGGCGGAAGGACTGCGGTTGACGGTGACCCTGCCCTTTCCTGCCGGGGAACTGGTCCTGGGGGAGTCGGTGGCCGTGGCCGGTGCCTGCCTGACGGTGGTGGAGGTCACCCCCCGGGCCGCGGCTTTCGAGGTCTCCCCGGAGACCCTGGCCCGCACGACTTTGTCCTTGAAAAAGGCGGGGGACCGGGTAAACTTGGAAAGGGCCCTGAAATTGGGGGACCGCCTGGGGGGGCATCTGGTCACCGGCCACGTGGACGGCCGGGGCGTGCTCCGGGAGCGCCGGGAAGGTCCGGAGCATTTGCAGCTCAAGTTCGAGATGCCCGGGGCCTTGAGCCGCTATGTCATTGACAAAGGCTCCATCGCCATTGACGGCGTCTCTTTGACCGTCAATACCTGCCAGGGAACTGCCTTGACGGTGAATATCATCCCCCACACGGCCCAGGTGACCACCCTGGGGCAGTTGCGGGTGGGGGACCAGGTCAATCTGGAGACGGACATCATCGGCAAGTACGTGGAAAAGCTGCTGGGCCTGAAGTCCCCGGATGCCCCGGGGGTGAGCGCGGAACTCCTGGCCCGCCATGGATTTTTGTAAGGCAGGGGTCAGGGGCCAGGGATCAGGGGTCAGGAACAAAGAGCACCGGCGAAAAGCCTGTGCCCCCAATAATAAAGGCCAATAACAACTTAGGCCAAAAACGGAAAACGAACATGGCATTAGCGAAAATCGAAGACGCAATCGACGACATCCGTCAGGGCAAGATGATCATCCTGGTGGATGATGAGGACCGGGAAAACGAAGGTGACTTGACCATGGCCGCGGAGTTGGTGACTCCTGAGGCCATCAATTTTATGGCCCGCTACGGCCGGGGCTTGATCTGCCTGCCCCTGGCCCCGGAAATGATCGAGCGCCTGCAGTTGCCCCAGATGGTCAGGGACAACCAATCGGGTTTTAAGACCGCGTTCACTGTCTCCATCGAGGCCCGGCGGGGGGTGACCACCGGCATCTCCGCCGCGGACCGGGCCACCACCATTCTCACCGCGGTGGCCGACCACACCCGGCCCGAGGACCTGGTGAGCCCGGGTCACGTCTTTCCCATCCGGGCCCGCAAAGGGGGGGTCCTGGTGCGCACCGGCCAGACCGAGGGCTCGGTGGACCTCACCCGGCTGGCCGGCCTGAAGGGCGCGGCCGTGATCTGCGAGGTCATGAAAGACGACGGCACCATGGCCCGGATGCCCGACCTGGAGGAATTTGCAGCTGAGCATAACCTCAGAATCGCCACCATCGCCGACCTGGTGGAATACCGGCTGCGGCACGAGTCCTTCGTGCACCGCCGGGCCACCGTGAAGCTCCCCACCTATTTGGGTGAGTTTACCGCCATTGCCTATGACAACGACGTGGACGACAACCAGCACGTAGCCCTGGTGAAGGGTGAGATCAACGGGGATGAGCCGGTGTTGGTGCGGGTGCACTCCGAATGCGTCACCGGCGACGTGTTCCACTCCCTGCGGTGCGACTGCGGCGACCAGTTGGAAGCGGCCATGGCCAAGGTGGAGGAGGAAGGCCGGGGGGTGATTCTCTACATGCACCAGGAGGGCCGGGGCATCGGTCTGATTAATAAGCTCCGGGCCTATGAACTCCAGGATCAGGGCGCGGATACGGTGGAGGCCAACGAGGCCCTGGGTTTCAAGGCCGATCTCCGGGACTACGGCATCGGCGCCCAGATTTTGCGGGACCTGGGGGTGCGGCAGATGCGGTTGATGACCAACAATCCCAAGAAGATCATCGGCCTGGAAGGCTATGGCCTGAAGATGGTGGAACGGGTCTCCCTGGAGATTCCTCCCAACCGGGTGAACCGTAATTACCTGAAGACCAAGTGCCTGAAGATGGGGCACATGCTGAAGCTGGTGGATTGAAAGGGGAAAAGGGGAAGAGGGGAAAAGGGAAAAAGGATTAGACAGATCGGCAAAGGTTTTTTCTTTCCCTTTTCCCCTTTTGACCTTTTTCCCCAGACCGCTTAAGATAAGGCAATCTGCTGTTAATCATGGGAATCGCCCGTTAGAGGGGGGGGTAATGCGTACAGTTGAAGGCAAGCTCATTAGCGAAGGTCTGAAGTTCGCCCTGGTGGTAAGTCGCTTCAATTCTTTCATTACCGAACGGCTGCTGGAGGGCGCCTTGGATTGCCTCCGCCGCAAGGGCGTGGCCGAGGAGGCCCTGACCCTGGTGCGGGTGCCCGGGGCCTGGGAGATCCCCCTGGCGGCCAAACGCCTGGCCCAGTCCGGGGCCCATGACGCGGTGGTCTGCCTGGGCGCGGTGATTCGGGGCTCCACCCCCCATTTCGATTACGTGGCCGCGGAGGTAAGCAAAGGCATTGCCCAGATTTCCCTGGAGAGCGGGGTGCCCATCGCCTTCGGCATTCTCACCACCGACAGCCTGGAGCAGGCCATTGAACGGGCCGGGAGCAAGGCCGGCAATAAAGGCTTTGCCGCCGCGGAGGCCGCCATTGAGATGGTCAACCTTTTAAAGGAGTTGTAAGGGCAATAATCTGGATCTTGCTGGCTGGGGCGGAAGTAGCATTAAAATGGTTAACCTTACTAAAGAATTTAAGGTCTGAGATTTGTGGCCCACCTCTCCCGCAGCCGTTGCCGGGAACTGGCCTTGCAATTTCTGTATCAGGCCGAATTTTCCGGACCCCGTGGCGCCGCCGAGGTAGCCATCTTCTGGCAGCATTTTCGTAAAGGTAATAAGACTCCTCCCTACCTCCTGGAACTGGTGGAGGGGGTGGCTGCCCACCTGGAGGAATTGGACGCCCAGATTGCCCGCCATTCGGAGCATTGGCGTCTGGAGCGCATGGCCGCGGTGGATCGCAACCTGCTGCGCCTGGCTACCTATGAACTTCTCTACCAGCAGCAGATTCCGCCCAAGGTGGTGATCAACGAGGCCGTGGAACTGGCCAAGCTTTATGGCAGCGAGGATTCCGGCGGCTTTGTCAACGGCATCCTGGACCGCATCCGCCTGGCCGCGGGCCGACAGGTCTAGTTGGCCGCAGAAAGGCTTGCAAATTCCGTGAGAAGCATTAATTTAGAGATAAATTCCGGCAAGTACAGTCGGGCCAGGCCCTGGGGTCTGGCTAAGGAGCAATGACAGCAATTAAGGAAAATCCAGGTCTGAGGGAGGAGGAAAAAATGGCCCGAAAATTTTTGGCAATGGCGATGATCCTGATCTTCGGACTAACTCTGGCCGGCTGCGCCACCGAGAGTGGCTACTATGATCCGGGCCGTTCGGCTGGGGCCGGCGCTTTGGGCGGCGCGGCCACCGGCGCGGCCCTGGGCGCCATTATCGGCGCG
>JAGVAH010000017.1 GCA_020060385.1 Syntrophobacterales bacterium | reverse complement strand
GAGGGGCTGCTGGTTTTCTCGAATGGTGAGGCCCGGTATGGCGAATTCGCCGAACTGGAGGAATTTTTGGTCAAGAAAGGCATCCCCTTCGACCGGGAAAGCTCCATGGACTGGGACCGCCCCCCGGTTACCCGGGTTTTCCGTCCCGGCGATCCCCCTTTAGATGTTGATATCCCGGACGACGAAAGCTCCGGCGTAGTGGTGGAAATCAAGAAAAAGATCAGAGCAGTTGGGGACAAAGCAATTTCTGAAATCCCGATTTTGCGGGAGATCATGGATTGCATAGAAGAGGTATTCCCCACGTATCTTCCTCTGACGGATTGTGTGAAAGCGGAGGCCGAACCATGAGCAACCACATGAATGGTACCGAAGGCCAGGACCGGGAATCTTACTCCGATACCCAGGACCGGGAAAGTTATACCGCTGTCGAGACCGGTGAATGTCGGATCTGCGGCGATGAACACGAACCCGATGAACTTCACGACGGCCTGTGCCACGTCTGCCGGACCTACCCCGAAGGCTCTTACGAATGGCACTTGGGAATCTGTTTTAAGGGCGGCGATCCTTCCTCAGACGAGGAAGACGCATTCCGGTCCGGCTGGCTCCGGGCCTTGTACGAGGGTAATGAGCGCCTGATCGCCGGTGCTGACATAGTTCAGGTCCTCGAAGAGCTGGGTTTGAACCTAAAGGAGGCCGGGGCATGATCGAATGCCGAGGCCGCAACGGCTGGTTCAAGTTGCATGAGGCCACCGCCTTTGTTTCCGGCAAAGCTCATGCCTCAATATCCCTCCAATCAAAAAAGCCATACGTTGACATGCCGCCCATCTATTTCGCCGGTCCCAAGGCAGAGATCGAGGCCCTGCTGCTGGACCTGCTGGGGAAAGTGAGGGCGATTGGTGGGCCAACATTTTATTGTGATGACTGCGCCCAGGAGAAGGATTGGCCCCGTCCGCTGAACCATCGGGTTTGGGGTATCTGCCCCTTATGCAACGAAGGGGAGCGATTCATTAATCAGAATCTGGGCGATATTGAAACAGTGAGGGGGCTACCATGAATGCATACGGTTTGAATATCCGCTTCCTGGCGCAGGGGATGATAAAGCTCTCCCCGGACGATTTGCCGGCCGGGTTCTTCTCCTGGTCCAGGGAAAAGCAAATCGAGTGGGCCAAAGAGCGTTGGGACACAATTTCCCGTGAGGACCTGCTGGAAGGCGTGGCCTACCTCACCATCGAGGAAGATTCGGTCCCTGACTGCCTGGAGGCGGACAACGAGAATTACGACATCCTGGCCCAAACCCCGGCCTGGGCCGCCTTTGACCGGCCCGGGTCGAGTGTCTTAGAGCCGGTAGAACCCGAGGAATGAAGCCATGAGAATTGTAACCTTAACCAATTTGGACCGCCCCGAATACGGCGTGATTAAGGTGGACCTGGACCTGCTTGGAGAGCAGCTTGCCTGGCTCGAAAATGTTCCAGGCTATGATAACTGTTTACCGATTTGTGAGGAGCGGGAAGGACTGCTAAATCTGCTGGGCGGTATTGCCGACCTGGCAGACCCGGAAGACCAGGAGGATTTATGAGCCTGGCCGAAATGATCCAAAGGATCAATGCAAATCGGAAGAGGGTGGGGCAGCCGGCCATCGAGTTGAACTCCCGGCCGAGCAGCTCCGGCTCAGGGACGACCATCGAGATCCTGGGCAACGACACCGTCCTGGCCAAGAGCGTCCACGGCGGCGCCATCAACTGGTTTTTGAAGGGCATGCTGTCTGCCTTCCAAAACACCCCCGCCCCCAAGGTGGAAAATTTCGACCGCGATCTGTTCACCTACCGCCGGGCCATCGACCTGAGCTGAAGCCCTTTAAATAAAAACCAAATTTATTCAAGGAGGTGCAGCCATGAAGCTGCTCGTGGCCACTGGTGCGACCCAGGGGCAGAGGCAAAACGACTTCAACTTCTGTACTGAAGGTGAGTTCTTGAGTTTCCCCTTCGAGTGCGACGGAGAAACGATTGACGGCCCTTGCGGGTGCAGACGGTCGTTATCCGGCCTGGATAGCAGGAAGGCCACCACCACCATGAAGGTGGCCAATGTTCCGGCTGGAGAATTTATCAACAAGCTGGTGGATCACCTGATCGAGAGTTGGAGCTATCCCCTGGAGGAAGCCGAAGAACAGGCCCTGCAGGAGATCAGGGTGATCCAGCAAGTGGCCGCCCAGTTTCCGGAGGGCGCCATTGTAGAGAGGCGGGGAAACGAATTCTTTGAAAGGAGGACGGCATGACCAGAAGGAAAAAGCCCGTTGCTACGGGCGACTGTGCCACCTGCGACTTCTGGAAACGGAAGTCGAGCCCGGTAAAGGGCAGGCTCATCCCGGGAGGAACCGGGAAATGCACCAGGCCGGAAGGGTTGTGCGAGGATTTCAAACCCAAAGATCCCCATCCCGGTTGGAAGAAAAAATCCAAAAAAGAAAAGGGGGCCTCTCCCCAGGCCCCCGAAACCGCTGCCCCGGACTCGTCAAAGCCCGGTTACGAAATTGCTCTGTCCCTTATATACCCGAACCCTGACCAGCCGCGCAAGGTTTTTCCGCGGGAGTCCCTGGAGGAACTGGCCCTGTCCATCAAGGAGCAGGGGCTGATCGAACCCCTGGTGGTGGTGCCCAAAGGCGAAAAGTTCATGCTCGTTGCCGGGGAGCGGCGCTGGCGGGCCTGCCAGATGGCCGGTTTGGCGTCCGCTCCGGTGCGCATCCTTGAAGCCGATGACCGTCAGGTAGCCGAGATGGCCCTGGTTGAGAACATTCAAAGGCAGGACCTCACACCCCTGGAGGAGGCCAATGCCTTCAAGGAGATGTTGGACCATGGCTACACCAGGGAAGAACTGGCCCAAAAGCTCGGGTTCAAACAGGTCTGGCGAGTGAATGAAAGGTTGTCCCTGCTGAACCTGTCCCCCAAGTTCCAGGATGCCCTGGTTTTCGGGGTCATATCGCCCTCCCAGGCTTTCGAAATCAGTCGCCTGGAGGATCACGGGGAGCAGGAGGTGGTGTTCCAGAAGGTCAAGGCGGGGCAACTCCCCAGTTATAACCATCTCCGAAGATTCGTCAACGCGCTGGTGGACGCAAAAAAAGAGCAGTTCCTCTTCGCGGTCCCCAAGAAAGAGGACCTGGAGACGGTCTGCCGCTGGGAAAAGACCCTGGATGCGGTCACGGGATTGGTGGTGAAGTCATTCTCCCAGGAAGACTGCCGGGTGCTGGCCCGGGTATTAAACGGCAACTCCGCTGTCAACATTCAGAAGGTCGATCTGATCATCAATCACCTCAACCTGATCAAGAAGGCGCTGCTGGATAACGTCAGCCGCCAGGAGGTGGCCAATTTAGCCCAAGAAAGCCGGGAGGGTAAGAATGCCGATTTACCAATACCAATGCACGGATGAGAGTTGCGGCCAGCAGGAGCCGGTGATCGCCGGGCTTGACGATGCCATGGCCATCTGTTCCAGGTGCGGCGGCCTGATGCTGCGCCTGGATGACGATCTTTTCACCCCTTATTTTGACAGCCCAAATTTTAAGGAGGCATAGACTCATGGAAATCAGAGCGGATCAAGAAACTTTGGTGAAGGCCATCTCCGCGGTGCTGGGAGTGGTGGATAAACGGGGCACCATGCCCATTTTGAGCAACGTGTTGATCAAGACCAACGGCAACGGCCTGGAGATCGGGGCCACTGATTTGGAAATAAGCTTCAAGGGCTACTGCCCGGCCCAGATCACCGGGGAAGGGGCCGTCACGGTCCCGGCCCACCAGTTCAGCAGCCTGATTAAGGAACTGCCGGCCGGAGAGCTGGAACTCAATAGCAACGGCAAGCACACCCTGAAGATCAAGCGGGGCGACTCCCTCTATAAACTCTCCGGCATCAACCCGGATCAGTTCCCGCCGCTCCCTTCAATGCCGGAAGGGGGCTTTGTCGAGATGGAGGGGAAGGTCCTCAAGGAGATGCTGCGGAAGGTCATTTTCTCCTGCTCCGGGGACGACTACCAGTACCACCTCTCCTCGGTCTTTATGGTGGCGGTGGAAGAGAACGAGCGCCCCTTTCTCCGAATGGTCACCACGGACGGCCACCGCCTCACGCTTATTCAACGGGAGAATCCGTTGCTCGGTTTGCTCCCCGGTCTGGAGAAAGGAATCCTGGTGTCCCGCAAGGGAGCCGGGGAGATCATCCGGTTCCTGGGGGAAGAAGAGAAGGTCTCACTGAATCTGGATGGCAATACCCTGACGGTGCTGGCCGGGGAGAAGCTCCTGGCCATTCGGCTGCTCGATAAGAAATTCCCCGAATACCAGCGCATCATCCCTGAGGGCTTTGTGCACCGGCTGGGATTCAACCGGGAGGAGTTGTTTGCCACCTTGAAAAGGCTCTCCTTGCTCACTTCCGACCGGTTCAAAGGGGTGCTTTTCAAGATTTCCACCGAGACCGCAGAGGTCTTTCATCAAAGCCCGGATGTGGGCGAGGGACAAGAGGTCCTCCAGCAATTCACGGTGGAAAATTCCGACCCAGAGAAGTTCCCCTTGGAGATGGGCTTCAATGCCCGCTATCTCCTGGAGCCCCTGGCGATGATGACCGGCGAGAAGGTGACCTTGGAGATCAACGACATCGATCGGCCGGCAAAACTTTTGGACCCCAATGACCCCAACTATTACAGCCTCGTGATGCCCATGTCGGCCTGAGGCGAATCCTGCATGAACCTCTGGCCCCTTCGGGGCGGAACCTTAAGGGAGCGGCTGAAAGCAGTCGCTCTCTTTTTGCTCTTAATCGGCGGCTGGGCCGGCTTCTATATCCTGGCCTGGGTCCTGTCGCCCTTTTTTTAAACCCATTTTCAAGGAGGCTCTTATGGCCATCAAAGGCTTGACCCCCCAACTGGCCGAACGCGGCAAGATCAAGATCGGTGGTTTGGGCGATGAACGTAGAAAGCAGGGCAGTCAGGAGACTTATAAACTCCCGGTGAAGTATGATTTCATCTTAATCACCACTATGCAAAGGGACCAGGCCGGGCGCCTGATGCCGGACACGGAACTGATGGACCGGATCATGCAGGCCCAGGGCGTGCAGAAGATCACCGAAATCCCGGTACGCCTGCTTTATGATGACATTGATCTTAACTTCCCGACCCGGTATTCCTGCTACAAGGGAAACCGCTGCTGGTGCACCGGGGACGGGGAGAAGGCCCAGAGGCTGGGAGATGGCAGGATCGAAGACAAGACCGTTTCCCCGGGGTTCCGCCAAGTCGGCGCCAACGAATACGGCGAAGTTCCCTGCCCCTGCGAACGGCTGGAGGCCACCTATTCCTCGAAGGACAAGTGCAAGCCCATGGGCACCCTGCAGGTGCTTCTGGAGGGGGTGGACCGGGTAGGGGGTGTGTGGCGGTTCCGCACCACCTCCTGGAATACCGTAAACGCCATCCTGTCTTCCCTGGTGCTGATCAAGACCCTCACCGGCGGCATTCTCTCCGGCATACCGTTGCACCTGGTCTTGAGCCCCAAGACGGTCACCGTTCCCACCTCGGGGCAGAGCCAGGTGGTTTATATCATGTCCCTGGAATACCGGGGCCCGGAGGAAAAGCTGGCGGAGTTGGGCTACGACATCGCCAAGCGCCGGATTGAGCACCGCATCAAGATGGAGTCCATGGAGGCGGAAGCCCGCAAACTGCTGGTGGCCCCGCACCAGGAGCCGGTGGAAGAGCAACGAGCCACCGCGGAGGAGTATTACCCGGAGGGCACGGTGCTCGATCTGGACCATCAATCCCCAGGGCCTTTCATTCCCCCCGGTCTGAATGCGGCGCCGGCAGGTGACGGCTCTCCCAAGAAGCCGAAGACCACCAAGGCTAAACCCGGGCAAGAAAAGGTCGTTACCATCCCACAGGAAACCAAACGCCCAGAACCTCAAGCCGTCACCCTGCCCGAGCTGATGGAGCTGTGCCACAAGAATCAAGACCTGACCGTGCCCCTGGGCATCCGGGCACACAAAGCCGGTGTAGAGAACCTGGGGAGGCTTAAGAGCTGGGAACGGGACCCCGCTACCGGCCACTATTCCCTGGTGGTAGACCTGGCCCCGAACCTCAAGGAGATTGCCGACGGCCTGACGCCGGAGATGATCATCAAATCCTTTGCCGAGGCCAGGATCACGATTACAGTGGCCAATCTCCAGGTGTTGGGAGCGGAAGACCACTTCGCATCACCTCCCCCACCGCAGGCCCCGGTCACCGGCCCCTGTGATTATCACCCGGATCTGCCCGCCACCTGGCGGGATGACCAGGGGATGAATCGGTGCGCCAACTGTCCCGGCGCCGGCCCCATCCATGAGGAAGTGCCTCCGGGGTGGGAAGGAACGGCAGGGCCTGCCGTTACCGCCCCACCGCCCCAGGGCAGGGGCAACACCGGACCCCATGGCGCCCGCAAGTCGCTGTTTTAACCTTTCACTTTATCCTTATATGTAGGGGGCCTTTCCGGGCCCCCTATCTTTTTCAGGGAGGCACGGATGGCCAAGAAACCAAGCTATTCCTTCAGCAAGCTGGAGACGGACGAAAAATGCCCGTGGGCGTATAAGAAAATCTATCTTGACCGGGTCCCGCGGGCGGAAACGGAACCCCTTGTCATCGGCAGGATGCTTCATGACCTGGCAGCGCAATACCTGGACCGGCTTATCAGCGCCAAACTGCAAACCGACTGGTCCTTTGCCGAAGCGCTCACCCCCCAGGAAGCGCCGGCTGACGTGTTTGACATCTGGCCCCGGTTCTTCAACTCCTTCATTCTGCCGCCCATGGAGTCACCGGGTGTGGAGTTGAAGCTGGCCTTTGACCGGAACTGGAAGCCTGTTGAGTATTTTGGTGATGACGCCTTTTTCAGGATGGCAGTGGACTGGACCTATAGGCAGGGAGAGTTGGTAGTGGTGCAGGATTGGAAGACTAACCGGGCGATCCCCGAGACGTTGGAGAAGAACCTGCAGCTGCGGATTTACGGCTGGGGAGTGCGGGAGACCCGTTTCCCCGATGCCCAAGAAATTCTCCTGCGCCTCCACTTTCTCAGGTATGGCGCAGAGCGGGAAATTATCCTGCTCCCCGATGACCTTGCCATGGTTCCGGACGAACTGGAAAAGCGGATCACCCAGATAGAATCCAGGAAAAACTTTGAGCCGACTCCCGGGTCATTCTGCGGTTGGTGTGGGGTTATGGCCCACTGCCCGGTTATGGCCCAGGCCATTGTGCCGGTGAATATCCTCTACCCCACCACCCGTGAAGACGCTGTCAAGGCGGCTACTTTGCTCCTGGCCATCCAGGCGATGGATTCTGAGCTGAAGAACAACTTGAAACGCTATGTCCACGAAAACGGTTCGGTACCGGTGGGAGATGTCGTCTACGGCCCCAAAATCTCCACCAGCTATGACTTGGACCCGAAGGAGGTCACTGAATTTCTCTTGAATGAGGGCGGTCTGGAGCAGGGCCAGGTTTGGGACCTGCTCAATCTCACCAAGACCAACCTGGAAACCGGCCTGAGGAAGCTCAAGCGCAAGGACCTTATCCCCCAGGTCTTGGCACTGGCGCCCAGCAAGCCGACTGAGAGAATCGGTTTCAACAAGGTGAAGTGACATGGAAGCCAATGGGACACTCTCAGGGTGAGGTGCTTCTTGGGAAGACCCACACCCTGAGGGTAAGGCATTTAAAGGCCAAATCAGGATGCCACTGCCGGCATGTCTCAATGTAATTCTTCGATGAAAAAGATTTATGAACCTTTTCACTTGTGGCATAATTCGGATAGGGATAATCCGTGGGGCCAAAATGGTAACTGAAGCCGATGCCAGAATTGTCATCGACCAGCTTCTCAAGGATGCTGGTTGGGACATCGTAAATAAGGCTCAGGTATCCACTGAAGAACCCGCATCAGACGGCAGGGCAGATTACCTACTCAAAAATTCCCGCAGCCAACCTTTGGCCGTGATCGAAGCTAAGCGCTTTTCCATCGATCCATACAGCGCCAAAGGGCAAGCCAAGGCTTACGCCAAATCTCTTTCAGCACCTTTCGTCATCCTGAGCAACGGCCAGGACCATTATTTTTGGGATTACACTGACGGCGACGCCCGGCCTATTTTAGGAATTCCTACCCAGGCCGACTTGGAACGCCGCTCCAACCTAAAGATTCACCGTAAAGGTTCCCTGGAGGATTCCTTAAAAAGCATCCCCATCCCAGAAAAGTTTGGGTTTAAAGGTGAAGAAATAAAGACCCGCCCTTATCAGGCCACCTGCCTGCAAAAGGCAGACTCCGCCTTGATCGCCGGGCGGCGGCGCATGCTCTTTGAGATGGCCACGGGCACGGGAAAGACCCTGACCATCGCAATGCTAATGAAACGTTGGTTCCAGGCTGCGATCATCTCCCGGGTCCTCTTCCTGGCTGATCGGATCGAGCTCGCCAAGCAGGCCAAGGAAACCTTCGACGATTACCTGCGGGATTGGCCCTCCACCTTGCTCTACGGAGGAAAGCGCAGCCTGGAAGGCCAGGTCGTGGTGGGAACATTGGATACCGTTGCCGGGCAGTTAGGGCCGGGGGGCTTTGGCCATGGCTACTTCGACTTGGTGGTCACCGATGAATGTCACCGCTCCATTTACAATACCCATAGGGCCACGTTGGCCCACTTCGACGCGGTGCACATCGGCCTGACCGCAACTCCCAATCCCGGAGAACTGCGATGGGTCAGCGAACATGAACGGCAGTTGGTAAAAAGCACCTACCTGTTTTTCGACTGCTGGGACAGCGCCAAACAAGAGGGTAAGCCGACCTTCTCTTACGCCATTCAAGACGCTATCCGGGATGGTTTTCTCGCCAACTACAAGATTTATTTGGCCGAGACCAGGCTGACCTTTGAGGGAGCAGTCTGGGAAGATGAGGAAATAGTTTTCGCCGACTGGGGGCGCACCGCAGAATCGGAAGACCGGCTAAAACTCATCCTGGATGAATATTATCGCGTGGAGGAAGAACGCTCTCAGGAGCGGCCCCGGAAAACCATTGTCTTCGCAGTTTCGGAAAAACAGGCGGTGATCCTGGAACGCCTCTTCAACAAATACTTATCGGATGACGCCTGCCTGCGCATCGCCCGGCAGTGCAACCGCGCCCCCGGCCAGGTGAGGCAGGACTATGCCAAAAAGATTACCTGTTATACGAACAACGGCAATCCCAAACCCGCCATAGACCAATTCAAGTACGACCCTCTGCCCGTGGTGGCAGTGTCCGTGGACATGCTGGACACCGGTTACGACCACAAGGAAGTGGAGAACCTGGTGATGTTGCGCCCCACCAAATCAGCCATCAAATATGCCCAGATGCGGGGCCGCGGCAGCCGGCTCTGCCCCCGCATCGGCAAGACCGAGTTCCTGATTTATGATTTCGTGGGCAACTCCACCGTCTTCAACGATCCTGGCGAGGAATACCACCGCCCCAGGGTGGTGGGGCCACGCCCCGGTCCCAGGCAGCCCGGCGAACCAGAGCCCGGTCCCGAACCGGCGCCGCCGCCCCCGCCTAAACCGCCGCAGCCGGCCGGATTCCTGCAAATTCCGGAAGGGTCACTGGAGGATGAATTCCGGCGGCGGGAGACCATCATTGTCGGCCCGGAGGGACTGGCCATGGACCGCAAGACCTACCGGGACAAATGGGCCGCCCAGGTTATCGAGTTGCATCGCACCGACCCCACGGTCCAGAAAATATTTGCCGGCGAGGAGTTGACCGAAGCGGAATGGGAGGCCCTGGGCCGGAAGCTGGATTCCCCGGAATTCTATTTCACCGAGAAGAACCTGCGCCGGGCCTTCGAACAGCCCACCGGCTCACTTTCCGACTTCATCCGCGCCGCCCTGGGGATTTATCGGTTCCCCACCCGAGAGGAGCGCATAGGGAAAGTCTTCAACACCTGGGTGGTTGAGCACTCCGATGGCCTCGTACCCGAGCAGGCCCAAATGCTGCGGCTCCTGGAGGCCAGGGTACGGGCCGGTGATAAGATAGAGATGCGCCTGTTTAGCCAGCCGCCCTTCTCCCTATGGGGTGGACGGGCCCGCATGGAAAGGCTATTCGGTAAGGAGGGTCTTGCCAAAATCGTGGAAGAACTAAACTCCCTGCTGGCCGCTTAAAAGGAACCCATGGATTCAGGAGAATTACAGAATACCCTCAAGCGCCTGTGCAAGGTGATGTGGGAGGCCAATGTCAGCAACCCCATCACTTATGTGACCCAGGTTTCCTACCTCCTTTTCCTCAAGATGCTGGAGGAGATGGACGCCGACCGCCAACAAAATGGCAATGGCAATCACCGCAGCCTATTCCGCAAGTTTAAGGCAGACGGGCAAGAGATTGACTTCGAACCCCTGCGTTGGAGCGTCCTCACCTCTGACCCAGATAATGAGCGCATGCTGCGCACCCTCCGGGACACCCTGCCCAAGCTGGCCCTGCACCCGCTGCTCTCCCAGGGAGCCCGGGCCATCTTTCAAAACGCCTCCATAGTGATTCCCGATGGGGCTACCCTGCGCAAGGCGGTGGACGTCATTGCTCCAATTTCCTTCATGGCCGAGGACGCCGACGTCAAAGGGGACCTCTTTGAACTTCTGGCCAACGACCTGGGAAGCCAGAAGAAGGCGGCCCAGTTTCGCACCCCCCGCCATCTCATCCGGGTGATCACCGAGATGGTTGACCCCAGGATCGGGGAAACCGTGTGTGACCCGGCAGTGGGCACCGGGGGCTTTCTCATCGCCGCTTATGACCATGTTCTTTTGGCCAACACCAGCCCGGATTTCATCCGGGAAAAATTGAGCCCCTACGGCACGCCGGTGCACATCGGCATCGGTGACCGCCTCAGCCGGGAACAATGGGAGTTCCTGCAAAAGGGAGCCCTTCATGGATTCGACGGCGACCAAGACATCTTACGGATGGCCGCCATGAACGCCGTGTTGCACCAGTTCGACCAATCCCCCCTGGTTTGCCGGGATTCCATCTGCGGCAGTGAAGATAGATGGGATGAAGTAAAGTTCGATGTGATCCTTACCAATCCCCCTTTCTCGGGTGACCGGGGCGACGCCAAACGCTCCCTGCGGGTGGAAAAGGGGGATAAATACGTACTCTTCCTGGCCTATGCCTTGCGGTCCCTGAGGCCCGGCGGGCGTTGCGGCATCATCTTTCCCAATGGTATTCTCTTCGGCGACACCGGCAGCCACCTGGAGGTCAAGCGCCGCCTGCTGGCGGAATTCGACCTGCAGGCGGTGGTCATGCTTCCCAAGGGCATGTTCGAGCCCTACACTCCCAACCCCACTTGCTTTTTCGTCTTTCAGAACACCGGCAGGGCCACCGACCAGGTCTGGTTCTACCGCCTGGAGGGTGATGGCTCTTCCCTCAAGAAAGCCCGGAAGTTCGGGCCCCAGTTCAGGAATGATTTCCCTGATCTCCTGGCCAAATGGCCGAGCCGGGAGATTGAGGAAGGACGAGCCTGGTTGGTGCCTGCTGATTTAATCCGGGAAAAGAACTACAACCTGTCGTTGTCTGCCCTTGGATTGGTGACCCCGGAGAGAGTGGAGCACTCCGAGCCGGAGGAAATCCTGGAATCCGTTGCCTTGAAGGAGGAAAAGATTTTCGACCTTATTCGGGAGATGCGGGAGCTTTTGCTGGAGGGCAACAATAGTGGAACGGTATGAGTTGCCCGAAGGGTGGCGGTGGGGAGCACTTGGAGATAATAGAATCATTAAAGATATTCAACCGGGCTTTGCCTGCGGGAAGAAAGATGTCAGCGACGGGATTCCGCATTTACGCATGAATAACGTTTCAAAAAATGGCTTCTTAGATATGACCTTGGTGCGGAGAATTCCCAAAGAAAAGGCCAACAGCGCCGGTAAATGGTTGGAGCCTGGGGATATAATCTTCAATAATACCAACAGCACTGAACTTGTAGGAAAGTCGTGTATTTTTACCGGATGGCAAGAACCCTGCACCTTCAGCAACCATCTCACTCGGTTACGAGCCAACCCAAATGTCTTAAACAGGGAATGGCTGTATGTTTGTCTTAGGGAACTTTGGCTTTCAGGTTATTTTGCTACTAATTGTGTGGAATTTGTTGGGCAATCTGCGTTTAACAAAAACAAGTTAAAAGAAATTGAAATTCCTATTCCCCCCTTGGCTGAACAAAAGCGGGTGGTGACCCGGATCGAGGAATTGACCCGCCGCGTTGAGGAAACTCGCCGATTGCGCCGTGAAGCGGCCGCTGAAGCGGGTTCGTTCATGCAGGAACGGATCGATAGGCTTCTCACGGGATTAACCGAAAAATTTTCCCCTTTGAAACAGTACCTCTTGGGTAGGCCGAGAAATGGTTGGTCCCCGCCGGGAGATAGTTTTGCCGCCAAAGGGGTCCCTGTTCTTACCCTTTCGGCAGTTACCGGCTTCAAATATGACGGAACAAAGGTTAAATGGACGGCTTCACCGACTCGTCCGTTGGCCCATTATTGGCTGAAGCCCGGAGAGCTTCTCATTACCCGCAGCAATACCAGGGAACTGGTCGGACATGCGGCAATTTACGATGGAACCCCGGCACCTTGCATTTGCCCCGACCTCATCATGAAGATGACGGCCGATCCAGAGAAGGCCGAGACCAGGTTTATCCATTACTGGCTGCAAACCTGGGAGGCAAGGAATTACCTGATGACCCGGGCCCGCGGGACCAGCGGGTCCATGAAAAAAATCAACCAGGGCCACGTGGAGAATATCCCTGTCCCTGCTGTCCCCGTCAAGGAGCAGCGCCGCATCGTTGAATACCTGGACAGCATCCAGGCCAAAGCCGATGAATTGAAACGCCTGCAAGCCGAAACCGATTTGGAACTGGCCACCTTCACCCCCGCCCTCCTGTCCAAAGCCTTCCGGGGGGAGTTGTAGATGTCTATTAAGGCAAAACAGATAATTCCGCCTTTTTCAGGGCCACATCTCGAAGCGATTGCCAAGATATTGGGCGATACGAATGAGGGCCTGACAGGTTCAGAAATAGGACATAAGCTCCAACAGTGTAAAATACCAGACTGTGATCCTTCAAACACTAAGTGGAAGCGCTTATATAATGCCTTGGCGGAATTTCAAAATCGTCATGGCGTAGGCAACCATGTAATTGTGCTTATCAATGAGACCATGAACCCTGCTTCTTACACCGAATCACCGGATATATTCCGGTCCCGAAGAGATAAACTCAACGCTGTCCTGGCCCTGAATGGCTTTATGCTTAGCGAGGATGGGAAAATACGCAGGACGGAGAAGGCGAATACCCTCGATGAGGCTCTTGAACGTGCCAACCGGATGCAAGAACAACTCCGCCGTCGCAACGCTCACGCAGAGGTGATCCGTTTTTGCAAAGCGGAGATCATTGCCAATAACAATTTCCATGCAGTACTCGAGGCTATGAAAAGTATTGCGTCCCGAATCCGATCACTTTCAAACTTGACGTCAGATGGCGCCAACTTAGTCAAAGACGCTTTTGGCCTCGGCCAAACGGACTCTCCATTATTGGCAATAAATCCACTTGATACTGAAACATTGCGAGGAGAGCAGCGAGGTTTCGTGAATATGCTGGTTGGCTTATTCGGCATGGTTCGAAACCCGGTTGCCCATGAGCCAAAAATCGAATGGCCCATGGAAGAGATAGATGCCTTGGATATTCTGACAATGATTTCTTTCGTCCATAGGAAATTAGATATGGCTTATAAATATGGGAAATAACCTTTTGCCCTCCTGGATCAAGCTTTATGGGGAGAGCTTTTAGCCTAATGACCCTTGTGCGAAGAGTCCTGGCAGTTCCCACGATAAACGACGACCCTCCCGATTTCGACCGGCTGTTCCGCTTGTGGAACCTGGTGAACGATGATTATCTTGAGGTTGAATTTGATTTCTCCCAGTGCCGATTCTTAAGGCAAAACGCGGTGGCGTTCCTGGGGGGCCTGGCCCGCCTAGTCGAATACCGGGGAGGGAAGGCCACGTTCGACTGGAATACCTTGCAGGACGACATTCACACTAACCTGAGGCAAAACGGCTTCATGGGTTGTTTCTCAGCAGGCAGAGGCCCTTGGTCCGGGAATTCCATCCCCTACCAGGAGTTTCAAGAGAAAAGGAAAGACAGCATTACGAGTTATTTGAAGGCAAAATGGTTAGGCCGTGGCTGGGTAAACCTGAGCCCCACCTTGCGCGACGCCATCGTCGGCAGGGTCTGGGAAATTTATGAAAACGCCTTTGAGCACGGGTCTTCGCCCTTGGGGGTGTTCTGTTGCGGCCAACACTATCCCCAACTTCACCTGCTGAAGCTCTGCGTACTGGATTTCGGGGTGGGAATTCCCTCCAATGTCAGGATGTTTACGAAAAAAGAGACCGTCAGCGCCGCCGCCGCCCTCAGGTGGGCTTTCAGGCCGGGAAACACCACCAAGCCCAATGGCATGGGCCGGGGGTTGGGTTTGGACCTCTTGAGGGAATTTGTGAAGGTCAATCAAGGCGAACTGGAAATCTATAGTCATGAAGGCTACGGCCAGATAAAAGAGGGCCGTGAAAGGTTTCTCGACCGTTCAACCTTTTTTGAGGGCACGGTCGTCAACATTACGTTCCACTGCGATGAGTCGTATTACCACTTGGTTTCGGAAGAACAAACAGATAAGCTATTTTAAGAGGAGGCCCGCCATGAAAATCGATGTCCACGCCTTGATTGGGGAGGATTGCATCACCCTGGATGACGGGCAAAAGGTCCATGACCTGATCCTGCCGGAATTGAAAGCGGGGCGTCCCGTGGAAATCGATTTCGAAAGGGTCGGCGTCTTTGCATCCCCGTTTTTTAACGCCGCCTTCGGCCAACTTTTGAGGGACCTTCCCGGGGACGATCTGAACCGCCTTATCAAGGTTGACAATCTGAACCCGGTGGGGAGGTCCGTCCTCAAGCGGGTCATCGAGAATTCCAAAAAGTACTATTCCGATCCGAAATATCGCCGGGTCGTGAATAGAGTCTTGGATGAACAGGCGGCCAACGCCTGATGGCCGTAAGCTATGGCGTAAAAGCAGAGGTGGTCGACCTGCGCTCCGACGCGCCCGGGCCGGGAGATGCCTTTTTCGTAGATACAAACGTGTGGTATTGGCTAACTTACACCCGATGCCGCATGGCATATAAAGGCCCCAGGCCATATCAGGTTAATGAATACCCGGCCTACATTAAAAGGGTGAGGGCGGCGAAAGCAAAGCTCTTTACCTGCGGCCTTTGTTTTAGCGAATTGGGCAATTTAATTGAGAAAAACGAACTGGATATTTTCCGCTCATCAAAAGGCCCAATTGATCCAAAAGAATTTCGCCATAACGAACCGGCCGAAAGGCAAAGCGTAGTGACGGAAATTCAAAACGCCTGGGCCATGGCGAAATCTCTTGCTGGTTTTGTTGAAATTTTGCTGGATGAACCCATTACTGACAAGGCCTGCCAGGATATTACGCCGTATCTCGCCGATCCCAGTGACCTTTTTATGGTAGAGAACTTTATCAAGGCCGGCATTTCTCAAATAATTACCGACGATGGCGATTTTGCGACGATACCCGGCTTAAGGGTTTTTACCGCCAACCGAAGCGTCATTCAATCAGCCCGTGATCAAAATAAATTGATCTTACGGAACACCTGAAATAGTCGTCGAAAAAGATGAGACAACGGCTAACGTTGCAGGAGTGTGAGGTAATTGCGCTGGATTTTAGATAGGTTTGCAAAACCATGGGTGGAATAAGAAAATGATAATTTATTACGACTCCTTGTATGGAAAAATAGAAATGGAGGATCTGGTTTTTGATCTGGTTAGTAAGTGTCCAGAGTTAAAAAGGCTCAAGTATGTGGGGATGATGAATTTTAAATCTATAGGAATGCTACCTTTAACATCTATCACCAGATTAGAGCATACACTTGGATTAGCATATTTGACACAACTATTCTCTGCGGCGAACGGCCTATCACAGTACAAAAATGATTTGTTAGTATCAGCACTGTATCATGATATAAATTGCGGTTCCTTTGGCCATTCAATCGAATGGGCAATTGATCGCTATACGCCTTATAATCATGAAAAAAAGACCAAGTGGCTAGTGGATAAAGAGAAATTGTCATCGTTGGATATAAAACCAATCTTTATTGAACAGCCAGGTCTTGGAAGATACAATTTTAATAAAAAGTATAAATTGGATTTTGACAGAATTCAGCATTTTATAGAAGGTAGGGAACTTTTCGTAATAAATAATAAGGGGATTGATTTAGATAATATCGATAATGTTTTCAGAATGGGATTATATTTAGGGATCATCTCTAATCATGTTGAAGTTCCTGTAATGCTCGCACAGAATTTAAGAGTTAGCGCAGATTATGATAATTTCATCATCGATAAAGATTTTTTGAAGTATGTTAATGTCTGGCACGATTTGAGAGCCGATATATATCACAAATTTATTTATAACCCAGAATATATGGCTTTTGAGTACTTGTTATTTGAGCTTATTTCTAAATATACAAAGCACATTGAAAAAGAAGGGTTAGGTAATCTTTTCCATTTCAGTGACGAGCAGCTTCTTTGGTATTTTTATGAAAGGAAAGATGTACCAGAATTGAATAGCATCGCACGAAAATTGCTATTACACGAAATACCTATAACATATTCGATTATAAGATCTAAAAACTTCAATTATAAAGGTGACATCATTAACACCAAAATATTGGAAACCTTAACGCATGAAGTGCCTAATGATCTTGTATCATCTCAGAAGCTATCAAAGGAAATAATGGGCAATATTTACTATCATTTGACGACGGATAACAGAAAAACAGAAAGACAAGTAGTTATTTACATAGAGGATAAAGGAGTGATTCGAAGAGAGGTTATCGGAGACGATACACAATATATTCTTATTGCGATTTTAGGAAGACTGCCACTTTCCAATAAAGCAATATCCATTCTTACGGACAAGACAATAGAAATTCTTGGTATGCAGGGTTATAAGGGCTTTGAAAGAGTTGACTTTGCAGACTATGCAAGTGCACAGAAAGAATTCTTGTTCTGATGAATATAACTAAGAAGAAAGATATTTCTCACTTTAAAATATTAGACTGGGACTTCTCCGATGAAGATTCGGTCATGTATATTCATAATTTTTGTTGGTACCCATCTAGGTTCATTCCAATAATTCCTGCATATTTAATTCAAGCATTGAGCAAGCCTGGTGAAACTGTTTTTGACCCTTTTTGTGGTTCGGGTACAACACTCATCGAAGCCCTTAAACAGAACAGGAATGCCATAGGCATCGATTTAAGCCCCGTTGGTTGTTTCATATCTAATACTAAAGGTAAAATTGTAATTGGAGAACATGTCGATACAAAGAAAATTGAAGAACTAAAAGACTATATTTTCCAGCTGTCATCTCACTGGGATAAGCTTGAAGCAGGTTTATTTCTTGAATTGAAGGGGGAGAATATTCCAAATAGAGAAATAAATCAAAAATGGTATCACTCCAACACACTCAAAATGCTCGGACATATTTTTTACTTTATTGAAGAATTACTAGAGGGACTAACGAGAGATATCTGCAGAGTATTCTTTATTTCTATTCTAATGCCTTCATCTGGTTACCAGAGCAAAAAACCATATGGTTACTACGCCGATAACGTAATCCCAAAAAATGACAAAATAGATAAGAATGCATTAAAAATGTTATATCATAAATTAAATAAGTTTCTAAAAGAATATAAAACCTCACGTATTGCTTCGGCAGATTTGCAGTTTAGTGTCATAAATAATGATGCTAGATACCTCAGTAAATATATCAACAACAAAGTTGATCTGATCGTTACTTCTCCACCTTATTTAAATGTCACTGATTATACAACAGGGTTCAGGCTTGCTTATCTATGGTATGATTTTCTTGTAAAAGATTTTAATGAAATGGAAAATCTAAAAAGAAAGGAGATTGGCGCACGTTGGCGGAGAAAACAAAGGACTAGGCTTAATGATTATTTCAATGACATGCAAAATGCCCTTGCTGAAATGAACAAAGTATTGAAGGAATCAGGGTATTTATGTTTAGTTCTGGGAGAACCAAAAAAATATTTTACACAACTTAGAGAGAATATAGCTTCTTATATCACAGAAAATCTGCATCTTGAATTTATTGAATCTTTTGATCGAAATATAAGTAAGAAATTTTTTATTCACCCAGAGGGCGGCGGAGTTCATAATGAAGGAATCCTTATTTTCCGAAAATAGGAGGACCGATTTATGAGAGATGACCAATCTATAATAATAATCCCTAATGCTATAAACCCTTATGGCTATGAATTAACAAAGATTATGGCATATCCAAAGGGTTTTAGATATCGTTTTCGTTTTGATGAAGAGTGGGTGCATGATGAAATTAAAAATAATATTTCTATTTTAATAGGCAAAAAAGGTTTAATTGTTTTTCGAGATAAAGCTGAAGCAAAGTTTTATCCTATCAGGTATTTTACACTATCACTTGCAAGACGCATCGGAATAATTTACTACTTCGAATACGAATTAGGAGAATTTGTAGACTTTAGTTCAGACGAGAATTGGAGATCGACTCAACTGACGAATTTTAATAAAGAGTTTGCAGAATTTCATGGCAGCAAATTCATTTCTAATGAACCTGGCAAGGACATGAAGCCTCTTGTATTATTGAGTGGATTTAAGCCAGAAATAGTAAATCAGCATTATGGTACAAATGACCCCATGGATAGAGAATATGAGCAATGGGGGAATATTGTCACATTAACCAGAAATATAAAATTCTACGAGGGTGTTGAATTTATTAAATTGATCGGTGCTGAACCTATGAAATTAGATAGCGGGGAATCTTACTTTAAAAATGGTTACTTATACGTAAAAGCAGGTGATGACTATAAACTGATGGTCCTTCAGCACGTGCCTAAAGGTGGTCAAGAGAAATCGGAGCCTAGAGACATTGAAGTAAAATCAGATAACAAGTATATTGAAATATTGAGGAATAAAGCTCGTGCTGTTGGAAAATATGATGTACTAACATTTATATTTCGGGTTAGGACAAAAAGTGGTGGACATGATAGTTTTATCGACATCATACACACTCCAAAGACAGAAAATCAACAATACATAGAACCAAAGCTTTATATTCCTATTAGGATAAATAGGCAGTTGAAAAAATTAATAATTAAATCTGCATTATGCGGTATTTTTACATTTGCCTATTTCTTCATTCACTTTCATCCCCAAACTTCGCTTGGTTTCCTTGGAACTTTTCTAAAAGATTTATCACTGATAGGCATTACAGTCATTATAATAGAACTTCTTAAGGAAATAAAAGTATTTTTGAGGCAAGATTAATGATCATAGTTGGTCTTAACTTACCAAGTACGAAGCTTGGCAAACCATTGTACGATGGTGGAGTATGTGTTGTAATTGATGGTGAAGTTAGAATGGCTATTGCTGAAGAACGGATTAACCGGAAAAAAAGGGCTGGTGGTTATGAGGAATCTTTATCGTATGCTATGAAAAAGCTTAACTTAACTGAAAAAGATATTGATCTTCTAATTTATTCAAGCTGCTGTGAAAATATTGTCAACTCTCTTCATTTCGACAGTCTGGGAGAAGTAAGAACCGATGCCTGTAATCATCACCTCTCTCATGCCTTAAGTGTTTACCAGACATCTTGCTTCAATGAAGCTTTGATTTTGGTAATGGATGCTGGAGGGGAAGTTATTGATGATCAAGATGGTCCTGAATGGTGGCGATTGGATAGAGAACAACAATCTTATTTCATAGCGGAAGATGACAATGTTTTATTACATGGAAGAGATTTTGAAGAGCCTGAAACGGCTGGGATTGGAGAAATATACAGAGCATTTACTTATTATTTGGGGTGGCAATCTTCGAGATATGCAAATAGAACTATGGCTCTTTCTGCTTATGGGAACTGGGAAAGATTTAAAGATAAGGAGATATATTATTTTGATGAACGTTGCCAAATGTTATCACACATGAAGAATAACCCCGCGAACCCTATAATTATGGTGAAAGAATTATTAAGAAAATACGAAGTTGCGGACATATTAGAGAGGAAGCCGAAAGGGGAAATCCTTCAGGGCCATAAAGACTTAGCCGCATGGATTCAAAGGGAAACTGAAAATGCGATATGCAAAAAAGTAAATTATTTGATAGATGAAACAGGTATAACCAATGTTTGTTTATCGGGCGGAGTTGCCTATAATTGTTCGGCAATAGGTAAATTACACTTCCATACAAAGGCAAAGAATGTTTATGTTCACCCCGCCTCTGGGGATCACGGACAGTGTTTGGGAAATGCTATACATGGTTATCTAATGAACCAAAGAAGCTGGAAGAGAAACACGATTTTTAATCCCTATTTAGGAGGAGATGAAGAAATCACTAAAGATAGAATTGAACAGCTAACGTTTCGAGATAGATTTCTAATACACGAAGCTTCTGATATCACAGGAGTAGTGGCAAAATTAATAGAAAACCGAGAAATAGTTGCATGGTTCCAAGGTAAAAGTGAATATGGACCTCGGGCTCTTGGAAATAGAAGCATTTTGGCTGATCCTCGTGATTTGTCCAATAAGCAAAAAATGAATAGGCTCAAAGGAAGGGAAGGCTTTATGCCTTTTGCTCCAAGTGTTCTTGCTGAATTCGCGAATGATTATTTTCAATGCGTAGAAAGTCCTTACATGGCTGCAGCTTTTAAAGTCAAAGCGAACAATAAGGATAAAATCCTATCAGTTCTTCATCACGATGATACTTCTAGAATCCAAACCGTGCGGAAGGAATTTAACCCACTTTTCTATGAATTAATTTATAAATTCTTTTGTAGAACTGGGATCCCTCTTATACTAAATACATCTTTTAATGGCCCTGGTGAGCCTATCGTTGAAACTTTGGACGATGCACTTAAAACATTCATTAGGCTTGATATAAAGTATCTTGCCGCAGGGTCATTAATGATTGAGAAAAGAATAGATAAAATTAATGAGGATATTTTAATGAACTTATCATCCCCTTTTTTTCAAGTCGATTTTTCTAAAAGTGATATATTAGACGAAATGGCGTTAAAAGAGTTGCTAAAAGTAAATTTTCCAGACATACAATTATTTCACCGACAAAAATTCCTCTTATATGAGGAATTTATTGAATGGGTGAGAAGAGGTTATAAAGCTACGACAGTTAGATATCGAAAAGATGGTATAGATTACCCAGTTAACAAGATCATGCCATTATTTCCAACTAGAGATTTTTCATCAAATTCTTCACCCAAAGAGGCAGGAAAGGTTAAGATATCGAAATTCTCAGTCAAGAAATTCCGGGATTTAGATGATTTTGATGCTCAAAGAGACGGCTTTGGTAGAGTCGAAGAATTGAAAGGCGTGCTCTCTCAAATTTATGGAAAAATACAGGTTGACGAATATGTTTCAATATATAATATCGACTTCATTTGAGTTGTCCTGAATTGTCTTAAAATCACCTGATTCCCGCCATTATACTCCGTCCTAACCAAAAACACCCCAATTTTACCCCAATTTTACCCGCTTGTTGGAAATTTCAGTCCCCCGGATAATTCCCCCAGATAGCTCAACAATCCGTTTCAGGATGGTACTGTGGGACTCATTCGCAGGGGGATCGATTACGCGCACCGGTTAGGCGGTCTCGGGACAAGGCGTCAGGGTACTGACGCTTCTTTGCCCGTCCCCCTGTCCGGCGGTCCATCCTTCCCCAATGTAGACCGGCTTTTCTTTGCGGCTCCATTTAGCGGCTGGAGTTCGCTGTTCGACGGGGTCACGCACCCTTATAAGCAGCATGTCTGGGTGCACGCCTGCGTTAATGCCATCGCCCAGAACATCTCCGGCGTCCCTCTCCTGTTCTTCACCGGCAGCCGCAAAAACAAGAAGCTGGTGGACAGCGGGCCCCTGGTCCAGGTCATGGAATCCCCCAATCCCATGATGTCCGGGTCTCAGCTCATCGAAGCCTCCTATGTTTTCCTGGGCATCACCGGGGAGGCCATTCATATCCTGGAGCGCAACAACGTCACCGAGGTCCCCCGGGAAATCTGGACCTTTCACCCCTCCCGGTTCCAGCACGTCCCGGACGAAAACTCCGGCCTGATCAAGGGCTGGATTTATTCCAGGGGTGCGAAGCGAATTCCCCTGTTACCCCACGAAGTCCTGTTCTTCCGTTACTTCAATCCGGATGACGATTACCGCGGCCTCTCTCCCTTGCAGGCGGCCAAGCTGGGGATCGACCAGGATTACTATGCCGCCCAATACAACTCCAATTTTTTCCTCAATTCCGCCCAGCCCGGCGGAGTCCTGGAAACTTCCGAAAATCTGGTCCAGGAGGAATTCGACCGGCTGCTGGCCCAGTGGAACGACCGGCACCAGGGAGTAACCAAAGGCCACCAGGTCGCTCTTTTAGAGGGCGGCCTGACCTACAAGCAGACCGGCATCTCCCAGCGGGACATGGAGTTCCTGGAAGGCCGGAAATATAACCGCGAAGAAGTGATGGCAGTCTATAAGGTCCCCAAGAGCGAACTGGGGCTTTACGAACAGGTCAACTTCGCCACCGCCAAGACCATGGACCGGGTCTTCTGGACCAAGACCCTGCTCCCCAAGATGGTGCTCTACGAGAACATCCTCTGGACCCAGTTCCTCTCCAAGCTGACTGGCCCGGAGATTTGGGCCGAGTTCGACCGCACCGCCATCGACGCTCTGAAAGAAGACTTAGCCAGCCTCACCGATACCAGCCAGAAGTACTGGAGCATGGGGGTGCCCTTCGACATCATCAACGAGACCCTGGGGCTGGGCTTTCCCAAGATTCCGGGAGGCGATATCGGCTATTTGCCCTTCAACATGGTGCCGTTGGGTGTGGCTAAGCCTCCGGCTACGTCTGCTGACGCACCCTCGCAACCGGAGAAGGCGGCCGGGTTCCCCTCCTCCCGTGCCGCCGTTCTCCATCTCCCTGCCTCAGCCCAACGGGCCGCAGGGAGCTACTGGCAGAATTTCAACCGGCTGCGCACCGCGCTGGAAGAGAAGTTCCAGGAGAGGATCGAGCGCTATTTCATTGACCAGTGCGAGCTGCAGTTACAGATCCTGGCCGACAAGCTGGGCGGCAAGGCTCTGTTTAATCATGTCAACCATACCAAAAAGATCGAGCCCGACGACCTCCTGTTCGACCTGGAGGAGGCCAACGCCAAGCTCAAAAAACTGGCCTGGTCCCTCTACCTGAACATCGGCCAGGAAGCCGGCCAGGCCCTTTACGCCGAACTGGGAGTCGACCCCTCGGAGTTCGTCATCGCTGACAGCGCCGCAATCCAGGTGCTTAAGGCTAAGCTCATCAAGGTCACGGAGATTAACGACCTGACCCGCCAGAAACTGCGCAATACCCTGGCTGAGGGTCTGGCGAACCTGGAATCAGCGAACAAGCTGCAACAGCGGGTGCGGGACACCTTCGAATTCATCGAATCCCGGAGCCTCACCATCGCCCGGACGGAAACGGGCCAGAGCATGGCCGCGGCCAGGGACGCAGCCATGGATCAGTTGAAGGTAGAGAAGATCGAATGGGGCACGGCCGGGGACGGTACGGTGCGGGATTCCCATGCGGCCCAGGCCGGGATGGTGGTGTCCCGGGGCGAGCTGTTTCCCAACGGCTGCGCCTATCCCTGTGATCCGGCCGGCGCGGCCGAGGAAGTGATCAACTGCCGGTGCGTGGCCATCCCGGTGCTGGATAACGACTAATAGCGGAGGCAGGTGATGACCTTGATTCGTAAAGCCCTCGATTTTCAGGTGCGGCAGGTTGGCGACCCGGCAGAGCGCATCCTGGAGTTCATCGGCTCCACCGCGGTGGTGGATCGCTACGGCGACATCATCGAGGTGGCAGGCTGGGACCTGGCGAACTATAAGAACAACCCCATTTTCCTGTGGGCGCACAACAGTTCGCTGCCGCCCCTGGGTCGGGCCGTCAGCGTCAAGAAGGCCGCCGAAGCCCTGGTCTTTCAGATCAAGTTCGCCTCCCGGGAAGAGTATGGCGGCGAGTGGCCGGCCATCGCCCCGTCGCCGGAGACGGTCTACCTGCTTTATCTGAATGGCTATCTCCGGGCTACCTCAGTGGGCTTCTCCTACATCGAGCGGGAGCCCATCGTCGACCCGAAGAACGATGGCCGCCAGACGGGATGGCGTTTCCTAAAACAGGAGCTTTACGAGCTGAGCGCCGTGCCAGTCCCGGCCAACCCCGAGGCCTTGATGCTGGCGGTCCAGAAGGGGATCATCAGCCAAGCGGAGGCCGATGCCTTCCCCAGGGAAGCTCCCGTTCCTCCTCCCGTCAGCGACCTCGACCAGAGACTGGCCAGGCTCGGGCTTCCACCGTTGGAGGTGGTGACCAATCCGGCCAGGGGCGCAGGCGGTTACGACTTCATGAAAACCATCCTGGCCCTCTGCGACCTGGCGGATGACCTGCAAGAGCGGCTGGCGAAGGCTCCCGATATCGGCTTCAAGCTCACCCTCTCCGATGAGCAGGTGGCTGAACTTAAGTCTGCCTGGGAGGAGGCCATGGCCAGGGCCGGGGCCGTTTTGAACGCCAAGAACAAAGAGGCCCTGACCCAGGCCCGGGACCTGATCGGCCAGGTCCTGGCCGCGGCCGAAAGCTCTGCCTCCAACGGCAAAGGCGCCGCCCCGAACCAGAGCATTTACTCCCTCGCGTTGAACCCCGGCCAAGAGCCTCCTGGGGGGAGACCGGCGGGGGATGCCCTCAACCTGGCGGAAATCCTGGAAGGCACCAAAGAACTGCACCAGATGATCTGCCCGGCCAATTAGCCGGGCCATAGGAGAACCGATATGCCGGACACCAATCTTGCCGAACAGATCAAGTCCATGCTGGAGGAGGTCAAGGGCCAGCTGGAAACCAAAACCGAGGACGGGCAGGTCATCAAGCTGCTGGACATCTTCAAGGCCTTCCCCGTGCTCCAGGAGAAATATAGCTCCCTGGAAAAGCGCCTGGAGGAGTTCGAGAAGCAGGCGAAGGAACGGAAATGGGCCACCGGTCTCGCCGGCTTGGAGCTGGAGAAGGATAAGTTCTCCCTGTGCCGGGCGCTCCACGCCATGCGCACCGGCAACTGGGACAAGGCCCAGTTCGAGGCCGAAGTCTTCCGACAGACCCGGGCGCTTTCCACCGGCGACGACAGCGACGGCGGCTACCTGGTACCCGCCCAGGCCATGCCGGAGTTCATCGAGATGTTCCGGGCCGAAGCAGTTTGCATCCGCATGGGGGCCCGGGTCATCAGCGGACTCACTGGGGCACCGGTGACCTTCACCCGCCAGACCGGGGGGGCCACCGCCTACTGGGTGGGCGAGAACAAGGAAATCACTGAAAGCGCCCTCACCGTCGGCCAGTTGAAGATGATCCCCAAGAAGGTGGCGGCCCTGACCAAGCTGAGCAACGAGCTGATCCGCATGTCCAACCCCGGGGCCGAGGCCATGGTGCGCCAGGACTTCGCCATCGCCCTGGGCCTGGCCGTGGATCTGGCTACCCTGCGGGGTTCCGGCTCTGAAAACCAGCCCCTGGGGATTGCCAACACCCCCGGCATCAACAGCGTGATCTTAGGCGAAAACGGGGCGACGCCGGACTTCGACACCTTCTCCGACATGGAATACGAGCTGAGCGTGGACAATGCCCTGCGGGGGAACCTCGGAATCGTCTTCCATCCGGCCATCCGGCGCCTGCTCAAGAAGCTGAAGGTCAAGCAGTATGCCAACGACCCGGCGGGCGAGTTCGTCATCGCTCCCTTCAGCGATGCCCAACTGGAAGCCTACCTGGGCTACAAGTTCGGCATGACCACGCAAATCCCCACAGATCTGAAGAAGGGCACCGCCACCAACTGCACCGAGCTCTACTTCGGGAACTGGGCCGAGGTGCTCATCGGGCAGTGGCTGGGGTTTGAGATCCTGGCCTCCAACGTGGCGGGGACTGCATTTGCGGCGGACCAGACCTGGGTGCGCATCATCTCCCAGGTGGACATTGCTCTCCGCCATGCACAGAGCATGTGCCTGTGCAGCGACGCCAAGATCGCCTAACCCTGAAACCAAAGGGGCGGGATTGTCCCGCCCCCGCTCCCATAGGAGAACAACCAAATGAGAGGCAACCTGAATATCAAATCGGCCATCGGCCTTGACCCACAGACCATCACGGCGGACGCCGACGGCGCCACGGTCAAAGGTCCGGCCATTGACCGCAAGGGATTCGAAGAGGCCCTGGTAAATCTGCAACATGGCGCCGTGGTCGACGGCGCTACCCTCGCGGCCAAGGTCCAGGAAGCCGACACCGAGACCGACGGGGATTTTGCCGACATTACCGGCGCCGCCTTCGCCAATATCGCCGGCGGGGCTGCGGTGACCTCCGGTATCTATGCAGGGCGGTTGAATCTGGCGGGCCGCAAACGCTATCTCCGGGTGGTGACCACGGTCACCGGCAACACCAAAACGGCCGAAGTCGCGGCCCTGGTGTGTCTGCACCAAGCCCGGGAACTGCCGGTATCCCAGGTCAATGACCTGGCCTTCAACGTGAGCTGAGCCATGTCCCTATACCGGGTGCGGGAAGGTTACGTGGTCCACTTGGAGAACAGCAAGACCTTATCCCCAGGGGCCGTTTTCGAACCTGAAAAGGCGGTCCTGGATAGCCAGGGCTGGAAGATCGAACCGGTGAAGGAGGCCGAACCGGTGGCAGAGCAACCGCAGCAGTCAACCAAGGACGTGGAGGCGCCGCCCCAGGACCGCATGATCAAGAAACCTCAGATGCAGAAGTGAGAGGGAACCGGTGAACCTTACCACCTTGGAAAGCGTGGCCCGGCTATTGGAACTCAATCCTGCCGAGATGGAAGCCGAGACCAGGACCCAAATCGAGGCCGGGATCAATGAGGTCTCGGCCCGGGCCGGAAGCTTTTGCAACCGGACTTTCCAGCGCAGTGAACAGGTCTCGTATCACCACGGCGGCGGGCGTTTTCTATACCTGAACGAGGTGCCGGTCCAGACGATCAAGGAGATCCGGTACTCCTATTCCTGGGATTGGGACTCGGCTATCATTTACGCCCCCTCGGACTATGCCCTGGTCGAACCTAAATCCGGGATGGTGGGGTTCAAGTGGATTTACTGGCCCTCGGGTCAACACGCCCTGCGGGTGACCTATACCGGCGGTTTTGATCCAGCCCCACCTGTGGGACAGGACCCGCCCGCCGGTTACGCCCCGATCCCCGCTGACCTGGAAGGCGTCATCTGTCGGCAGGTGGCCTATGAATGGCGACGGCGCAACGATACTGGCATCCGCTCGGTGTCCCTGCCGGACGGCACCATCAACAAGATGGACGTGGGCGAGTGGCTGGAGCCGGTGGAGAAGACCCTGAGACGCTATCGAGTGAGGCCCGGCTGATGGCGCCAAAAGACCCCATAGCCACTTTGGAGAAAATCGAGCAGGGGATCATCGCCAAGGCGATCCAGGCGGTGAACAACACCGGCCGGAAGGTGGAAGAGAAATTGCTCCGGCAACATATGTCCGGCCCCGGAGACAACTCCCTTGCTAGGCGCACGGGCACCGCCGCTCGGTCCATACACCTGGAGCCGGCTGCCCTGGAAGCCGGCAGCACCACCATCTCGGCCAAGCTCTATGCCGGGGTGATCTACGCCAAGGTGCATTTCGGTCCCCGGGGGAGCGAAGTAAAGATTGTGCCGATCAAGGCCAGGATGCTGGCCATCCCCTTGGCCGCAGCCAAGACCGGAGCGGGGGTGGCCCGGGGCGGACCCACTTCGGGTATCTGGGGGCCCACCAAATGTTTCCGGAGCAAGGCCGGGAACCTGATCATCTGGGGCTACCAGGTCGGCAAGGCGGCCATGGGCACCCGGCAGAAGACGGTCACCGGCGGCCAGGGCAATGCGGTCAGCCTGTCCTACGCCCGCCGGGCCATGGCGCAGGGAGAACTGGTGCCCCTGTTCGTGCTCAAGGATTCCGTGGTCGTCAAGCGCCAGATCGACCCCATAGTGGACCTGGTCCAGTGGGCCAAGCCGGTTTTGACCGGGGAAATCAAGAAAGCCGGGCTCCTAAGGGCCGGATAAGCCCATGACCGACACCGTCAAAACCCAGGTGATGAAGGCCCTGGAGGCCGTCCTTAAAGCCGGGATTCCGGAGGTCAAGACGGTGGAGCGACGGGAGCCGGTGGGCACCGACCTGGACAAGATCGGTCTCCCGGCCCTGTTTCTCTATGAGGAAGAGGAGACAGGGACCCGGCACAACCGCCTACGGCTCGGGATTATTCAGGTGGAGATGGCTGTCTTTATCCGCCTGAAGCCCGGCAAAGACCACGGCTTTCAAGCCTTCTACGACTTGGCGGACACCATCGCCGGGCGGGTCTACATGGCGATCCAGACAAGCCCGATTCTCTCCGGCCTGGTGATTCAGGCGGTGGAAGACCCCAGGCGCAAGGCCATCGGCAACGAATCGTTCGGGGAACTGGTCTTGCGATATCGCCTCACTTATGGGCACGCGGCCAACGATGCCTTTACCACGCAAGTCGCTTAAGGAGGACCAAAACGATGCAACCGCCTGATGTTGAAAACCTGTTCATGGCCGGCGGGGTAGTCTTCTTTTTCGATCAGGGGACCGGTGAAAGGGACCTGGGTCTGATCGAAGAACCGCCGGACGTGGAGCCCAAATCCACCGAGGTCAAGGTCTACAGCAACCGCTCCGGCAAGCGCCGCCTGGTCAAGACCTTCACCACCGAAGAGGAAGTCATCTGGACCATGAAGCTACAGGAGTTGGTAGCCGCCAATATGCAGGCCTTTTTCAAGGGCGGGCCCATCGAGGTGGTGAATGCTGGCACCGCCCAGGTTGCCGATCAGGAAGTCACCCTTACCGGCGAACTCCTGGTCTCCCTGGGAAAATATGGCCTTTCGGCAGTGACCGTCACCAATCTGGCTGGCGATCACACCTACGTGCACAACGTCGATTATGTCATCGACCCGGGCCAAGTGGCCGGCGGTCTGGTAGTGGGGCGTATCGGCCGCATCAATGGTGGCGCTATCGCCGACGGCCAGAAGGTCAAGGTCTCCTATACCCACACCACCTGGTCGAGCCTCAGGTTTCCGGTGGCCGGCGACAACTACCAGCAGGGCGCGGCCCGTTTGCAGTTCCGGCCTTCCCGGGGATTCCAGTGGAATTACATCATCCCCAAATGCCAACTGAAGCCGAATGGCAAGATGGTCATCGACGACAAGAAACCCATGGAACTCCCCATGATCCTGGAGGTCCTGGACGCCTCGGCCACCAATCCGGCGGCGCCCTACGGCTACTGGGAGTGCCTGAACGAGTCGTAGTCCAACGATAAAGGTAAAGCGTCCGAAGCAGGCTAACCCCTCCGCCCAGGAGGGGAGCGGCGGTGCGACACCGGCCCGGACGCTCCATCACCAATTTCGGGAGGAGCCATGCCTGATGAAGTTGCGGTCCTGCTTAACGAGACTGAGATCGGCCCATACAAAATTAAGCCCTGGTCCTTCGGGCGCTTTAAGAAGGTCTATCCGGCCCTGATCGGCATCGTTCCGGTCCTGAAAGACCTGGGGTTGACCGCCGAGAACGCCCAGGAGGTCTTGCTGGAAAGAGGATTTGAGATCGTGGGGGCAGTACTTCCGGCCTTTTCCGCCTTGATTGCCGCCACCCTGGATATCTCCGAAGAGGAGGTCGAAGAAATGGACTTCGGCCAGGCCGCGGCCATCGGTCTCACCATCATCTCTCAAAACATCGAACGCCTAAAAAACTCCTTGCCCCTGATCATGGAGCCGATCCAGGCCGTGATCAGGGCGGCTTAGGTTTCACCATCGCCTTGGAAAGTTTGATTAGCCGGGGCCATAGCCTCCAGGCCCTGCTGCACGAGTACCCGATCGACCTGGTGCTCAACCTGCACCGGGCAGCCTTGGAGAACCGCAAGGCAGAACTGAAAGGGAAGGTATTGGGCCTGTCCATCGCCGTCATCAACGCCCTGGACCTGGCCTTCGGTGGCGGTAAGGGGAAGATACTGGAGAAATGGTTCAAGGCGGTAGATAGCTCGGACGGAAAGAGGGATCGCCCCCAGCGGTGCTCTTCTTTATCTCCCAAGGCCCTGGCCTTTTTCGGGGGCCGGCCGGTGGTTCGAAAAACTGAAAAGGATTAATCGTGGCCGACCAGGAAGACATCGGGACCTTGCTCAGCAAAATTGCGGTGGATGTGGCAGACCTGAAGAAGGGGCTGCAAGTCGGACGCAATGAGCTGCAATCCTTCAAGAGCTTTTCCGCCGATCTGTCGGCCCAGGTCAAGAAAGCCCTGACTTTCACCGTGGGTATCCTGGGGATTGGAGCACTGCTGGGAGAGTTAAAGAGCCTCTTGCAAGGAGTGACCGAAGTCGGGGCCAGGCTTGAGACCACCAAGCTTGCCGCTTATGCGGTGGGGCAGAACTTCGGGTACACCTCTGCCAATATCGATAAGCTGGTCACCGACCTGAAGCAGCTTAAGGTATCCAGCGTTGATGGGTATGAGGCGGTTTCCAATTTCATCAGCCACGGCCTTGACCCCCGGCAACTGATTTCCATCGCCCAGGCCGCCCGGGACTTGGCGGTGGCGGCCGGCAAATCTCCTCAGGAGATGTTCAGCCTCCTGATCGATTCCATTGTCACCGGCACTCCCCGGGCGTTGCGCCAGGCGAAGATTCCCATCAAAGAATTCCAGGATTCGGTGCTGGCGGAAGGCAAGAGCCTGGATGAGAACCTGAAGCTCTCCTCTCAGGAACGCTCCCAGGTCATGATCGACCTGATCCTCAAATATGCCCAAACCGTGGAGGGAGTTTCGCAATCTACCGCGGGGTCCTATTCCCGGCAGCTTGGCCAGATCAAATTTATGGCTACACAAGCCAAAGAGGTCTTATGGGACTTCCTGCAGCCGCTCCTGGCGGCCATCACCGGGGAAAAGATCAAGGTCTGGGGGGATTTGCTGAACTGGCTGACCTTGAACCGGGCCGAATTGCAGAAATGGGGCCAGACCATTGGTGAATTCGTCAAGCTGGTCTGGGGCGTAATCGCTGCGGTGATTTCCTGGACGGTCGCCAATGGCAACTTGGTAAAGACCTTTATCGAATTGGTTGTGGCCTACAAGTTGGCAGGGTATCTGGTAGCCCTGGGTGCGGCCATCCCCGGGGTAGTATCGGGCCTCTATTCTTTGGCCACGGGGGTTACCGCAGTCAAGGTTGCCTTCGGGGGTTGGTTGGCGATCCTGATTCAGGTAGCCGTGGCCCTGGCGGCTCTCGGGGCCTATAAGTTTATGAAAAATCCGGTCACTACCCTCCCGGATGGTCAACGTTACATCGAATGGGGCGGCCACGGGATCACCGAATTACCCTCCGTCAGCAGCGGTGAGACGACCCCCGGGTCCGAAAATACCGGCCATGAGGAGGTTACTTCTCCCCAGGAAATGGCTGATGACATGGCGCAGCGGGTCAATAGCGCCATGCAAAAATACCAGGACTTGATGGGGGAGAAGGCTGGTATCGGCAAGGGGGGTAAGGGCGGCAAGGCTGGCCCTGAAGAAGACCTTTTTGGCGAATATCTCAAGATGCTGGACCAGGAGCGTCAGGCCAAGATTCGGGGCGCCCAAGATTCGCTGGAGATTCTCAAGGCCGGCAATGAGAAGGAGAAGGCCGAACTGGAAAAGAAGCTGGCCGAGGGGCTGATCGACGGCCAGACGTATTACGCCAAACTCCAGGAAATGCAGCAGGCGGAAACTGCTGCGTCCCTGAAGCTCATCGAAGAGAAGAAGGCTGCCCAGGCCGCGGCCTATAAGGATGCCCTGGCCGACCTCGAGCGCCAGGACTTGAGCCCCGAGATGAAGGGCTACCGCCGGCAGGAGGAAGAGATCAAGAACCGCATGGCCCTGGCCCAGTTGAACGCTGAGGCGGCCCGGGTGAAGCTCGAAGGCGAGGTCAAGGTCACCCAGGAACTCAAAAGGCAGGTGGAGGTCCAGAAGCAATACAAGGAAAAAGCCGAGGACATGCGGGTCGAGATGGCCGGCCTGTGGGGGCCCATCGCCGAGCAGGAGGCCAAGATCCAGAAACTCTACCTCGACTGGCAGCGGGCCAAGGCGGAGGCCGTCAAGGCCGGCGCCTACACCCCGGAATATGCCCAAACGCTCGATCAATATTACCAGAGCAAAATCAACTTTGCCCGTTCCGGCGACCAGTATAACAACATGGCGTCAAGCATCACTCAGGGGTTTTCATCCCTGGTGGATGCCATCACCAGCGGCGGCCAGGACCTGCTGAAATCCCTGAACAGCTTCTTCAAGAGCCTGTTCACCTCTGCCCTCAAGCCGGGGCTCGACCAGTTGCAGCAGTTATTGATCAACGGCTTCAAACAGCTTTTCGGGGAGGCAGGCTCGGCTTTGGCCAGCGCCGTCATGGGGGCCATCGGTCTCATCGGGATGTTGCTAACCAGCGGCGGCTCCTCTTCCTGGTCCTCCTCCGGAGTGACCTCCAGCGTCACCTCGCACGAGGCGGTCCGTGGGATTATTGCCGGAGAGACCTCCATCCCCATCGCCCAGATCGGCGAAAGCCTCCAGGACGCCCTGGTGCCCACAAATTCGATTCTTAATCAGATCGAAGCCAATACCAGGGGCGGCAGGGGCGGCCTGGGCGGGGGAAGACTGGACATCACCGTGACTCTGAAGGGGATCGAAGAACAGATTAACGCCGCCATTGAGCGGTATTTTCGGGAATACCTCGTCTTGGGAGCCAGGGGATGATGAATCTCAATCCTGAACATCTGGTAGCAGTATTGTTCGGCGGACTGGAGAAGCTGGACTGCTTCATCACCAATGCTGCCGATCAACTGGCGAACCCTGATCTTGCGAAGCCGGCCGTCTTTCTGTCCGTACCGCAGGCGCTAAGAGAAATGATGAATCGTCCCAGGGAGGCCCTGGACCTGATGCTGGAGAAGCTGGACGACCTGGGGGTCTGGGGCTACACGATCAACGTGAAAGATAGGTTGGCCACGGTGACCGATGACCTCACCGGCCATGTGTTGGAAGTAGTCGCCATAGATGAATGGCCGCAAATCCACGTTCTGGCCGGCAAGTACGGCCAGAACGTCAAGGTGGTGCAGGAGTAACCCATGTACCCGGATGACAAGACCGTCTGGGTGGACGGGGTCACCGAACTGGAGGCTTGGTGGTTCAATGCGGTGGAGAACTATGTCGGCGTCAATGGCTCCACTGATCCTGAGTCACTCACCTACAAGCTGACCAATCCCCAGCAGGTGGACCCGGGCCACAAACATAGCTCGTCGGCATTCACAGGTGGTCAGGATGGCCATGTTTTCGTCAAGGCGGCGGACGTATGGACGCCGGCTTCTCCGGATACGGCGGGCCTGGTTACCAAGACGGGCGAGCAGTCCATTGACGGCAAAAAGACCTTCACCACCATCCCCGAAGTTGGCGCAGACCCCTCCTTGGATAACCAGTTGGTTCGCAGGAAGTTCGTGACCGACGGCCTGGCTGCCAAGGTGGGGATCGCCAATAACGAGACCATCACCGGGGTCAAGACCTTCGCCGCCCTGCCCCTGGCCCAGGCGGGCCTGGACCCGACGAGCACCGACCATCTGGTGCCCCGGCATTACGTTGACAACGCCTACATCATCCTGTCGGTGGGGAAGATGGACAAGTTGGGCGGCCAGTTCACCGGCCCCATAACCTTCGACGGCGACTTGGCCGACCGGTCCATCAAACAGGACCGCCGCTTGACGGCCGATACCCCTGGTTTCAACTTCCTGGTCCAGGCTGGCGGGGCGGCGCCTGGCGCTACCGACAAGGCCGGAGGCACCTTGAAGCTGCAACCCGGCGTGTCCACCGGCACCGGCGAAAGTGGGGTGGAGGTCTACGGCTGCCCGGCTGGGGCGGCAGGCACGAACGATAACGCCCTGGCCGTAATGCTGAAGGTTCTTGGGAACAAGCTGGGCTTCTTCGGGGCCAACCCGGTGGCCAAGCCTGCGGCTCTCAGCGCTCAGCTTACCACTTTGAGCATTGTTGCCCCCGGGGTGGCCGACTATGACATTGCGGCTCCGCTCCAGAACACGGGCTGGGGTTTTACTACTGCCGACGAGTTCAAGACCGTGATGTCGGTGATCGCCAACCTTCAGACACGGATGGCGCAGATGGAATCGCGGCAGCAAGGGCTGGGGCTTCTGTCATAGGGAGATACCATGGAAGAGCAGTTTGAGCAACTTCTGGAAGACCTCCTGGAAGAAAACGGCGGTCTGAAAATGATGAACCAGCGCCTCCAGGAAGTGGTCACCCAACTGCGCCGGGACTTCCTGCAAGAGCGCATCTGGCGTACCAGGTTCCAGATCGCCTACCTGGAAGGCTTGAAAGCCGAGGCCGAGGCTGAGCTCAAGGAGATGGCCCATGGGGAATAGGCTGAAGGCACCTTTTATCGCCAGGGTAAAGGGTGGTGGGGTGCTGACCTATATCGGAACGGCAGTGGGCCAGGCAGTCTACTGGTTCCTGCAAGCCATCGATCCACGTCCAGGTGAAGGTCCCTGGCCGGCAGTGGGCACCCTTCGCTGGCGCCACAAGAAAACCGATGCCTCAATGCGAGCCACTAATATCTATCTTGGCCCGCCGCACACCCCGGTGATCCGGGTCGGGATGCACTATAAGGTCGGGGAGTGCAAGGTGGGCCAGCCTTCCGGTCTGTGGGACCGGGTAACGGTCAAGGCCGTAGAGTAACGGAGGAATCTATGGAGCAATATCCACCCTGGTTAGTTGAAGCCCTGAACGACTTAAACAAGGTCGTGGAAGAGGTCCCCGGTCCCGGCAACAACCCGGACATCGTGGCCTACCACCACTATACCGCTCTGGACGCCAAAGATGACGCTACTCCCTGGTGCGCCTCCACCATGTGCGCCTGGTTGGAACGGGCCAGGGTGCGCAGCCCCCGGAGCGCCGCGGCTGCCGACTTCAGGCATTGGGGGGTTGAGCTTGGGGATGGCGAGCAGCGCCTGGGGTGCGTGGTCGTTATGACCCGTCCTGGCGGCAATCATGTCGCTCTTTATCTGGATGAGGATGATAACGGCGTCTACTGCCTGGGTGGGAACCAGGACGACAAGGTCTGCATTCGGCGCTATTCCTGGGACCACATCACCAATTTCCGCTGGCCTAACTAACCGTGTACGAGAAGACCTTCGAAAGCACGAAGCAGGCCGTCCCCGGGGGGGCCGGGTCCTCCAACTGGACCCAGATGATTTATGTGACCCCGTGGGACGCCTTCTTCTGTGCCTGCCTGTGGGAGTGGGCCCGGGTCTTCCGGGACGGTACGAAGGCCGGCTATGCCACTCCCTCCGGTGGCTACACCCCGCTCCCGCGAGTGGGCGGCTATACCAGCTTTTACAATGGCAACGGTTATGTCTATGGAGCTTACGAGATCGACCAGTTGCCGAACCCCAACGAGGTCCTGAATCCGAGTTGGGCGATTCCTTACGGCCTGGCTCCGAGCAGCATCGTCGGAGGCTTTATCGACGACCTCAACCAGCGGTATGTGCGGCCGCAAAACGCCAACGTCCTGGGGGTCTATGACCTCAAGACCGGGGCTCTTTTGGGTTCGATCACCCACAATGCTGGGGAATATTTTAAGACCATCGCCTGGGTGCAGGAGGGCCAGGTAGCCGGCATCTGCACCGACAGCGGCAAGGTCAAGATCATGGAATACCTCTCCGGCCTGAAGGTAATGGAATCAGGCCGGGTTGAGCCGCACCGGGTGGCGGCTTATGACAATGCTTTCGATTTGGTGGCAACCATCGGGGTTGATAACAAGACCCGGATTTACTGCCGAGAGGCCTGGCCTTATGCCCTGTCGAACCCGGTTTTCGAGCCGGCCCAGGTCTACGGCCTGAAGGCCAACACAGTCAAGGTCCGGCTTACAGGCCAGGAGGGAGAGCCGTGCCCGGGCTGGTGGGTGCATTGGGAACTGGTAGACATGGGCGGCGGGGTCATTGGAGAACTCGACAAGTACGTGAGCAAAACGGACAAGGACGGCTGGGCTTGGAACCTCTACTTTGGCCCAGATGACAACGCCGTGGGCCAGTGCAGGCTCAGGACCTGGGTGGTGCTTAACTGATGAGCCTCTGGTTGATGAAGACCGTCCCCAATTGCCTGGGGTACATCGACTACAAGAAGTGCTATCAGCACACGCCGCCGCTCTGGGGTCCCGATGGGCTGATCTATAACGGCTCCCTGGTCACCTGTCCCAGGCACTACATGCAGACGACCGGGAACCTGGCGAATTTTTTCTATGAGCCAGGGGCGGACCGGTTGATCGCCCACATAATTTTAACCACCACCTATTGGCCGGGCTGGGACGCCCGCCGTTATGAGTTCGACGCCGCAACCGGCCAGTGGACCAATGCCGACCAGGTGCTGAGCCGGGACCCGGACACCTTCATCGGCATCTGGGGGGCGGCCTGGACCGGCGGGGCCACCATGGGAAGTTACGGGAAGATTTATGCATGTCGACGCTCCGAGACGGCGATTCGGGAAATCTCCTGGAAAAACGCCGAGCCCGTTGACGGAGGCTGGTCGGTCGATCCCTACACCTGGAATCTCAAGTCCATCTATGGCTACGCCATCGCTAACCGGGCGGATAACATCCTGGCCGCCGTAGGCTCCTGGACCCTGGATTGCTGGCGTAATATCTCCATCACCCCGGAGCGCTTCGCCCAACTCAGGCTCCCCAACGTCCTGGGCTATCTGGCCTACGAGTCCCGCAACTACTGCTGGATCATTACCAAGGACGGGGTGATTTTGAAGGCGGACTACCAAGTCCCGCGCTGGGAGATGATTTCCAGGGTCAACAAACCGGAGGTGTCATCCACCGGCTATGCCATCGCCTTCGATACCAAGCGCAAGCACGTGGTGGTCTTGCGGTTGCGCCCGGATGCCGCTGACGGCTCCTGCCAGCACCAGCTTGAGTTTTACTACCCGATGGTCAGCCCGGCGCAACTAACCCAGCCTGTGCCGGTGACCTCGCTCAAGGCGGGGAAGCGAGTGATCCTGGCGGCCCACCTGATCGGGGAGGCGGGCGAGGGGATCACTCCCTACACCGTGAACGCCGCCTTGCAGGAGCCGGTGGAAGGACGGCTGATTACTCCCTTCTCCGGCACGGAGCTTGGTGGCCGGGTCTGCTTTCAGTACCAGGCCCCTGACGTTGCCTGCGAGGAAACCCTTGCGCTCGAAACCACGGTCGAGGAAACCATATGACCACCCTGACCTCGGAGACGACTTTCAATATCCTGGCGGCCCCGGAGAATTTCGAGGAAGCGGTAGACCTCTACCTGTTCCCGGAAAACGAGGGCGAAAACGCCATGCGGGAGTTGCGCTACCCCGGCGATGTTCTGCCGCCCTTCGTTTACGAGGAAAACCCGGACCGCTGGGAGAACTTCGATTCCGCGCCCATGACCGACCGGCCCCAGGTGAAGGTGGAGCCGACGCTTTCTTGGGCCCAGGCCGTGCAGTGGCGCGGCTATCTGCCGGACAAACCGGTGAAGGAGTATTGGAAGGGCTCGGACACCACCTCCCGGATGACGGCCTACATGCTACGCCGCCTCTATGAATACTTCGTCAACCCGCCGCCGGCCGACCGGTACATCACCTGGTGGCCCAAGGACCGGACCACCAAGGGTTACAAAATCCAGATCGAGGGCCTGAGCGTCGGCGGCCAGGACATTATCACCTTCGATTTCATTGCCTTGAAGGCAAGCGAAATTCCCCTGGAAGTGGTCTTCCAGTTTCGTATCGTGGGAGAGGCCGATGCGTAACATCTCGGCGGCCCTGGAGAATATCATCCTGGGCGGGGGCACCCGGCGCCCGGACTATAAAGTCTACGCCTGGGACCCGGCTGAGGCCACCATTTCGGAGGTAGTGAGCGCTAACGGCATTTTGGATGATCCGGCTCCGGTGGACCTGACCCCGTATGTTTCCGACGTGAGCTGGTCGGACCGCCAGCTAACCTTCGCCCTGGTGGACCCCGCCGGCCTGTTTCACCCTGACTTTGGCGAGCTTCGGCACTGCTTGAAAGACGGGGCCATCCTGCGACTCCTTGAAGGTGACGAGACGGTGCCCGAAGTCGATTGGGCCATCACCTTCACCGGCCAGGTGCACGGGCAGATCGGCTGGAAGCAGTCGCGTTCCACCGGCCAGATCACCTCCCGGTTGACGGTCTTCGGCCGGGGCGAGACCCAGGCGTACAAGCGCCGGAAGATCACCAGCCAGGAATACACGGTGGGCACTGACATCGGCATCGCCTTGTATGACATCTGCAAGACCTTCCTGGGGCTGACCGGGAAAGAGATGCGCATCCCCTTCACCCTGGGCCGGCAGTTCAAGCACAAGACGAATCAGCTAGCCCAGGTGACGCCTTGGGACGGTGTCTGCTCTTTGCTGAAAGTGGTCTGCTACCAGCCGTTTTTTGACGGCGAAGGGAAACTCTCCTACGTCAATAAAAGCCTGCACCGGCCAGCCGCGCGATTGTTCGAGGATGGCGACCGGATCAAGGAGTTGGAGGTGCCCGAGTGCAGCCAGGACACCGTCAATAAGGTGACCGTGACCTTCCTGGATTCGCAACTGGAACGGGTGGACGGCCCCTACCAGAAACTGGGCCAGGCTCAGGTGACCACGGGGTTTTTCTCCATGCACGAGACTCTGGAGACCTGGTGGTCCGAAGACCGGAAGCAGCGGGCTGACGGCACCAGCATGAAAGTGATCAAGTCGGTGAACTCGGGAATCCTGCCGGTGGGAAGCGAACACTATACCCAGTTGGACGAGTTCCACGGCCAGATTGAAGTGGAAATCAGCGTCTGGGTGCCGATCCTGGCTACGGTGATGATCGCCGAATACCTGGCGGCCGCTTTCATTCCCGATGACGTGATCGTCCTTGGGTTTGGGGCCAGCGAGGGCATCACCATCCCGGTTGGTCGTATCATCCAAGCCCAGGCCATGATCGGCATCCTGCTAATCATGATGTCCATCGGCAGCGCCCAGTACGAGGTCTGGGGGACTCCTTACGACTTCGCCTACCTGGAGAAGAAGTCGGTGGCCGTCGAGGACGGCCTGGACTACTGGCTGGAGAACAACCTGGACATCAAGAATGACTTCATCGGCACCCACGACCAGGCGGATATCATCGCCATGACCGAACTCTCCTGGCAGAAGTGCCTGAGTATGCCCCGGAAGGTCTCAGTGGCCGATGATCCCCGCCTTGAGGTGGGCGACATTATCGGTCTCCCTGATGGACGCAAATTGGTCATTTCGGCTCTATCCAAGAACATCAAACGGGGCGAAATCCCCACCCTCTTGATCGAAGGCTGCAAGGTGCTGACCGCATGAGTATTCGCCAGATCATCGACTGGGCCATCGAGGACAGCCGCTCGCAGATGACCGGGACTATCGTCAGCCCGTTCTACGAGTATTCCGACTATGGGGGGCATTGGGTCTGGGCCTGTGACGTTGACCTGGGGGAAAACCTGGGAGTGCTGCGGTGCGTGCCGGTGGCCGCCAACAACCGGGAACTGATCTATGCCGAACAGGGGCGGGCCGTGACCCTCTCCAGGCTCAACAACGGCAAGTGGGTGATCACCGGTCTCGCCAAGTCTTTGAATTCGACGGTGCACTACATCTTCATGTCCTTCACCGATGATACCTACCAGGTGTTGCGCAAGCAATTAAGAGGCTATATCATCCGACCCCTCACTTACGGCGAGTTGGGAACCCTGGTTGTTCCTTACGGCTATGGCGTCCTGCCTTATGGCGCCCAGGGCAAGTTTGATGCTGAAGGCAACTTTCTTGAGATCGTGGAGACCTACTGATGGCCGCGCAGTTCATCACCCTGTTTAAAGAATTCGCCGCCCGGATGACGGATTACATGGCGAAGCATAACGCCAACTATACCCAGATCGAAAATGCTTTGAACCAAATTCTGGGCACGATCACGGGGCAGGCTGGCGGCGACCTGGCGGTTCCCAGGGCCTTGCAGGAGATTTTCGATCGCAAGGGGATCATCGGCATTGCTGCTTACGGGTTCAACGAGGGCAGCCTGGGAGGAACCAACCTGGGGGTCAATCCCGGAGCCTATTGGTCCGGGAGCACCTTCTTGAGCAAGATTTCTTCGAGCACTCTGTCTCTGGCCGGCATCGCGACCGGGACTGTGTACCTCTACCTGGACGCAGCCGGCAATCCGGCCCTCAGCACCACGGTCAAGCCGGACACCATCTGGCAGTTTCACTGGGATAGCGGCAGCCACCAGGTGACGGCCAAGGCTCTCTATGCCGGGGTGTCGGTGCTCTTCGATGGTGACGATTACGCTGACTGCCTGGACAGCGCTGCCCGGAGCAAAGTTTTTACCAAGTTGGCCGACCGGTTGGAAGAGATCGAACAGCTGCTGGGCGCCATGATGGGCTATTACGCCTACGATCACGCCGACGGCCTCAACTTCTATTACAAGGGCGGCAAGGTCCGAAACGACTCGGTGATCAGCGCCACCGGGGACGGCTACATCCTTTTGTCGGACAATGCCACCAACTACCTGGAGGTCGACGCCGCCACCGGCATCATTCACAAGGCCGTGGACGGGTTCACTTCCGGCCGCATCCCCCTCTTCCAGGTAACCACGGCCAACGGGGCTGTGACCACCATCACCGATGCCCGCACCTGGGCGGTGGCCGGGACCGGGGGCGGCGGGGGCGCCGGGCACACCCAGAACACCGACGTGGGCACCACGGCCGCGGAGTTCGAGATCGACCGGGACGCCGCAGGCAGTCCCAGCGGCTATGCCGGGCTCAAGGTGAACAACGGTGATGATCCGGCAGCCTACCTGAAATACAACCGGGACTCGAACCGCTGGGAGTATTCCAACGACGGCGGCGATTCCTGGTGGGCCCTAGGGGAGGTGGATCTGTCTCTGGCTGCCCAGCAGTTCACCAAATACGTGCCCCAGGAGGATCCGCCCCTGGTCTACTCCGAGGCCGAGCGCGGCCCTTCGGGCGAATATGAGCCGGTCGACCTGACGCCATATCTTGGGTCCCCGCAGTTCGGTGTCTCCGCCGTGGTCCTGCGGGTCTTCTTCCGGGATGCGGCCCCCAGCATCGGCACCAAGGTCCTGTTTAAGAAAGGGGGCAGCGGCGCCGCGCCGGTTACCGCCTACACCGCCTGGTCTGACGAGTCGGACATCGAGCAAAAGGCCGCCGACCTGATCGTGCCCCTGGGCCCCGACCACACGGTGGAGTTCTTCCTGTTCACCTCCGGCCCCAATACCGCCAACATCGCCGTGTACCTCCTGGGCTTCTTTGAAGAGGTCGCCGGTGTGGGCACCCAGGAGAAGACCATCCAGCAGACCAATATCCAGGTGGCGGCCGGAGCCACTCTGAACAGCACCTTCGATGCCTTCTGCAGGCGCGGCCTGGTGCATTATTTCGGGATCGAAGAAGTTAGCCACCAGTTGGTCAACGTCTATGACGTGCACCTCTATGCGGATGAGACTTTCTCGAAGCTGCTCTATAAGGTGGAAAACATCGTCCCGGGCATGCCGTTCGAAGACTACCTGCCGTTCTGGGTCTATGACAGCGAAGGCGGCCGGCAGCTGCGGGTGCGGATCGTCAACCATGACCAGAACCATTCCGGGACGTTCAAGCTGGACATCACTGCGGAACAGTTCGCCTGAAGAGGAAAAACATCATGGCAATGATCTTTATGACGGGAGCCGAGTGGGGCATCAACGAGTTCGACGCCGGTGGCTCCATCGTGACCAGCAAAAACGGGGTTTTGCCGAGAACCGGGGCCTATATGTACGGCATTACCTATTGCGACTGGTTCAAGGCTTTGCCGGGCGGCCCCTACCAGGAGCTATTCTGCCAGGTCGCATTTTTCTACTCCGATTATATATCAGGTGGAAGCATATTCGGTTGGAGATGCGGGGGGACGCAACTCGGCTACCTCAGGTTGAACAGCTCCACCCGCGTGATCGAGGTATATATCGGCTCCACCCTGGCCGGCACCTGCCCCCTGGTGATCCTGAATAGGACCTGGTATGTGATCGAGGTTCACATCAAGATCGCCGACGCAGGCGGGGTTCTGGAGATCAGGATCGACGGCAACCCCCAGTTCGCCTTCATCGGTGATACGAAACCGGGGTCCGAGACGGCCATAGACCGGATCGGAGTCTATATCGCCGTAAACAACGACTACTACTACGATGACGTCATCGTCAACGACCCTTCCGGCGAAGTAAATAACTCGTGGCCGGGCGGCCTGAAGATCGCCCTTCGCCTGCCGATCTCCGAGGGTCCTATACAGCAGTGGACCCCGACTCCGGGGCCGGGCCACTACACGGCCCTGGACGAACGACCGCCTTCCGGTTCGGATAACGTCAAGACGGATGTGGTCGGCAACATCGAGATGGTGCAGCTCTCGGCCCTGCCAGCAGAAGCGCAATCCGTCAGGGCGGTCCAATTGGATTTTTGGGGCCTGAAGATGAGCACTGTCGCGCCCACTAGGCTGGCACCTATCGTCCGGCTGGGCGAAGTCGACTACATCCAGGCGACCCAGGATCTCCCTCTGGCCCAGGGGCAGGTGAAGACCCTCCTCAACACGAACCCGGCCGGAGGCAACTGGTCGGTAGCCGCGGCTAACGCTGTTATCCTGGGGGTCCAGGCGAAGGAATAACCCATGGCCACGAGAATCTATTTCCAGTCCTCCGGGACTCCTATCTGCACTCCGGCCCAGGACGCCGCCTGGGAACACAAGTGGAATGTGGAAGTCCTGCCCTGCTTCCCGATGAAAATGGGGATGGGACTGCACTCGAGAAACCCCTGGCTGTTTTCCGGGGCCGCGCCCCGGGACGTCCTCCATTATCAATTCGTTTGTCCTTGCAGGCTCAAGGCCCAGACGATTTCCGGGACAGTGAAAGGACAATTCAGGGCCCAGGAGGACTCAGGTTCGAGGCTATGCCGTGCACTCATGATCAAGGTGTACAACCCGGCAAACTCGACATTTCGCGGCACCCTGCTATCGCATTTCCCCGATGCACTTGTGTCGGAGTTTCCCCCAGCATACTCGTGGGAGGATCACCGGGCCAACCGGTTCTTACCACCGGCAGGCACTTTGCTGACCGATGTCACCTGCCAGGATGGAGATATCCTCGTTATCGAGATTGGGGCCCGGAGCTTTAACCCGAACAACCAGTCCCACTCGATAGAGATAGGCGATGCCAGCGCCAGCGATCTGCCTGAGGACGAAACCACCACCAGTCAGTTCAGTCCATGGATAGAATTCTCGGCGAACCTGCAATGGGTAAACGCAACCCAAATCAATGCCATGGGGGTGCAAGCTGCCTATGGCATACCGCCGATGCTCTCCATCAATGCCATGGGCCTTCAGGTGGCCTACTCGCTTATTCCCGACGTGGGTACGGTCCAGGTAAATGCCTTGGGAGTGCAGGTGGCCTATGCCGAAGAGCCGGATGTTTTCACCAGGAGAGTTTTCCCGGTTCCCAGCCGGATCATGCGGCTCCAGTCGCAATGGGGCAAAAGAAAATTCCCGATCTGTCTCGGAGAATAGGAGGTCAACGCCATGGCAGAGATTCAGACCTGTGACCATTGCAGCAGCTTCCAGAAGAACCCGGAAGCCAGTGCCTGGGGTTGCATCCTGCCGGTGGTAGTAGGCCGACAGGTGAACGACACCTGCATGAACTGGCTCTGTGCCGCCTGCGGGCAACCTATGGCAATTAACGGCTTCGATGGCCCGGAGCCGAAAACCTGGCCGGTGGATCACATGGGGTGCTGGCCGAAAAACCAATAGCAAAGGGGGGATGAGCCGATGATTTCCCTTCTCTGGGCTGCGGAAACTGCTCCGGCCCTGGCGCCAGGCCAGCATATTGTGGATCTCTATCAGGCCAACATGATCGCCGGCGCCATCGTGGGCGGCTTTGGGGTTACAGCCGTCTTCGTGTTTATCGGCTTTCTGCTGTTTAAAAGCGGCCTGCGCTTCCATTTCGGCCAGCCGCCTGCTTCAAACCCGTTGCCGCCGACCGTGGCAGTAATTTGCAACGACCCTACCAAGTGCCCAGGCCACGGGACGCTGGAGACCAAGCAGGAAGCCAACGATAAGGCGGTGGACATCCTGTTTGAAAAGTTTAAGGGCCTGGAAAACAAGATGGATGAAGGCTTTACCAGGGTACAGGAAGGCCAACAGGCTATTGTGTTGGCCCTGGCAGGTAAGGGGATCAAAGTTGTGCCGGTAAAATGACCGCTCATCCCGGGCGGTTGTTCAAAGAGAGGAGGAGAGAGCACATGGGTGACCTGAACGCCGCACTCGAATTTGTCCTGGGGGATAGCATTGAAGGAGGGTATGTCAGCAACCCGGCTGATCCCGGAGGGGAAACCAAATTCGGCATCTGCAAACGTTCCTACCCCAATCTGGACATCGAGCATCTGACCAGAGATGGTGCCAGGGCGATCTATGCCCGGGATTACTGGACCCCCATCCTTGGTGATGAACTGCCGGATGTTGTGGCCCTGGTGTCTTTCGACTGCGCCGTCAATCAGGGGGTGAGTTCGGCCGTTAAGGTCTTGCAGGAAGCCCTGGTTAATCAAGGGTATTTGCCGGAGGATGCCGTGGACGGTCGTCACGGCTCCCAAACTCTGGGAGCCGTGAAGCTGGCTGATCCGCTTTGGCTGGCCACGGACATGATTTTTCTCCGTCTGGGCCGCTACATGGACCTGAAGACCTGGGGTAATTTCGGCAAAGGTTGGACCCGGCGCATGGTTCTTTTATACAACCAGATCAGGAGCGCCTGAAGTATTTCCCCGAAATATGCCGGCCTGATTCGGGCCGTTTTTACCAATTCGAGGAGGTTTTGCCATGGACTTGAGTGCCCTGAAAGACTCGAAAACCACCTTACCGGGTCTTGCGATGATCTTGCTGACCATCCTGATCCTCTCTGGCAAGCTCCCGGTGGAGGTCCTGCTGCAGAACCTGCCGGTGGATTATATCATCGGCGTCATTTTCGGTGGCGGCGGGGTCGCCCTCCTGGGGGCGAACAGCAATAAACCTTCACCACCTCCGGTGCAGCAAGCGTCTCCCGCACCACCGGCGGCTTCGGCACCTCCGGCTACCCCGACAGCCTGATTCCTAACCCTAACTCCAAGGAGGAAGACACCATGCAAAGAGGATTTGTAAGAAAAGCTTTTGCCCTGGTTATCTTGCTGACTCTTGTTCTGGCAGTCGGCTGCGCCGGCACGACCGGCAATGCCCCGAACTCGCCGTTGCAGCAGGCCGTTGCCCAGGATTCGCCTCGCACCGTGGCCTATAAGAGTTTGGCTACGATGAACAAGACTTATAACGCCACCATGAGGTCCCTTGCGGAGCTCTACCGGCAAAAACTCATTGATGAGCAGGTCAAGGCTAAGGCCATAGAATACGGCACTGCTTTCCAGCAAGCCTATAACAAGGCCCTGGATGCCGCGGAGAATGACGACTTCGGTTCCATCTCCGGGGTCTCGATGGCCCTTGCCGAACTGCTGGATTTTGTCCAGCCTTATCTGATTAAAGGGGGAAAACAATAATGGGCGCCGTGGAATTGGGGATCGCCATCACCGAACTGGCCCTGAAATATGGGGTGCCCTTGGCCCTTGACCTGGCCTCCACCTGGAAGCAGAACCTGGCTGGCCGGGAACCGACCAAGGAAGATTTCGAAGCCTTGCGGCTGGCGGACCCAACCAGCTTTTTCGATGCTGTAGGTTCCAGGACCTAAATACCGACCTAAGGTCAGAAATATAAGGCCGCCAAGAAAGCCTCTCTGGAAGAGCTACAGGGTCACAGTGTTTCTTGGCGGCCTGCTTCATTGAAAATGATCTGACAACTTCCATTTCGGATTGGTCGAGGGAAAATTTAAAATGCCTGCAAAGGCTAAGATGATAACCATCATCGACCTCCGGAATTCCTATTTCTGGTAATAGAAACAGCCGGTGCGGGGATCGATGCGGAGCTTGTTTACCAGGTTGCCTTGAGCGTCGAGGATCTCCGCCTCCCAATAGTTGCCGACGGCGGTAAGCCTGCCGGGTCTGAGGTTAGGTTGGTTCTTCAGATAATTATTGAGGAGGTTGAGGACCTGCCCGGTGCTCGCCGCGGCCCCGCCATTCGGAGGGCCGCACATGCCGAAACTCATGGAGCTTGAGCCGCCCCATCCACCTGGGCCGCAAGCGCCGGGGGAAGAGCCCCCAACTTGTGGAGCCGGACCTCCCCGCATCCCGCCACCCCAGCCGCAGTAAGAACCTGCATCAGCTCGCCCTATTATTGAGAGCGCCAGGAGCATCGATATTAGTATCAGGCGCAAAAAGTTCATATTTTACCTAATCGTAAATTTGAGTCAATTTATATTTCTGCAATTTCGGTGCCACAATTAGGCCGACTCTCCTGGCTCGCTTGCCGAGGCAGATAATCCATCAGCAGGAAGACTTACCTTGAAGGTCGTGCCTTCGCCCAGCCGGCTAGTCACACCGATAGCCCCATGATGGTTCTCCATGATCTGGAGGGCCACGGCCAGACCTAATCCGGTCCCTCTGGACTTGGTGGTAAAAAACGGCTCGAAGAGTTGCGGCAGGTCTTCTTCTCTGATTCCGGGCCCCGAGTCCGTTATTTCTACCTGGAAATTGCCATCAGTGCCGGTCTCTATGCCGACCTGAAGGGTGCCGCCGTCCGGCATTGCCTCCAATCCGTTCAGAAACAGGTTCAGGAACACCTGGATAAGCTGATCCCTGTCCACCCTGGCAAGCAGCGGCTGCTCCGGCACCCTCTCAAGGATTTTTACCCCTCTGGCCTGGGCATCGGGGCGCACCAGGCGCAGGGCATGGTGAACCACCTCCGCCAGGTCGCATTCTTGAAACTTGGGTTCCTTGGCCCGGGTGAAGTCCAGGAGGTTAGTGATGACGTTGTTAAGGCGGTCCACCTCGGCCACCATGGTCTCGGTATATGCCTGCTCTTTGGAGCCTGCTGGAAATTTCTTTTTGAAGTATTGGATGAAGCCCTTGATGGAGCTCAGAGGGTTGCGGATCTCGTGGGCCACGCTGGCCGACAGCCTTCCCAAGGCGGCCAGCCTTTCGGCGCGTTTGACCTTTTGCTCCATCGCCCTCAGTTCGCGCAGGTCGCGGATAATGAGTACCGCTCCGGTGCCATCCTCCCAGGTCAACGGCGCAGCCGTGAGGGCGGCCGGGATAGCCGTCTCTCCTTTCAGGAGTATTTCCTGGTCGAGAACTATCTGGCCGTCTTTGACCCGGCGCAACAAGGGGCCGGCGGAAGCGCCAAGATAATCATGAAAATCATCCCCCACCATCTGGCCCCTGGTAATGCCCAATAACTGCTTGGCAGCCGAGTTAGCCTCGATGACCTTGCCGGAGCCGTCAAAAGCCACCAATACGTTGGGCATGCTTTCAATGATTTTTTGCGTGAGGGTGGTCACCCCCGACAGGGTTCGGTTGACGAGGTAATAGCTTTGAATAATAAAGATGAAAAAAAAGCCGGCCAGGCCCATCAGGAGCAGGATGCCTCCCTGCAGCAAGGCGTAGCGCAGATCAACCCGCTGAGCTTCGTTCAGCCAGCCCCTTTTCAAGCCCACCAAAATTAAAAAATCGGTCTTTGATAAGCCATCGCCGATCCTGGGATTCTTGTCCGGGGAAAGGATTTCAGGGTTTCTGGTGGAAGGATTGAAGATGCCGCCGACAACGAAGGTATCTGGACCCATGAAATCACCGTCAGGATGCCCCTGCTTCGCCACATAGGCAGCCAGGGCGGGAATCTCCTTGTCCAGCATTGACGGGTCGTTGTGCGCCATTACTTTGCCGGAGGCATCGAAGATCACCAGGAAATCCAGATCGTTTTCCCGGGCCAAATCGACCACCATTTCCTGGAGACTGCGCCGACAACTGGGCTCTGCCATACAAGAAGCAGCGGGCATATTGCATCGAAAGCCCGCCTCTGCCGAGCGAATAATGGTGATGCCCTTGTCGAACATGAGCTTTTCAGTCAGTTCGGCTTCGCGATGGAAATTGCGGTAGGTTATATAGCCCAAGGCGCCGGCCAGTATCAGTACCGAGCCGACGATAGCTGCGATGATATGGCGCAGAGGTTGCGACATATGTCAGGAATCATCCTTATAATTGCTTGAAAAAATTTGCGCCTGCATGCGGTTGGCAGGTTGAGCTGTTCTGGCCGATCATTGTTGCTGCCCTAAATGATCCTTTCCTCAAATACATGCCAACCTTTGCCGTATGTTCTTATTTCCACTCCTTTTTTATATCAAAAAAACCCTGCCGCCGCCACCGTCGATGGTCTTACGGCAGCGACGGTTTCGGTGGTGGCAGGAAGCCTTTCCCTTAAGACCTGATGCCACAGGATAAAAACCTCATGTTGCGCAAAATCTTCACAGCCGATTCCAGCCCTTGGCAATTTTTAGTCAGTTTCATTAACAGAATTTGGTTCCCTAATAAAAATACCTGCATTTTTCTGTAATTAGCCAAAAAATCGATTTGGCACACCTGTTGCTTCTATGTCTTTCAAAACAAACAAACGGAGGCTTCGACCTTGAAAAAGAAAAGCTTAGTTGTTCTGGCAACCCTGTTGATCCTGGCTCTCGGGGCCAGCGCGGCCATGGCCTGGGGTGGCTGCGGCATGTGGGGCGGCTCGGGGATGGGATATACCAAGAACGGATCGTCCGGTTACTACTGCCCCATGAAGGGAACCCCCGGTAATTATTACTGCCCCATGACGGGCAACGGCTACTGCCCCATGGTGGCCGCTCCGGGAAGCTACTATCAAACCGATAACACTGCACCCCAGAATTACACCCCCAGCAGCGGGTACTATACCGCCAGAGGTTGGGGTCGTCGGTAATCAAAATAAACGGAGGTTTAAGTCATGTCTAAGAAAATCATGGTAATAGCGGCAACCATCCTCGCTTTGGCTCTTGCGGCAGGCACTGCCATGGCCGCTAAAAAGAACCCCGGCAACACTGAGCCGGTTGTCCAGGCCGTCCAGCCTGTTCCAGCGACCGATAGCCAGGCGGCCCCCACCGACCCGGTCGGTCCGCATTATCACGGCTCGGCATATTATCCCGGTTGGACCTGCGGTTATTATCATCCCGCCGGTTCCAAAAACGCCGCCCCCGGCCAATATTCAGGTTGGTGGGGCTGCGGCTGGGGTTGTTGGTAATGCAGTTCCTTTGATCAAATATCTTCAAATGGAGGAAGCAAACCGTGAAAAAGAAAAGCCTGGTGGTTCTGGCAACAATCCTGGTCCTGGCTCTCAGTGCTGGCGCGGCGATGGCCTGCTGCTGGGGGCCGCCCCCTCCCTGGGGCTGGTAAGAAAAACGGGCCTGCCAATAAATGAGGTCCACTGAACCATCCTGAACGTCCTTCCCGGCGGCTGCCAGGCCCCGGGAAGGATGTTTTTGCTTCGAAGCGCTCTCCTTGATCGACCTGTTATAATACCTATTATAAACCTTAATAAAACCGAACCGAGAACGTGGTGGAAATGGACGGGAAGTCTTTACTGATTGTGGACGATGAAGCCGGGCACCGCCAGATGCTGCGGGCCTACCTGGAAGACGAGGGCTTCAAGGCAAGCGAGGCGGCAGACGGGTTGCAGGCCGTGGCCGCGGTGAAAGAGCGAGCCTTTGACCTGGTTCTGCTCGATCTCAAGATGCCCCGGATGGACGGCCTGGAGGCCCTGCGCCAGATGAGGGCTATCAGCACAGCCATGCCCATCATCATGATGACGGCCTACGGCACCATCGAGTCGGCGGTAGAGGCCATCAAAGCCGGGGCCCAGGATTTTGTGGCCAAGCCCCTGGATATGGAAGCGCTTACCTTAAAGATGCGCAAGGTTCTTCATATCCATGAGCTGGAGCAAGGGATTCTGGTTCAGCAGGAAAGGCTGGACGCCAGGTTCGATTTTTCTGGGATCATCGGGCGCAGCCCCAAAATGGTGGAAATATTCGAGACGCTGGCTTTGGTGGCGCCCACCGAAGCAACGGTGTTGATCCTGGGTGAATCGGGGACGGGTAAAGAGTTAATCGCCAATGCTGTCCACCAAAACAGCCCGCGCCGGAAGAACCCCCTGGTAAAACTCAACTGCGCCGCCTTGCAGGAAAGCCTTCTGGAGAGCGAGCTTTTCGGCCATGAACGCGGCGCCTTCACCGGTGCGGTCACCCGCAAGGAGGGCCGGTTCCAGCAAGCCGACGGCGGCACCATCTTCCTGGATGAGATCGGCGACATGACCCTCAATACCCAGGCCAAGATGCTGCGCGTCCTCCAGGAGAAGGAGTTCGAACCGGTGGGCGGGACGCGCACCATCAAGGTGGATGTCAGGGTGATTGCCGCCACTAACAAGGACCTTACCCAGGAAGTTCAGGCCGGCCGTTTCCGGGAAGATCTCTATTACCGGTTGAACGTCGTTTCCTTAACCATGCCGCAGCTAAGGGAGCGTAAGGAGGACATCCCCCTCCTCGCCGACTATTTTCTCAGGATTTATGTAGAAAAAAACCGGCGTGCCATCAAGGGGTTCGAACCAGGCGTCCTTGACGCCTTTCAACGCTACCACTGGCCGGGTAACGTGCGTGAGCTGGAAAACGCCGTCGAGCGGGCGGTCATCATGTGCCCTCGGGAATATATCCGCATTGAAGACTTGCCTCTGAACTTGCGAAGTTTGGGCCCCGCAGCAGTTGCCAGCGAGGTCGGCATCAAGGCGGGCGTGTCGATGCGGGACATGGAGAAGCAACTAATCATAAAGACCCTGGAAGAGACCCATGGCAACAAGTCGAAGGCGGCCCGGATTCTGGGCATTTCCCGGCGCACCCTGCTAAATAAACTCCAAGAATATCGGATCGGCGATCCTGACGAAAAGCCCGATATAAGTTGAACAAGCTGGGTTGCCATTTTGGCGGATTTAAGATAATAAAGTGGGTCATGAAGGTAATGCGGGGTTATAAAGGACTCTACGTCGCAGTTTTCCTCATTATGCTCTTGCCTACGTTGGCGCTTGGCGGGGAAATCTGCGACGACGGAACCTGCCAGGGCCAGGCCCCCCTACCTTCTTGCGTCTGCTCGTGTGCCTGCCACCTGTCTTGCCTCTTGACCAACTTTGGACTCCGCTCTCCTTTGCAAGTCGCTTTTTACCATCCGATTACCCTGCATCCAACATCAAATCTCCTTCCCCATAGCATCTTTCAACCTCCCAAGTATTGAATAACCTGTTTTAAATCTTAATCTTCTAATAACTTCTATTAGTTAGTTACTAGTCTTTTTGCCAACGGAGGTGGCCTATGACCCCGAAAGGGTTGGCCCTTATGGCGGCTTTATGCCTGGTATTGCTCATTGTGGCGCCGGCATCGGCTGGTCCCCAGGGCTATTCGTTGCAGGAATTGGAGGAGATCGCCCTCAAGACCCATCCCGGCTTGAAGAAAGCTGGTGAGGAAGTCAAAAAAAGCGAAGCCGAACTGCGCATCGCCAAACAATATCCCAATCCCCAGGTGGAGGGCACGGCATCCAGGGAAAGGGAGATTCCAGGACCTGAAACTGGTGTAGGTTACACGGTGGCCCTCTCCCAGACCCTGGAATGGCCGGGACGCCGGGCCAGGAGACAAGAAGCCGCCCGCTTCGGGATAGATAGCGCCCGGAAGTTGGTGACCAACGAAGAGCTTAATGTCATCGCCAAGTTGCGGGAACTCTACTACCGGTTGCTGGCCGATGAGCAATTCGTCAAGGTGGCCCGGGAGAATCTGGATTCCGCCAAACAACTTCTCGATCTGATAGAAAAACGCGTCCGCTTGGGTGAGAGTCGTCAATTGGAACTGCTTAAGGCCCAGGTGGAGTTTCATACCTTGGAGCGGGAGTATCAAAAGGCTAAAACTCTCCAGGACGGAGACCGGCAGGTATTGAACCGGTTTTTACTGGAGAATTTGCCTGCTGATTACTCCATTACCGGCAAATTCACTGCTCTGGATGAAGTCATTCCCTTGGCGCGCTGGCGTGAGGCCGCCTTGTCCGCCCACCCCCTCCTATCCGCCCAAAATGCCGCGGTGCGCCAGGCGGAGAGCACCCTGGCCGCCGAGCGCCAGGCCTGGGTGCCGGACGTGACCGTGAAAGCCTTCTACAACCGGGATATTGACCTGAGCGCCGTGGGCGGGGGCATCTCCATCCCCCTGCCCCTGTGGAACCGCAAGGGCGGCGAAGTGGATAAGGCCGCGGCCGCCAGGCGTCAGGCCGAATCCGACCTCAGCCTCACCCGCCAGGAACTGGAAACGAAGCTGGCGGCTCAGTACAGCCTCTACATGGTGGCCCGGCGCCAGGTGGAGTCTTATCAGAAGAATATTCTGCCCCAGGCGGCCGAATCTTTGCGCCTGGCCGAATTCACCTACCGGCATGGAGAGACGGGGTTGCTGGACTTATTGGATTCCCGCCGCGTCTACCGGGCCACGGAGCAGGATTATTATAAGGCGCTCCTGGAATACTGGCTGGCCCGCGCGGAACTGTGGCGCATAGCCGGGGGAGGTATCTAACCCATGATTCGCAATTTTTTCAGGCCGAAAGGGATGATCGTAGGGGTTCTGATCCTGGCGGCGGTAGCTTTGCTTTCCTTTCCCGTAAGCGCCCAGAAAAAAGACCCTAATAAAGATGGGGGACAAAAGCCCCATCAGCATGAGAACCACGAACATGAAGCCCAAAAACCGGGAGCTCATAAACCCGACGGCCACAAGCACGATGATCACCCGACCGCGGGCCAAAAGCTCAAAGGCGATAAGCACGATGATCACCCACATGGAGACCAACCGCCGGGCCAGGTAAAGTTAAACCCCGAAGCGGTGAAGCGGGCCAATCTCAAGGTGGAACCGGTTACCGCCGGATCGCTGGCTGACAGGGTGCAGCTTACCGGCGAACTGGTTTTCAACGAGGAGAAGATGGCACGCGTTAGCTCCAGAATTTCGGGCCGGATAGTCAAGATTCTCGCTGATTATGGAGCGCAAGTTCGGCAGGGAGAAGCGCTGGCCGTCATTGACAGCGTGGAATTGGGCCAGGCCCAGGCCGCCTTTATGCAGGCGGTTGCCTCAGCCAATGTGGCCCAGAAGGCCTTTGCGCGAGCGCGTCTGCTGTGGGAGGGAAAGGCCATCAGCCAGGCCGAATTTCAGGAGCGCCAGGCCAAGTTCGAACTGGCGCAGGCGGAACGGGACTATGCCGAAAACCGCCTCCATCTCCTGGGACTCACCGATGCCGATATCGCGCGCATGTTCAAGGGCAAGCGGAAAAAAGGTCCCGGCTTTCATGCCGAAGTGGAAAGCACCTTTTCTCTGCGGTCGCCTATCTCCGGGCGGGTGGTGGACCGCAAGGCCACTCCGGGCTTGGTGGTCAAACCGGATGAAGAACTCTTCACGGTGGCCGACCCCACCACCCTCTGGTGCTTTGTCCAGATACCGGAGAAAGACCTGCCCCTGGTCAAAGTTGGCTCTCCCGTGGTTATCAGGGTCAGTTCCCTGCCCCAGGAAGAGTTTGCCGGCGCCATAGACTACATCGCCGCTGCGGTGGAAAAGGCCACCCGCATGACCCGGGCCCGGGTCAGGGTGGATAACTCCAAGGGCGAGCTAAAAGCCGGAATGTTCGCCACCATTAAGGTGTCCTCCGGTTCCCGGATGGCCCTCAACGTGCCCGAAGCCGCGGTGGTGGGCAGCGGCGGGGAGCAGTATGTCTTTGTGGAACATGAACCCGGCCTGTATCTCAAGCGGGTTATCAGGTCCGGCCCGAAGGCGGACGGCCGGGTGGAGGTGCTGGCGGGCCTGAAGGAAGGCGAGCGGGTGGTGGTCCAGGGCGCCTTCACCCTCAAGTCCGAACTGGAGAAAGAGAGTCTGGAGGCGGAGCATGGGCATTGAAAAAATCATTCAAGGCTGTCTCCGCCAGCGCTTTCTGATCCTCGTTTTCCTGGCCGGCCTGGTAGGCTATGGGTCCTACGCGGCCCTCAAATTGCCGGTGGACGCTTTCCCGGATGTCACCAATATCCAGGTGCAGGTGATCGCCACCTGGCCCGGCATGTCGCCCGAAGAAGTGGAAAAACAGGTCACGTTCCCAATCGAGGTCCAGATGGCGGGACTCCCGGACATGGTGGAATTGCGCTCCCTTTCCAAGTTCGGGTTGTCTTTGGTGACCATTGTCTTTGAGGATAAGGTGGATATTTATTTCGCCCGGCAACTGGTGCTGGAGCGGCTCATCGAGGCCAAGGAAAAGCTTCCCAAGGGCGCCGAACCGGTAATGGGGCCCATATCCACCGGTCTGGGGGAAATTTATCAGTATACCCTGGAAGAACCGGATGCTCCGCCCCCGGCCTCGCCCCGGGAGGAAGAATTACGCCTGATGCGCCTGCGCACCGTGCAGGACGGTATCGTCCGGCCTATTTTGAAGACCGTGCCCGGAGTGACTGAAGTCAATTCCTTCGGCGGCCAGGTGCGGCAGTACCAGGTGAACGTCGATCCCGACCGCCTGCGGAAGTACGATTTAACCCTGCAACAAGTATTTAACGCTTTGGCCCAGAACAACGTCAACGCTGGCGGCAATATTCTGAACCAGGGGAGTGAGCAGGCCATGGTGCGGGGTATCGGCCTGATGCGGGGCAAAGAAGACATCGAGGAAGTGGTGCTCAAAGAAGTCGAAGGCACCCCGGTGCTGGTGCGGGATGTGGCCGTTATCGAGGAAGGCCCGGCCACCCGCTGGGGCGCCACGGTGAAGGACGGCAAGCGCGAAGCCGTGGTGGGCATCGTTATGATGATCCGGGGCGGCAGTGGCCGGGAGGTGGTGGCCGCGGTCAAAGAAAAGGTTAAAGAGATCAATAAGGGCGGCATCCTTCCCGGCGGCATCAAACTGGAGGCTTTTTACGACCGCACCGGCCTGGTGCGGGACTGCCTCACGACGGTGAGCAAGGCCCTCGCCGAGGGGGTGGTCCTGGTCATTTTGGTGGTTTATCTGTTTCTCCGCAGCCTCCAGGGGGCGGCAGTCATCGCCTTGACATTGCCTTTGGCCGCGCTGATGACTTTTATTGTCATGCGCCTGACGGGGCTGACCGCCAATCTCATGACCTTTGGCGGCCTGGCCATTTCCATCGGCATGATCGTGGACGCGGCGGTGATCCAGGTGGAAAATGTCATGCACCACCTGGGAGAGACCGATACCGGCCGAGGCTTTATGCGCACCGTGCTGGAGGCCGTGTTGGAGGTGCGAAAACCGAGCCTCTTCGGGGAACTGATCATCGCTATCACCTTCCTGCCCATCATGACCCTTCAGGGCATGGAGGGCAAGATGTTCGCTCCCCTGGCCTTCACCGTGGCCATTGCGCTGCTGGCCTCCCTGGTTCTGTCCATTGTTGCCGTTCCTGCGCTTTGCTCGTACCTGCTCAAGCGCGGCCCCGAAAGGGAAAGCCTGCTCCTCAAGTGGGCCCGGCGCCTCTATCGGCCTTCCCTGGCCTGGGCCATGGGCCATCGCCGCCTTGTGGTGCTGGGGGCCGCGGGCTTGCTGGTCTTTTCTCTGGCCATGGTGCCCTTCCTGGGGACCGAGTTCATTCCCCGCATGGATGAAGGCTATCTCACCCCCCAGATCATCCGTTTGCCCTCCGTGTCCGTGGGCCAGTCGGTGGAAATCGAGCGCCAGGCCCAACAGGTGATGATGCAGTTCCCCGAAGTGGCCGCGGTGGTCTCCAAGATCGGCGCCGCGGAAATCGCCACCGATCCCATGGGGCCGAACATCAGCGACCCCGTCGTGGTGCTTAAGCCCCGTTCGGAATGGAAGACCGTCCGCACCACCGAAGAACTGGTGGATAAGATGCGGACCGAACTGGCCAAGATTCCGGGTATCGGCATTAACCTCTCCCAACCCATTGCGCTCCGGGTGGACGAACTTATCTCCGGGGTCAAGTCTCAGGTGGCGGTGAAGATTTTCGGTGACGACATGGAAACCTTGCTGCGCAAGGGCGAAGAGGCGGGCCGTCTCCTAAAGGGGATTAAGGGCGTCGCTGATTTGCGAGTGGAGCAGGTGGCCGGGCAACCTTACCTGAACATCAGGATCGATCGCCGGAAAATTGCCCGCTACGGCATCAACGTGGCTGATATCCAGGAGATCATTGAAACAGCGGTGGGCGGCAAGGCGGCCACGCAGATCATCGAGGGCCAGTTACGGGTGGACGTGCTGGTGCGCTTCCCGGAAGAACGCCGCAACAACGTCCAGACCATCGGCAACATCCTGGTGGAGGCCTCCGGCGGCCGCCGCATTCCCTTGGCCGATCTGGCGACGATCACTGAAGAAGAGGGCCCGGTCCAGATCAGCCGGGACGACGCCCGTCGCCGGATCGTGGTGGAGTTCAACGTGGAAGGCCGGGACATCGGCGGCTTGGTCGCCGAAGCCCAGAGCCTCCTGGCAGCCCGCTTGAACTTGCCTCCCGGCTATTACCTCACCTGGGGCGGGGCCTTCCAGAACCAGGAACGGGCCATGCGGCGCCTCATGCTGATTGTCCCGGTGACCATCGCCGTTATCTTCCTGCTGCTTTTTCTGACCTTCAACTCAGTGCGTTATGCCGCGCTTATTATCTTGAACCTGCCTCTGGCGCTCATCGGCGGCATCCTGGGCCTGCTCCTCACCGGCCTCTACCTGAGCGTCCCGGCATCGGTGGGTTTCATCGCCCTTTTCGGGGTGGCAGTGTTGAACGGGGTGGTTTTGGTCTCCCAGATCAACCAGCTGCGGCAGGAGGGCGTGCCCCTGGAAGAGGCGGTGCAAGAAGGTTGCAACCGGCGGCTGCGCCCGGTCTTAATGACAGCCCTGGTGGCCATCCTGGGATTAATCCCTTTGCTCTTCGCCACCGGTCCCGGATCGGAGGTGCAACGGCCCCTGGCGGTGGTAGTGGTAAGCGGCCTGTTCACCTCCACCTTGTTGACACTGATCATCCTACCGGTGCTGTACGGCAGCTTTGCCGAACGCCTGCCGGAGATTTAGGAGATTAACCATGAAAGAAGTGAGAGCTTATATCCAGCCTTTCAAGCTTTCCAAGGTAACCAGCGCTTTGCAGAAAATCGCTGGCCTGCCGGGCCTGAGCGTGATGGAGGTCCAGGGGTTTGGCCGGGGCAAAGTTTTGGTGCCCGGAGACAAGATGGTTCGGGAATTTGTCCCCAAAGTGCGTCTAGAGATAGTGGTCAAAAACGAGCTGGTGGAGGAGGTAGTGGGCACCATTCAGAAGGCCGCGCATACCGGCAACCTTGGAGACGGCGTGATCTTCGTCTTACCGGTGGAACAGGCGGTGCGCATCCGTACCGGGGAAAAGGATAGGGTGGCTATCAGGTCCCTGAAAAATAATAAAAAAGAAGAAGGCTAAATTTATAACCGACATCTCAGGGCTTAAAATTCAAATTGGAGGAAATTATGTCCCATTGGCGGTCGCTTAGCATGGTTATCTTTTTTGGCTTCTTAATGGCTTGCAGCGCTCCTCTTCAAGAGCACAGTTACCTTCAGGAATACGGCTATCAGGGCGGTAGAGGACAGGGATTCCGCATGTTGCCTTATCGAGTCTCCCAGGAGGTCCATGCCTGTGTGCCCGGGAAGATCAGCGGGCGCATCACCCGCCTCCGGGTGGAAACCTTTTCCCAGGATATGGAGCCGGGGCTAGCGGTTGAGGTTCAAACTCCGGACAAGGGCCTGATCCATGTGCATTTAGGGCCCCTATGGTTCCTGGAGCGCCAGGAGGCCGATCTAAAGCGGGGGGACGAAGTGACCATCCAGGGATTTTGCTATAAACTGGAAGGCCAGGAAAGACTTCTGGCCGCTGAGGTCATGCATAAGGACCACACTTTAGTTTTGCGGGACCCCCAAGGCATTCCCTATTGGGAGGCTCGGCGAAAAAAATAAATTGATAAGCTAAGGAGCTTTCTCACCCCCTAAAGCCTCTGCGAGAGTCATTTGATTTGAGGGGCAAGAACCGTAGGACCTTGCCCCTCAACTTGGCAGCAGGGAGACTCCCTGTGAATCGGTGACGGAGTATTCGTTGTCAACTTCGCTTCCATATATCTTTCCGCACGATAGACTTATCAGTGGAACAGGGGAAACTGCCCACGTACGATCTGGATAATGAACGATTTTAGATTTTTGATAATTCCAGCATCCTAGTAGCTATCAAGCGCTTTCCAATTTCTGATTCCAGCCTTAAGCTCATCTCTCTCCTGTCAACCTTAGAAAATTATGGACTCAAACTTGACATACATAATTACATTGGTTAATTTAATAGTTGATATGGATTCCTTGAGCCCAACTATTCAGCAGCCTTCCTGCCGTCCCAAGCCTCCTCTGGGGGAAAGGGAACTACTAACTGCACAGCAGGCGGTCGAACTGGTGGCGCTTTTCAAGACGCTGGCCAATGATACCCGTCTCCGGATGCTTCATGCCCTGGTAAGGGCCGGAGAGATGCGCGTGTCTGAAATGTCTGACCTGCTGGCCATGAAGCCCCAGGCCATCTCCAACCAGCTCATCCGCCTGGCGGATCGGGGCATTGTGGGGTCTCGACGCAGCGGCAACAACATCTATTACCGGATTGTGGATCCCTGCGTCATCGAAATCCTGGACCACGGCCTCTGTCTCAGTGAAGATGCCAAGGCAAGAAGCAGATGAATTTATCCCCCAAAAAAAAAGAGCAGGCTTTTAAGGAAGCCTTGAAGTATTTGCAAGAGGCCATGGCTGCGGAGAAATGCCGGGCCTGCGGTTGCTTTCATAACCTGATCCAGGCTCTGGAGAAGGCTTTCTCGAACGAAGAAGGTCCCGGGGAACTTCGAGAAGCGATGGAGGCTGCAAGAAGCTGCCTGGCAGAGCAACGCTACGATTGTCTGGGGTGCGAAGTCTGCATTCCGCCGCTGGTGCTCAACGCCTTGGGCCAGGCTTTAGGCGAAAGCGTCTTGGACCTGGAAGTCTGCCCCAGCGAACCGGTGGTGGAGCGTCGGGGTTGGCCCCCACTTCCCGGAGCCTACCGGGTGCTGCGCTACCAGGCGCCGGTGGCCGTTTGCACTTTAACCGCAGAGGACCTGGCGATGGCTGTGGCAAGAGAGGCCGGGCCGGAAATTGCCCTGGTAGGGACGCTGCACACCGAAAATTTAGGTATAGAGCGCCTCATTCAGAATGTCCTGGCCAACCCTCACCTCCGCTTTGTGATAATCTGCGGCCCCGACTCCCAGCAGTCCGTGGGGCACTATCCGGGTCAATCATTGTTGGCCCTGACACAGCATGGCATAGATGACCACAGAAGGATTATTGGTGCCAAAGGACGGCGGGCAGTTCTGAAGAACCTCGACCCCGAGGCAGTGGCCCGCTTCCGGGAAGTGGTGGAGATAATCAACCTTATCGGCGAAACGGAGGTCAGCAAGGTAATTTCTGAGGCAAAACGGTGCGCCGCCCGAAATCCTGGACCTGCCAAGCCTTATTCCGAATGTCGAGTCGTGGAACTGGTTTCCGGTTATCTGCCTTCCAGAATGGTGGGCGACCCTGCCGGTTACTTTGTGATCTATGTGGACCGGACCAGGGGAATCCTCTCTTTGGAGCATTACCGCAATGATGGCTTATTGGATGTGGTGATCGAGGGCACCTCGGCTGCTGAACTTTATACCCCGGCTATAGACAAGCGTCTGATTTCCCGCCTGGATCATGCCGCTTATTTGGGTCGTGAGCTCGCCAAAGCTGAAAACTCCCTCAGGTCGGGGGCCCCCTTTATTCAGGATGCGGCCCCGGAACAGCCGCGGCTAACGAGATCAGCCAGCCCTTGCACCTGCGAGCCGGTATGTCATCAAGGGGGGTTTATCAATCCCCTCTCCATAACTTTGGAGAACAAAAGGAGTTGACCATGCATTTACCAAAACTTTCCTCGATAGGTTTGATCTTCCTCATTGCTCTTTCCATCGCAACTGCCGCATTCGCCTTTACGGCCCCCAAAGCCGAGGGACTGGACGTGGACACGGTGTACTCGGACCCCTTCGCCTATAAAGGCGAGATTAAGGTCCGGGGTGCGGTTGCGAGCCTGGAGCCAGAAAAGAACCGGTTCCTGGTCATCGATTACCGGGAATATGTAGCCTGCCAGAGTGTGACCTGTCCAGCCAAGTGGATCACAGTATCCGCCAGCGGCAAGCTGCCCGAATCCGGCAAGGTGGTGGAGATCAAGGGCGCCATCCAAAAAGATGAATCGGCCAAAGGCGGCTTCGTGCTCAAGGCCAGCGAGGTCAAGGTGAAATGACCCGGGGAAAACTGGTCTTCAAGAACCTAACTCGCAAAAAGAGCCGGTTCCTGTTCACAATCTTGGGCATTGCTGTGGGCATCGCCTCCCTGGTGACCCTGCTGTCCCTGGGGACCGGCCTGGAAGCGCAAGTTAAGAAGCAATCCCAGGAGTTGGGCGCCGAGCTGGTGGTCACCCCCAAGGGCTGGTGCGCTTATGAGCAAATCTCCGTGCTCACCGGCGAAACCCTGCCCGAGGCCATCCCCAACGCAGACGTGGAAAAAGTGGCCTCAGTTAAGGGCATCACCGCCATTCCCTATCTTGTACAGCGCACCGCCATCAAGAACCAGCCGGTGACGGTGGTGGGCATCCAGCCCGGGCCCATGAAGCAGTTCAAAAACTGGCAGGTGGAGAAGGGCGAATACCGCCTGGACGGGGAGAGCGTGATGGTTGGCTTCAGCGTTGCCCAGCAGTTCGAACTGAAGACAGGAGACAACCTAACCATCCGGGGAACCGAGTTTCTCTTAAGCGGCATCTTGAAAGAAATGGGCAACCGGGACGACCTGGTTATCTACCTGGACCTGGCCACCGCCCAAAAGCTCTACGGGGTGGGGGACAAGGTATCTTTCATCGCGGTGAAGGTGGACGACATCACCCGGATTGAGCAATATAGCCAGGAAATCCAGGAGCGGGCCAACGTCGCGGTGGTGTCCGACAAGCAGTTGATCAAGTCGGTGTTGGCCATCGTGGGGACGGTGCGCAACACCCTCCAAATGATCGCGGCGGTGGCGGTCCTG
>JAGVAH010000009.1 GCA_020060385.1 Syntrophobacterales bacterium | reverse complement strand
CATTTGCCAAAAGTTCTTTCCTCTTATCCCCTCTCCCCCCAGCGGGGGGAGAGGGTTAGGGTGAGGGGGGGGCGGAAAAAACTTTTGGCAACCAGTATAGGTTTTCAACCTGAGAGGTGTGCGGTCATGATGACAAATATCTTGAGATGCCTCCTGTTTTTGGCCGTTTTGGGAGGATTCTCGCCGGCTTTGGTCCAGTCCCAGGTTTGGCCCGGAATTTCTCTGCAGCCCCGGTTCTCTGGCCTGCAATCACCCGTGGCTATTTCCCACGCCGGGGATGGCAGCAACCGCCTGTTTATTGTGGAACAGGGGGGAGTCATAAAAATAGCAGTCAATGGTGTTCTGTTACCCACGCCATTTCTCAATATTACCTCGAAAGTGCTTTCCGGAGGGGAACAAGGGCTTTTGGGCCTGGCTTTTCCCCCGAACTTCGCCACCAGTAGACTTTTTTACCTCTATTACACCACCCTGACGGGTAATAATGTGGTGGCGCGCTATACAATGTCCGGCGACCCGAACTTGGCGGATAGCACCAGTGAACTGATCATTCTCACCCTGTCTCATCCCACTTATACCAACCACAACGGCGGACAATTGGCCTTTAGTCCCAATGATGGCTTCCTCTACATCGGCACTGGCGATGGCGGCGGCACCCCTGAAAATGCCCAAAATAACCAGTCCCTCCTGGGCAAAATTCTGCGCCTCGACGTGGAATCCGCTCCGGACCCGGGTCTTAATTATCGCATCCCCTCCACCAATCCTTTCTTCAGCTCAACCGTGGCTCGCAAGGAAATTTGGGCCCTGGGTCTGCGCAATCCCTGGCGCTTTTCTTTTGACCGTTTCACAGGCGACCTCTATATTGGCGACGTTGGACAGTCCGCCTTTGAGGAGGTCGACTTTCAGCTGGCCAGTAGTGGTGGCGGGGAGAATTACGGCTGGAATATTCTGGAGGGCCCATCCTGCTTTAACCCCCCGCAAAATTGTGTTCCTCCGGCCGGATATTCCCCCCCGGTAATGTATTACGATCATACCGAAGGAAATGCCATCGTCGGGGGGTATGTTTACCGGGGGGCCAGGTCACAGATTTTGCGGAGCATCTATTTCTTCGGCGACCTTAATGGAAAAATCTGGGAGTCCCAAAGGGTGGCCGGAAGTTGGCAGAGACGCCTCAAGTTGAACTCCGGCTTCACTATCAGCACTTTTGGGGAGGATGAAGCCGGAAACCTCTATGTCGCTAATCTGGCAACAGGAAAGGTCTATGAGATTGTAGCCGCGCAAATACCTCAGACTTTGTTGTTGTTGGATTGATTTTGGCAAGTACGGGTGAGTCACTCTCCCCGCCCAGGCGCCACCCTCGCCCGGAACAAGATTTTGCTGGCAAGGACGCAGGAAGAGACAGTTCTGGCAATAGATTGTTACTGCAGTCCACCTACTAATAATTAGCTACTTAATAATCACCTAAATATCTTCTGAATCCCCATTTTACAAGGGGGTCTCTCCAAAATCTTCCCCGGTGGACCATGCGACTTTTTAAGGGGGCTATGCTCACCAGGGTCAGGCAAAGAATTAGCCCTCTTTCCTAAAAAGTTTTATATTGAGATTTATGGATATAAGGATGCATCTCCTGGACCCGGCGGTCTATCCGGACCCCACTACGACGGTGACCCTGGTCCAAACTCACATCTCCTGGGTTTTCATCACTGATGCGTTTGCCTATAAGGTTAAAAAGCCGGTGGATCTGGGATTTCTGAATTTCACCACCTTGAGAAGGCGGCATTTTTACCTTAACCAGGAGTTGACCCTCAATCGCCGTCTCTGCCCGGAAATCTACCTGGAGGTTTTGCCCATCGTGGCCGGAAACCGCGGGGTGCGCCTGGGGGGTCCGGGCCACCCGGTGGAATATGCCCTGAAGATGGTGCGCCTGCCCCAGGAGGCCATGATGGACGAAGTGGCGGACCGGGGGGAACTGCAGGCGGCGCACCTGGAGCGGATCATCGAGCGCCTGGTGCCTTTCTACGGGCAGGCGGCCACCGGGCCCCGGATCAATAAATTCGGGGAGCCGGCCATCATCCACTTCAACCACCAGGAGAATTTCTCCCGCACCGCGGGCCTGCCGGGGGAGATACTCTCTCCGGATTTGTTCGACCGGATTAAGGTCTATTCCTGGGGTTTTTTGCAAAAGAAGCGGCAGCTTTTCCTCAGGCGCATCAAAGAAGGGCGCATCCGGGACTGCCACGGGGATCTGCACATGAAAAACATCTGCCTGGCGGACGGGGTTTATATTTACGACTGCATTGAATTTAATCCCCGCTTCCGCTATGGTGATGTGGCGGCGGACATCGACTTTCTGGCCATGGACCTGGATTTTCATGGGTATCGGCAACTGAGCCGCCATTTTGTTGAGGGCTTCGCCCGGGCCTCCAGGGACCCGGAACTATTGGAGATTATGGATTTCTACAAGTGTTACCGGGCCTACGTGCGGGGCAAAATCAACGCCTTTGTGGCCCAGGACCCGGCCCAAAGCCCAGGGGCCCGGGAGCAGGCCGCAGCCGCGGCCCGGGCCTACTTTGCCCTGGCCGGGGAATATGCCCAGGAAGGGGCCAAGGCCGCGGCTTAAAGATTAACCACCAAGGCACAAAGACACAAAGAAACACAAAGAAAAATTTTCTGCCTTGCCTGAACCAAGGCAGAAATTGATTCTCTTGGTGAACCTTGGTGCCTTTGTGTCTTGGTGGTGAAAGGCTTTTAATTATGAAAAAGGTAATAGTCATCTTCGGAATGATGGGCACGGGCAAGACCACCCTGGCGATGGCCTTGGGAGAAGCCCTGGGCTGGCCGGTGGTGCACAGCGACGCAGTGCGCAAAACCCTGGCGGGCCTCGCCCCCACCACCCCCACGCCCACGGAGTTCGGCAAGGGGATATACGACGAAGACTTCTCCCGGCGCACCTATGAGGAGATGCGCCGTCAGGCCGCCTCCCTCCTGGCCGGAGGGCAAAGCGTCATCCTGGACGGCTCCTATAAACGGGCCGCGGAGCGGGACCTGGTGAAGCAGATGGCCCTGGAGAATGACGCGGCCGCGATTTTTCTGTATTGCGCCTGTCCCCTGGAGGTGGTCAGGGAGCGGCTGGGGATCAGGGCCCAAGACCCCGAATCCATCTCCGACGGCCGGTTGGAGATCCTGGAGGCCCAGGCCCAGGATTTTGACCCGGTGGACTTCACCCTCCCTGATTTTTGGGGAATGAACACCAACAAGGAGATGGCGGTCGTGGTGGAGAAGGTGAAGTATCTGCTGCAGCAGCGAGCTTAGGAAAGGATTGCCAAGAGAAGAGATGCAACGGCAAGAAGTGGTGGAGCGGGTAAGGCAAAAAGCCAAAAACCTCTTCAAGACCGGCCTCAACTGCGCGGAGTGCGTCCTGACGGCGGTCCTTTCGGAAGTGGAGACGGGCCTGCCGTTGGAGTCCATGTGCCTGATGACCGGCTTCGGCGGGGGCATGGGCCATTTCGGGGACACCTGCGGCGCGCTATCGGGGGCCATGGCCGCGCTGGGCGCGGTCTACGGCCGCCGCCAGATTCCCGCCAGCCCTAAAGAGAGCCGGGAGCAAATGCACGGCACCCCCGGTTTATATAAATTGTTCAACCGCCCGCCCTATGAGTTTCAGCAACGCTTCGGCAGCACCCAATGCCGGGTGTTGACCGCATCCTGGCAACAAAACTGGCTCTGCAAGGAACACCTCAGCTTCTGCCGCCACCTGGTGATCACCATGGCCGGGCTGGCCGCGGAGATGGCCTTTCCCAAGGACCTGGACCGCTGGGGCTCCATGCCCTTTGAGGCTCATTACCCCTAAAAAACCTGCCACCAATTTCAGAAACCTGCTTAATGCCAAACCCAGTTAACCACCCACAAGATATGGGGAACGGGGTTTTTAAGTCCCTCTTGGAAACAGGGGGATTTAGGGGCAATGCTGTTCACTTAAGGGCGTCGAGATGAAAGGAAATCATTTCCCTTGTCATTCTGAGGGAGCCGGAGGCGACCGAAGAATCTCTACCTTCTTAGAAAAGCAGAGATTCTTCACTCCGCTGCGCTCCGTTCAGAATGACATAACGTAGGGTGGGCGCTGCCCACCGATTCCTTTAACGCTTATACTGGTTGCCAAAAGTTTTTTCCGCCCCCCCTCACCCTAACCCTCTCCCCCCGCTGGGGGGAGAGGGGATAAGAGGAAAGAACTTTTGGCAAAT
>JAGVAH010000119.1 GCA_020060385.1 Syntrophobacterales bacterium | reverse complement strand
GGGCTACGGTGCTGCGGGTGCCCGTGGTGGCTATGCTGATGTTAATGTCTCCCGAAGCGTCACCGCTACCGGTGGTTGGGGCTATTACGGCGCGGGTGCGGCGGCCGCCGGGGCCGTGGTGGGTGCGGCCGCGGGTCTGGCCATCGGCGCCACCGTGGCCTCCTTGCCGGCCGCGGCCCAACCCCTGATAGTGAATAACACCACTTACTACTACGATGGCACCAACTACTACCAGCCCTGCGGCCAGGGCGCCGATATAAATTACTGCGTGGTATCGGACCCGAATTAATAGGGCGCCATAGCTCTTGGGCCGGTATGGCTGATCTGCCCCCGCACAGGAGAAATATTAAGGGAGGCCCAATGCCAGCAAACTCCAAGGAACCCCCTAGCAGAGATACGGAGTTAGCAGAATCTGCTCTAGGGGGTTTCCCACCTGTCCGTTGGCAGGCAAAGAAGTTCTTCTCCGGCTCCACCGGCTCTTATCTGGAATTGAGCAGGGTGCATATACGCGTTGCCGGACCGGGCCAAGCCTTTTTGGTGGTGCCAACAGCGTGGGGTGCAGATGCGGCGATCGCTGCTCGAGCCACCTACCGCGAGATTGCCAGATTATTGCAGGAATGGGGCCTGGCAATCGTGCAAGAGCGCCTCTTTGGGAGCCTGACGGCGAGGGCCTCAGTCCTGGCCGCCCGGAACGCAGCCCTCAGCGCCGCAGGCATTTCCCCGGCAAGTCCATTTACCTATATACAGGGCCAGCCGCCCTGGGGGGAGGGCTTGGCTGGGGTCATTATCCGGGCGGTATCCTGCCGCCACTCCCAAGATAAGGTTTGGACCATCCGGGACCAGGGCCAGCCTGTGGGACGGGGCTGGCGGCAGGGGGACGCCAACTTTCTGGTCTTGCAAAATCTCCAGGGACTGTTCCCGAATGGCAACGGGGCCAATGCTCCTCCCCACCAGGCCAGCCTGGGGATGGGCACCCTGGCTTTTAATAACATGAGCGGTATCGGCCGCTCCGGCACGGGTGTCCTCAAGGTGGACGGCAAGGAAGTGCCCACCCAGAAGATGGAGCGCACCATCCCCTTCATCTTGCAATGGGATGAAAACCTGGACGTGGGGTCCGACACCGGCACCCCGGTGGACGACAGGGACTATCAGGTGCCCTTCAAGTTCACCGGCAAGATCAAGAAGATCACCCTGACCATCCACCGGCCCAAGCTGTCGCCCGGGGACATCAAGAAACTCGAAGCGGCGCAGCGTAGCAACCGGACGAGCGAGTAGTGCAGTATCCATAAGGAGCGCGGAGCAGGTGTCGAGTGGCAAGAGGGGCGCAAAACCTACAGAGATCGCACCACGGTCAACGCACTTCCCTCGACACTTGCTCTCGTCCCCTTTTTGTCCCTCGACAGCAGGGCTATTTTAAAAGATCAGGAAAGGAGCAAGCCATGAAAATACTAAGCGAATTTCACAAACATCTCAAACACACCCACCGGGTTTTTCTCTTGGTGGCATTAGTAGGTTTATCGATTGCGGCTTTGGCGCAGACTGCGGCTGCTGCCGAAGCGCCCCAGCTCATGTTCGTGCAGAGTGCAGAGGATCTCAAGGTTGATTCTGCTAAGGGCACCTTTCGGCTGGTGAAGGTAAACCCGCAGACATTGTTTTTTTCAGATCGGCCGCAGCGTATCGCCGGGCATATTAAAATGGCCGACTATCTCAAGGAATGGACCGCAAAAGCCGGCAAGGACAATTTTGGCGCCAACCCACCCAACGCCACGCTATCCGTCTATGAGCCGGGAAAACCCGAGAATACCATTGTGGTGGTCACGCTCACCAATCCGGTGGTGGACGGTGCGGACCTCGTCTACAGCTATAAAGTTCTCAACGGTAAGATGCCCGCCAAAGGCGGCGCGACCGCGCTATTCATCGATTGGATCGGAGCTGGTGGCGGCGTCGGCTTCGGCTTCCACGGCGTCGGCGTCGGCCGCCGCGGTCCCGGTTGGCGCTAACTTAATCAGCCAACTGGGATATCATGCCGCAAAATGAGAGGCAACGGTTTGATTGAGGCGAGGATACTATGGTCAATTACCAGGAGGAGGCATGAAGGCAAAAGCCGTTCTCTTAACCGTCTTGGCGATGTCCATTGCGGTCATGCTGGCGGTCTGGCCGGCTTGGTCAAAGCAAGAGGCTAAAGTCAGTGAGCAGGATGCCGCGAAGATCGGCGTTGAGGCATATATCTATGGCTACCCCCTTGTGACTATGGAAATGACCCGCCGGGTGCTGACCAACGCAGCCGCTCCGGAAGCACATAAGGCGCCTATTGGCCAGTTCGCCAGGCTGCGGGAGTATCCGACTCCGGCGAACAAAGAGGTCACCGCTCCCAATGCGGACACGCTTTACACCATGGCCTGGCTGGATGTCGCCAAGGAGTCCTGGGTCCTGAGCCTGCCGGACATGCAGGGCCGCTACTTCCTCATGCCCATGCTCTCAGGCTGGACCGACGTATTCCAGGTCCCGGGCAAGCGGACCACCGGCACCAAGGCCCAGACCTATGCCATCACCGGCCCCAACTGGAAGGGCAAGCTTCCCCAGGGCGTCACGGAATACAAATCTCCCACCAGCATAGTCTGGATTCTGGGCCGCATCTACTGTACAGGTACCCCTGCGGATTATCAAGCGGTGCACAAAATCCAGGATCAATGCAAACTGGTGCCGCTCAGCGCCAACGGAAGGCCTTATACTCCACCCCCGGGCAAGGTGGACCCGTCCATCGACATGAAAACCCCGGTCCGGGACCAGGTGAACCGGATGGACGCCGGCTCCTACTTCAAGCTCTTGGCGACCCTCATGAAGGACAACCCACCCGCGGTTGCGGACACACCCATGGTAGCGGCGGTTATGTCCAAGGGCCTCGGGGCGGTGCCGTGGCGCAAGGTCATAGGGGTGGTCAATATGTCAGGACTCCCCGGGGAGGCGAGGCCTATAGGGATCCCCATGGCGGCGCGGCTGTCAGAGGGCCGGCAGGGGGAACTGCCTATCGTCCACCCGCCGGAGGTGGGACCTACACCCGTAATGTGAATGTCTCCCGGAACTGGAACGCCTACTATGGCCCCGGCTACGGCAGGGTAGCCACCGGGGCGGCTGCGGGTCTGGCGGTGGGCGCGACGGTGGGATATTTATCCGCTGCGGCCCGACCAGTGGTGGTGAACAATCAGACTTACTATGTTGACGGTAAGACCTATTATCAAAAATGTTACCAAGGTTCAGAGGTGTCCTATTGCGTGGTCCCGAATCCTAATCAATAAGAGCAGTGCAAGGATTCTCACTGAGTAACCAAGGCCGTGAGGCCTAAATAGACGTGCTCCTTTGACACCTCGTGGGGCAACGAGGTGCGGGGCTGGTTCTGGCAGCAAGTGGAAACCAAAGGTGGATTTCCAAGGTCCAGAGATAAGAATATTTACCGGGAGGATACATCATGGGCAATCCTTTTGGTCCTGCCTCCCTTGACCAATTAGTATCCCGGGCCCGGGAATATTTTTTTCATCACATGCTCTCCTGGGCCATGGTTGCCCAGATTGTAGTCTTGGTCGGCGCTCTTTTGTTTGCCCACAAAGTGAGCGGGGCCATGCGCGCCTGGTTGACCCGCCAGCAGGGGCAATACGCCACGCATCCGGAAGCCTGTGCTGACCTGGCCGTACTCCTGGATTTCGTCAAGGTTATTGACGCCTTTATCGCCTTTATCTTCCTGGCGATAGCGTATAACATTGCGGGCCATTTCAACTGGCCCCGGAATGAACTGTTCGCCGCAGGCATTATTTTGGTGGCCCTAACCCTGGTACGATTGTTCACCGGCGAGATGAAAAACCGCTTCTGGGCTAAAATTCTGGCCATTACTATTTGGTCTTATGCCTTACTCTTAGCCACTCTTGGTTTTTTTAGTTTCATCGACTTCTGGTTTCGTTTTTTGCAAGATATTGTTTTCCAACTTGGGCATGTGCGCTTTTCTCTTTTAGATATTCAACGGGCCTCTTTCCTGTTGCTGGGCCTTTTCTGGGTATCAAAAAACCTGCGAATACTTCTCCATTTCTGGCTGACAGCCAAATCAAATTTGACTTCCGCAGCCCAAATCCTATTGTATCGCCTTGGCAGCATTTTTCTCTTTTCTGCGTGTGTCGTCATAGTCTTACATTACCTGGGGCTCGATCTCACTATCTTCGCCCTGTTCAGCGGCCCCCTGGGGTTGGGTCTCGGTTTCGGCCTGCAAAAGGTCTTTGCCAACCTGGTGAGCGGGTTCATCCTCCTGGCGGATAAATCCATCAAGCCCGGAGATGTCATTCAACTGCAGGACAGGTATGGTTGGATCAATTTCCTGGGAAGCCGCTATGTCTCCGTCATCACCCGGGACGGCACCGAACATCTCATCCCAAATGAAAACCTGATAACCGGTGAGGTAATCAACTGGTCTTACAGTCAGAACCTCGTCCGGCTAAGGATACCCGTTGGCGTCGCCTACGGCTCTGATTTGGAGAAAGCCAGGGAACTGATGCTGGTTGCCGCCGCGGATAGCCAGCGGGTCCTCAAAGATCCCAAGCCTGCCTGCCGTTTAACCGGCTTCGGGGATAACGCCGTCAATCTGGAGGCGCGGGTATGGATCAACGACCCCCAAAACGGCATCGGCTCGGTAAAGAGCGATCTCTTGTGGGGTATCTAGCAGCGGTTCCGGGAGCATGGGATAGAAATCCCCTATCCCCAACAGGACGTCCACCTCAAATCTATTCCTGAAGCAATGTTTCGGACTGGGCCAGGCGAAGGATGAAACCTTCAATTATTAGCTAAGAGCTACCATGGAGAAAAACCACATGACAGCCCATGGCGAGATGATTATGGAGTACCCCTCAGCAGACACAGTGAAGCTGGTTCTTTCCGGAGCGTGGAAGCTGGGCGGGGAACTCCCCGGGGACGATAAGGTTCAACAGACACTCCAAGACAAGCCGGGGGTTCGTAAGGTGGTCTTCGACACCCGGGAACTGGCCACCTGGGACACCGGACTACTGACCTTCCTGATGAACTTGAGCAAGTTTTGCTCCCGACAACATATCAACATCAACAGCGACGGACTGCCTGGAGGAGCAAAAAAACTGCTGGAATTGGCCTCGGCAGTGCCCGAAAAGAAAGATGCCCGCCAGGCGGAGGAGCGGGTGGAGTTTTTTACTTATTTGGGGGACGAAACCATTTATTTGGTTCAATCCGCCGGCGCATTGCTGGCCTTCATCGGCGATGCGGTCATTGCCTTTCAGCGGCTGCTGCGCGGCAAAGCCCAGTTCCGGCGCGCCGATCTCGGCTCAATCATGCAGGCCGTCGGCGCCCAGGCGTTGCCCATCGTCTCCCTTATCTGTTTTTTGGTGGGGTTGATCCTGGCGTTTATCGGCGCCATCCAGTTGCAGCTGTTCGGGGCCCAAATCTATGTGGCCGACCTGGTGGGCATTGCCATGGTCCGCTTGATGGCGGCGATTATGACCGGCATCGTCATGGCCGGCCGCACCGGAGGCGCCTTTGCCGCCCAGCTGGGAACCATGCAGGTGAACCAGGAGATCGACGCCCTGAAAACTCTGGGTATTTCACCCATGGAGTTTCTGGTGCTGCCGCGCATGCTGGCCCTGGGGCTGATGATGCCCCTGTTGTGCCTCTACGCCAATCTGATGGGCATATTGGGGGGTATGGTGGTGGGGGTGGGGATGCTCGATATCGGCTTAATCGAATACTATAACGAGACCGCCAAGGCGGTGGGTCTCTGGAACCTGGGCATCGGCCTCTTTTCCGGCTGCGTCTTTGGCATAATCGTGGCGCTGTCCGGCTGTATGCGGGGCATGCAGTGTGGCCGCAGCGCGGCCGCAGTGGGTGATGCGGCCACCTCGGCGGTGGTCACCGCCATTGTCGGCATCATCATCTCCACCGCCCTGATCACTATAATTTGCAATTTCCTGGGAATATGAGGGACAGCCAGAACAGAGCTCAGGAACAGGGAACATGACTGCAAAAGAAGCCCACATAACTGTCCGCGATCTCACCATGGCCTATGGTGACTATGTCCTCATGAGGGACCTGAACTTTACCATAAACCGCGGCGACATCTTCATCGTCATGGGTGGCAGCGGCTGCGGCAAGAGCACTTTGATGACCATTCTAATCGGTTTGAAGGCCCCGGCTAAGGGAAAGGTCCTTTATGGGGAGGTGGATTTCTGGGGAGCCGATGCCCAGACCCGGGACCGGGTCATTCGCCGGGCCGGGGTGATGTACCAGAGCGGGGCGCTCTGGAGTTCCATGACTCTGGCCGAAAATGTCTCCTTGCCGCTGGAAACCTATACGGATTTGAGCCCGGGCCAGACCCGCGAGGTGGTTGAACTGAAACTGGCGCTGGTGGGATTGGCCGGATTCGAAGAGTTTTATCCCTCGGAGATCAGCGGCGGCATGCAGAAACGGGCCGGTATCGCCCGGGCCATGGCCCTGGATCCGGAGATCCTGTTTTTCGATGAGCCCTCTGCCGGCTTGGACCCGGTGAGTGCGCGGCGGCTGGATGACCTGATTCTGGAGCTGAATGAGAGTCTGGGAACGACCATGGTGGTGGTCACCCATGAGTTGGCCAGCATCTTTGCCATAGGCAGCAACTCCGTTTTTTTAGATGTATCCCAACGGACTATGACGGCTACGGGCAATCCCAACCAGCTTTTGGCCGAAACTAAGGACCCCACTCTGCGTATGTTTCTCACCCGGGGCGAGAAATCTTAACCCATAGGATAGACAAAGATGGCTAAGCAAGTAAACAGAATGGCGATCGGCGGATTCGTGGTCGTAGCAGTGGTCATTTTTGCTGTTAGCCTGGTCGTATTCGGTTCGGGCAAGTTCTTTCAGCAAACCGTTAAATGCGTCATGTACTTCGATGGATCCGTTAAGGGGTTGACCGTGGGTTCGCCGGTGCTCTTCCGGGGCGTGCAAATAGGGTCGGTGATAAGCATTATTCTCGAAGTCGACCCTGCCAAATTGCAAGTACAGATCCCAGTGGTCATCGAATACGAGCCAGATAAATTCATAGTGGTTGAAGGGGCTAAACATGTACAAAGAGACCCCCGAAAAACTATACCCAAGCTCATCGAGAGGGGGCTCCGGGCCGTACTGACAACGCAAAGCTTTATTACCGGACAGCTGGCGATCGAGATTGGTTTTTATCCAGACGCAACTATGTGCTACCCGCCGGCGCAGACCGATAAAACCTATAAGGAATATATCGTCATTCCCACCTGCCAGTCCACCATCCAGAGGCTGGCCGAGGCCCTGGAGAAGCTGGACCTCAAGTCCCTGGAAACCCACTTGGAATCAGCCATGGCCGGCCTCGCTAACCTCGTCAACAGCCCGGATCTGGCCGCCAGCATCAAATCCCTGAAAGCTACCCTGAAAGACACCCACAAGTTCGTGGGCAAGCTGGATCGTCAGGTGGATCCTCTGGCCAAAGACACGAAAAAAACCGTAAATGATATCGGCAAGCTGGCCCGTAATCTCGACGGCCGGGTGGGCGCGGTGACTACCAATTTGGATAAAACCCTGTCCGGGGCCAGAGGGGTTCTGTCTGAGGATTCACCCTTGATAGTGGATTTGGAGAACACCCTGAAGGAGATTTCCGCCATGAGTAGGGCGATTCGGCAGTTGGCAAATTTTCTCGATGAGCACCCTGAGACCCTGATTCGCGGCAAGAAGAAATCTGGAGGCAAAAACCCATGCAAATAAAAGCGTTTTCTCGAAGCCTGTCGGTGATCCTGCTGCTCGTGACTATCTTTCTCGGCAGCTGCCTGAGCCGGTCTCCTTCGCCGTGTTTTTACGCGTTGACCCCCATACAGAACCAGGCACACTCCAGTAAGTCCAGGTCTGGTCAAAATGCGGCCATCGGCATTGGCCCGGTGAAGCTGGCGGATTACCTTGACGAGTCGCAAATTGTCACCCGCACGAGCGACAATCAGCTGATAAAGGCCCAATTCAACCGTTGGGTTGGATCCTTCAAGGATAATTTCATTAATGTGCTGGCCGACGATATCGGTTTTCTTTTGTCCACTGAACGGATCTATCTCTATCCCTGGCGCCCGTCAGTGCCCATTGACTACCAGGTTACCGTGGATGTGGTTCGCTGTGACGGCCGGTTGGGTGATGCCGCCTCCCTGGAGGCGCGTTGGAGCATCTTCAAGGGTCCGGAGAAAAAGCTGTTCAAAATTAGTCGCTCCAGCATTCAGGAGCCGGCGACGGGTCCGGATTATGCCGCTTTGGTTGAGGCCCAGAGCCGGACAGTGGCGAAGCTAAGCCAGGAGATTGCCGGGGCGATTCAAGGGGCTGGGAAGAAATGAACAGGGTTAGCGAGCCCAAGAGTGTTCACTGCTTAAACAGCAAGCAGAAATTCCTCAACCCTGTCCCATTGAGAGGACTGCCAATACGGTTCTTAATCTTGGTTACCGGTAAACGCCGCTTCGGGAAGCACTAATGAAGGAGAGAGCTATGCAGACGATAATATTGAGGCTGGCGGTGACAGTCATCGCCATGGTTACCTTGGTGGTAGCCAGGCCGTGCTGGGCTCAGGACCAGCCTGCCAGCAGCGAGTTCAAAGCGATCGCCAAAGAAGCCTACCTCTATGGCTTCCCCATGATCGTTGGCTACAAGGCACTCTATGAATTCAATGTGGACAGGTCCTCCGGACAATTCAAGGCGCCTTTCAACCAGATCTTTAACGAAGCCCGGGTGTTCACCCCCAAGGACACCACCATCACCACGCCCAACAGCGACACACCCTACTCCATGGTGCGGCTGGATCTGCGCGCTGAGCCCATGGTGCTGCGCATGCCGGAGATCGAGAAGGCCCGCTACTACGACGTCCAACTCGTGGACCTGTACACCGACAATTACGGGTACATGGGCAGCCGCACCACCGGGAACGGCGCGGGCTGTTACCTGGTTGCCGGACCGGACTGGAAAGGCGAGACGCCGCCGGGCATCAAGAAGGTCTTTCGCTGCGAAACGCAGTTCAGTTTCGTGATCTATCGCACCCAGCTATTCAACCCCGCCGACATCGACAACGTCAAAAAGGTCCAGGCGGGGTACAAGGTGCAGCCTCTGTCGGCCTTTCTCGGCAAACCCGCGCCACCCGCGGCACCGGCCATCGACTGGCCGAAATTCACCCAGGAAGCCTTCACGACCCGCTTCGCCGAGTATCTTGGTTTTCTGCTGCAATTCTGCCCCCCGGTGGGGACAGCCTCTATGGAGAAACCACTGCGGGAAAGGTTCGCCAAGATCGGGATCGGCGCCGACAGGAAGGTTGCTCCGAAGAAACTCTCGCCGGCAATGAAGGCGGCCCTGGGCGAGGCCATTAAGGAAGCCTTTGCCAAGATCGAGGCGACAGCCGAGAGTATCGGTACAGAGGTCAACGGCTGGCGGATTGGGTCGGCCACAGGCGATCGCGCTTATTATCATGGCAATTGGGCCCTGCGCGCTGCGGCCGCCAAGCTCGGCATCTATGGCAATGACGCAGCCGAAGCCACCTATCCTTTCACCCGCCATGACGTGAACGGCAATCCGCTGAACGGCAAATTGCACACCTACACCCTGACCTTCCCCGCGGGACAGCTTCCCCCCGTCAACGCGTTCTGGTCCATCACCATGTACGACGGCCGCACTCAGCTCCTCATCGAAAACCCCATCAACCGCTATCTCATCAACTCGCCCATGCTCCCGCAGTTGCAGAAGAACACCGACGGGTCGATCACTTTGTACATTCAGAAAGATTCCCCCGGCAAGGACAAGGAGTCCAACTGGCTGCCGGCGCCGGACGGCCCGATGTTCATGGTGATGCGCCTCTACTGGCCGAAGACGGAGCCGCCTTCGGTTTTCCCCCTGGGGAAAGGGACGTGGCAACCGCCCGGCATCATGCCAGCGCGCAACCTCAGGGCTAAAGACGTGACGCGCTTCGGCGACAAATCCCTGGAGAATTTCATCCGCACCGACCAGCGCTATGGCCACGATGGCCTGTTCCAGGGACCGCGGGGCTGGGGTTACTGGAATTACCTGGAATACCCCAGGCCGATCCAGAACCCGAACCTCTGGCCCGACATGCAGTCCACCTACTTCATCGGCCCACTGGCAATGCCTGCCGGAAGCAGTCTGAAACTGAACTGTACCTATCCCCAGGCGCGCTATTTCCAGTTCGCGCTCTATAAGGCCGAGCGCGGCACATTCGTTTCCATCGGTGAGGCCCTCGCCGGACCCAAGATCGAGCCTGATCCTGGCTCCACCAATCCCTTCCGGGTCGGGGCCAATAGGCTGGCCCCAAAGCGCAACTTCACCCTTCGAATCCTGGCCGCGGATGCCCCGAAAGATCCGCAGCGCCGCAAGCCGAACACGCTCTATGTGGGCAAGGGCGGTGGAAAGCTCGAGGCCGTAATTCGCATTTACCTCCCGGATCAGGGCAGGGACGGCACGGGATGGGGCCCGGCGGCATCGTCTTTCGGCGGACGCGGCCTGCCGGCTTACTCGGGAACCCTGGCCAACGGCACTAAGCTCTCGGCGGCCGAAGTGGTCAAGCGTTTCGCCCGGCCCATCAAGGGCGCCACCAAGCAGCCCATCACCGCCGAGCAGTGGGAAATGCTGGTGCACGCGAAGGACAATGATCCCACGCTGGATCCGGCGACCGCGCCGGCGCGCCAAGATCCCAAGTGGGAGAAGTACTGGAACATCAGGTATTCGATCGTCGGCGCGTTCAAGACGCCCGGAGAGCGCGCCAAGATTCCCTACGCCAGTGCCATAGACGGTGGCGGAGATCCGGCGACCCAGTATATGTTTCTCTATCTCTCGCGCAAGTTCGGCCCGGTTTACGTGATGCGCGGCAAGATGCCGACATTTCCCGACACCTACGCCGGGGCGGGCGGCAAGGGCCTCGAGATCATGCCCGAGGCGCAGACCCAGTACTGGTCCCTCGTCAGTTGCGAGGCCGCGCCCTCGGGGCAAATCGTGGACGGCCTCACCGACATGCAGGTGCCCCTGGACAAGGATGGTAACTTCACGATCGTGTATAGCCGCCACGAGGACCGGCCGAAGAACGCGACGCTTGAGAACGGGGTGGCCTGGATAGAGTGGAGCCCCCGGGGGGAGGGCATCGACGGTCCGAAGAACCGCGCCGACTTCGGCATGCTGATGCTGCGCATCATGGCCAACAACCCGGCCTGGGTGCAGAGCCCGGAGAAGGTGACCAAGCCCGGCACCGCGGAAGCCGTCATGGGACCGTATTACCCGAAGGGCTACTACACCACGAAGGAGAAATTTGAAGCCGAAGGCATGAAGAAGTAGCACGTTCTTTCCTAAGATTGATGCCGCTATCTGGGCAATGCGAATTTCAGAGGAGACGCTATGAGTAAGTTCAGAGAAATCATGCTGGCAGCGTTAGTGCTCGGCGCGCTGGTCGCCGTCACCGCGGTCGTCTTGTTCTGGCCAAAGGCCGAGAACGTCGTCAGCGGGCTGACCCATGCCCGGACCGAGAACGAAAAAGCCGCTAACGGGCCCCTGCCCGGCAATGTGCTCCTGTATGAAAAAGAGTTTCAGGAGAGCGCCAAGTACGCCAGTCCCGGCTACTACCCGTCGCTGAACGGCGCGGAAGTCGGGGATGCGCAGCGGAGCGCTCTTTACCCCCAGGCCACGTTTGGCGGTTCATTCACCGGTCCCAACGTTGTCTTTGCGCACCGCAGCCCCTCAATCTACCAGGGAACGACGTTCCTCAACAACCGGCGTCCCGGGGAGCTGTTTCTTTTGGGCGGGGACTCACCCGCGATCTCCGGGCCGGTGGCCCCCGGACCCTATGTCGCGAAAGTGGACCCGGTAACCGGCGAGCAAATCTGGCGCACCTATCTGGACAACGCCAATGTGACCGTCCGCTGGATCGCCAATACGAACTTGAACATCCTGGCCAGCGGCAAGATCGCCGAGTCCTGGGGCAACACCATCGTGCTGATCGCCCCCGAGTCGGGCCGCATCCTCAAAGCGAACACCCTCCCCACCGGGGATACACCGGCCCGGGACGCCAACTTCAAGCACTTGACGATCGCGCCCGACGGCACGCTCATCCTCAAAAACCAGAACATGCCTGTGGGCGGCACGGGCCAGGGCAGCATGGGGATGATCCAGGCTTACGCCAAGGGTCTGAAGCCGAACAATTCCCGGATTGTCGCGGTCGATCCGGAGTCTTTGCAAGTGCTGGACGCCATCGACATGCCTGAGTCAGCGGGTTCGCCCCACGTCATCACGATGTTCGAAGGCAAGATCGCCATCTATGCCGTGGCGTATAAGCATGTGTTTCGTTACTTCTGGGACCCCCAGACGAAGAAGCTCTCGCAGGACAAGTCCTGGGTGGTCTCCTACCTGGCCAAAGGTCAGCAAAACGGGGCCTGCGCCGGCGTCATGGGCGACTGGATCGTGATCCAGACGAACGGCCCCGTGACCAAGGACATCGCCTCCAGCATTGTGGCCATCAACCAGAAGGAACCTAGCCGGATGACCTCGGTGTTCCCGTTCGGGCAGCTCAAGCCGGGCCAGATCAGCTTCGCCCCGCCCAAGAGCGGCACCGACCATGAGAACAACATGATCTACTCAGCGGACGTGGGCATGGGCAAGCTGGCCGGCATCAAACTCTATCAGGCCACGGGCGAGATGAAGACCGTGTGGGTCGCGGACAACCCCACCACCTCGTTCCAGTCTCTGATTGGGCCGAAGGACCAGCGCGTTCTCATGACCTCGCGCATGAAGTTCGGCAAGGTTCATCTGCCCATCCTGAAAACCCTGATCTCCGGCGACTACCGGGAACAAGTGGTCTGGCGCGACGCCGCGACGGGACGAATCCTGGCAGAGTCAGACCTCTTCGAACCAATGGGAATAAACACCCTAGTCACGCCCGCTTACGGTGGCCGGGTGTACTACCCGACCGGGAACGGGTTCATCGTGCTTCAGGTCAAGCCGAAGCCTGGAGCGCCGCCGAACAAGTAACAGGGCGAACAATTAGTAGTGAGCTGATGAAGGGAGCAATAAGAAAAAGTCTGCAATCACCAAACTGGCCACTGCGGCATTCGTCGTCCTGGTAATGGTTGTCGCCTATCGCCTGCTATGGACTTCCATAAGGCCGAAATCCGAGCAGCGGCTCTCCGAGATTGGGCTCAATTCCAATGAGATTGCTGCGAACGGGCCCCTCCCCGGTGAGGTGAGCCTGTACGACAAGGAGTTACGCTGTTGCCAGGGGCTTCCCACTCCCGGTTACTACCCGTCGCTCAACGCGGCAGAAATCGCCGATGGCCAACGCAGCCGCCTGTTCCCCTGCGACACCTTCACCGGGTCATTCGTCGGCCCAATCAGTTTTTCGCCTGGCGGAGCGCGGACGAGTACCAGGCCACGGCCTACATTAACAACCGCAAACCCGGAGAGTGTACATCGCAGGAGTCACCAATCCCCTACTCAAGGGGCCGGTACCGCCGGGTCCCTTCGTCGCCAAGGCCGATGCCACCACCGCAGCCAGGCCCAGGCGATCTCGATGGCCAGGGTTCGCACCCGCCGGCTGCCGGCTTTGCTGATCCCTTGTTCTCGCAGCCTTCTGCCGCTGTCGTAAGGAGTAGGAGTCAGGCCCGCCAGGGCGCCCACTTCCCGCCGGTTCCGAAACCGGCGCCAGCCGAAAAACTCCATGACGAAGGTCCAGGAACTCACCGGGCCGATCCCGGGCAGCCTCAAAAGCTGGGCCACTTGCCCCATTCTGGCGTTTTCCTCCTTAAGACGTTGCGTTTTCTCTTTTACCAGGCTGCTGATCTGGTCCTCCACCATCCGTAACCGCTCATGCACTCTTACCAGCCTCACCTTCATTTCGGACGGCAGCTCTTGGCCGTCCCAGGTACGCATAAGCTCTAATTCTTTGACAAACTTTTTCTTGCTCGGGTTGTTGATGCGCAGCCCTTGCTGGATCAGAATCCCGTGGATTCGGTTGCGGTACTTGGTTCGCTCTCTCTTCAAGGCCTCTAATTCCCGATGCAAATGCCTGGCGTCCTCATCCTCCCGGCTTGGCACTCGCACCACCCGCCACAGGTGCTTCTCCCCGCCGTGATAACGGACCAACATTCTCAAAAGTTTTCCCCCATCGATCCGATCGGTTTTTGCCCTCCGCAACCGCCGGTCCACTTCCAGGCTGGCAGAATCCACCACCACATTTTCGATCCCACAGCTTTGGAGTTACCGGTGCAGCCAAAAGCCATCCCTTCCAGCCTCATAACAGCTCACTATGCATATCTCGCCGCCCATGCCGAAATGCCGCCTGGCTCCAAGAATCGCTCCTTGCACCTGCATCAGATCCCTGGCAGTCACGGTGACATGCCGCAACTTGCCTCCATCACTGCATGCCATCTTCCAGGTGCTGTTTGCCAGTTCGAAGGCGACATATAATACCGGTACTTGAGCTCCCTTTTCTAAAGCTTGCTCTGCCTGCTTCTGGTCCATTGTAGGCCTCCTTTTTCTTGCGGAATTCCACTTTTATACCAAGAGGCTTACTCGAGGAACCTTTCATAGCATCTATTTATCAGCCGTTTAACTAAAAATAATTGCCATTTTATATGATTATCACAGTTTTGTATTTGAAAAGGATCTCCCCAAACCACCACACAATCTAATGGAACTTCACCTCTGGCTGTATCCGCAAAGCATCCTAGGCCTCAAGGGTGGAAAGGTACCGCAGGATCATGAACCGACTTACGTGCCCCAGGTGAAGCTGCAGGCCTTGGGGTTGCCGGTTTGCCTAAGCCGTTCGATGGCATCCGAGTGCCGCAATAGGTGGGGATACACTTTCTTAGTAATGTCGGCCTGCTCCGCGGCATCCTTAATGATTTGCTAACTCGCTTGCGGTTGATCCGGAAGAGCCTGTCATGGATACCCAGCTTCTTATCAAAGTGAAGTTCTTGTGCCGTTGGGCCAGGACAACGTGGCAGTCAACATGCTGGGCTTCTGCCTCTACCTTCTACGCAGAGGACCGCTTGGCCGCCAATCCTTGTCGGGGTGATAATTATTGCCGCAGAGATCTACCGCTCCGTCCGAAAGAGGGGTAGGATCAAAAGTCTCCCTCTCTTTGTGCTTGCCCCGTGCTTGCCAGGGCAAGCACGGGGCATGGCCTGCACTTCTTACCCGATTATTTGAAGAACCAGTTGGGGCAAAGTTCGATCTCCATCACAGGGGATACTTACGGCTACCGGATTATAGGAAGGGAAAAAAGACGTGCTTATAACTTTGCGGGTACCAAACGTCCATACGGAATAGACTCTGAGTGGTCAGGCAGGAGAAAAAAAATGTGCCGTTTCCACACACACGGCACACACGCATAGCTGTCAATTCAGCTGGTTTTTATGCCCCCCTGTGTGCGAAATGTGTGTAATTATCTGGGCAAAAGCCCATAATAAAAGGCGTAACTCCTTGGAATTACGCCTTAAATATTAATATGGTGCCGAAGGCGGGATTTGAACCCGCACGGGTATTCCCCACCACCCCCTCAAGATGGCGTGTCTACCAGGTTCCACCACTTCGGCAGGGAAAGGTCATTTCTGGCTCTGGGGAGCAGGGGCAGGCTTGGCGGGGGCCGGGCTGGCGGGCACGGTTTGCTGGGCGGCCGGTTTGACCCCCTTCATCACCGAAGCATCCTTCTGCCGCCCTAAAAAGGTGAGTCCCAAAGAGGTGACCATAAATAAAATGGCAGCCGCAGCCGTCAGCTTCGCCAGCAGAGGAGCTGCACCCGTACTACCGAATACCGTCTGGCTGGAGCCGCCGAAAGCCGCACCGATACCCGCGCCCTTGCCGTGCTGCAGCAGCACGATAAAAATCAGGGCAAAGCAGACCAAAACGTGAATGACTACGACAATTGAGCTCATCTTAATCAATAATTATAAAAGACCCGTGCAGCGGACGCAAGGGCTTTTTCGCGATGGGGGGAGAAGGGCTGGGGCGAAGCGGGGGGTGCCCAGAGAAAAAGCAAACCCCTTCTGGCCGCTCTTTTTCACTGCCTGCTGCCAATGCCTTAATGATTAAGCCAACTGCCCTCTCACCCCGCCGCGGCGATAATTTTCAGGAAGGAGTCGCTCTTGAGGGACGCGCCCCCCACCAGGGCGCCGTCGATATCCCCTTGGGAGAGCAGGGAGAGGGCGTTGTCCGGGGTGACGCTGCCGCCGTAAAGGACGCGGGTGGTTTCGGCCGCGGCTCCCAAAAACTCCCGGAGCAGGCTGCGGATGAAGGCGTGCACCTCCTGGGCCTGCTCTGGGGTGGCGGTGAGGCCGGTGCCGATGGCCCAGACGGGTTCATAGGCGATGACCAAACGTTCCCGGGCCTCTCCGGGGAGTCCGGCCAGGCCGTCCCGGAGCTGTTCGGCCACTACCTTTAGGGTCTTTTCGGCCTGCCGTTCTTCAATAGTTTCACCGATGCACAGAATGGGGACCAAACCGGCCACCAGGGCCGCCAGAAGCTTGCGGTTGATGTCCCGATTGGTGTCACCGAAATGCTGGCGTCTTTCCGAATGGCCCACGATCACGTAGTGGCAGCCTGCATCCAGGAGCATCACCGGGGAGATGGCCCCGGTATAGGCGCCCTGGCCTTCCCAAAAGGTATCCTGGGCGGACAGGCGAATGGGGGAACCGGCCAGTTCCCCGGCCACTGCGGCCAGCGCGGTATAAGGCGGCGCCACCATCACTTCCGCCCGGGCTCCGGGGTTCAAACCCTGGCGGATCTCCCGGGCCAGGGCCCGGGCCTCCCCCTGGGTCTTGTACATCTTCCAGTTACCGGCGATCAGGGGCTGGCGCTCAGTCGTCATGGCGATTTCTCTTGGCCCAGGCTTCCAGGGCGTTGATGCCCGGCAGTTTCTTGCCTTCCATCAACTCCAGGAAGGCGCCGCCGCCGGTGGACACGTAGGAAAATTTCTGGAATTCCCCGGCCTTGTGCACCGCCACGTCGGTGTCCCCGCCGCCGACGATGGTCAGGGCGTAGGATTCCGCCACCTTATGGACCATGGCCATGGTGCCCCGGCCGAAGGCATCGTACTCAAAGGCCCCCATGGGGCCGTTCCAGATGATGGTCTTGGCGTTTTGCAGGGCTTCCCCGAAGAGGGTGACCGTGGCCGGGCCGATATCCACGATGAGCCAATCCGTGGGCACTTCTTGCACCGGGATAATCTTGGTTTCCGCCTGCCTTTCCAGGCGGTCCGCGACCACGCAGTCCACCGGCAGGTAAAATTTTATCTTCTTGTCCAAGGTGGTGGCCATCAGGTCCTTGGCTGCTTTCAGGAGGCTGTCGTCCACCAGGGACTTGCCCACTTCATAGCCCATGGCCTTTAGAAAGGTATTGGCCATGGCCCCGCCCACAATCATTTTATCCACGTGTTTCAAAAGGTTGATCAGAGCATCAAGTTTGCTGGAGATCTTGGCGCCGCCGATAATGGCCACCAGGGGCCGGGCCGGATCCTCCATGCTCTTATGGAAGTAGTGAACTTCGTCCCGCATCAGGAAGCCGGCCACGCAGACCGGCGCGAAATGAGTCACCGCCTCCACCGAGGCATGGGCCCGGTGGGCCACGGCAAAGGCGTCATCGATATAAATATCAATGCCCTTCATCAACTCCTGGGCAAATTCCGGATCGTTCTTTGTCTCTTGGGGGTGGAAGCGCAAGTTTTCCAGGAGCAGCACGTCCCCGCCTTTCATCTTCTTTTTGAGTTTATCCACCTCCGGGCCGATGCAGTCCGGCGCGAATTTCACCTTCTTATGGAGCCGGTAGGCCAACCGCCGGGCCACCGGGGCCAGGGAGTCCTGCTCGGTGCGCTGCCCATGAGGCCGCCCCAGATGCGAGGCCAGGATGACTTTGGCTCTGGCCTCCAGGCAATAGTTGATGGTGGGCAACACCGCGCGGATGCGGGTATCGTCAGTGATGTTGCGGTTCCGATCCAAAGGGACGTTAAAATCCACCCGGATGAATACGGTCTTGCCTTTGAGGTCCACTTCATCGATGTATTTCACCGTGCTCTCCTCCCTAGGCTTTAACCCAAACGCTGGCCGATGTAGGCCGCCAGATCCAGCATACGGTTGGAAAACCCCATCTCATTGTCATACCAGGCCATCACCTTGACCAGGGTCCCCCCCAGGACATTGGTCAGGGCTGCGTCCACCACCGTGGAAAATGGGGTGCCATTAAAGTCGATGGACACCAGGGGTTCCTGGCAAAGGGACAAAACCCCCCGCAAAGTCCCTTCCTGGGCCGCGGCCAAGGCCTGGTTGACTTCTTCCTTGGTGGTGCTCTTCTCCACCGTGGCCACAAAATCCACCAGGGAAACGTTGGGGGTGGGCACGCGCACGGAGAGGCCGTCCAGGCGGCCCTTTAGTTCCGGAATGACCTCGGTCACCGCCTTGGCCGCGCCCGTGGAAGTGGGCACCATGGACAGGGCTGCGGCCCGGGCCCGGCGGAGATCCTCGTGGGAGCCGTCCAGCAAGCGCTGGTCCATGGTGTAGGAATGTACGGTGGTCATTAAACCGTGGAGAATGCCGAAGTTATCATGCAGGACCTGCACCACCGGGGCCAAACAGTTGGTGGTGCAAGAGGCATTGGAGACGATATGGTGCTGCTGGGGATCATAGTTTAAATGATTCACCCCGTAAACAAAGGTGGCGTCGATCTTTTTCCCCGGGGCCCCCAGGATCACTTTCCGGGCCCCCGCGGCCAGATGCCCCTCATTGGAGGCCCGATCCCGGAACGCGCCGGTGGACTCCAAAACGATCTGCACCCCCAGTTCTTTCCAGGGCAGGTTCTGGGGTTGCAGGATGCGGGTAATACGCACTTCCCGGCCATTGAGATAGAGGGTGTCCCCCCGGGCCTCCACTTCGCCGGGAAAAGGGCCGTGCACCGAGTCATAACGCAGCAGATGGACGTCCCGCGACGTATCCGCCCGGCTGTTGATGGCCACCAGTTCCAGGTCCCTTTTCTGTGCGGCGATCAACCTGGCCAGGCAGCGGCCAATGCGGCCAAAACCGTTTATGGCTATCTTTACCGCCATCATTCCCCCTTATTTGCTAGTTACGACCCCCCTATGGGGGCGGGGTTTGAGGTCATCTTAATCAGAGAGCACCGGAGCCGTCAACGATTTTGTCCCGGGGCCGCGTTTTTCAACCTCAATCCCACCAGGGCTCTTCCCCCTATCTGCATGAAATTCTTCTTTCCTCTTGCATTTTCACCACCATTAATTTAGAAAAAAATGGGTTCTCCAGATAGCTAATAATTTTTTCTGATATTATGGTTACCTTTATCCGCCACCTGGGCCGCTGGCTGCTGAACTGGGTGCAGGAAGCCGGGGCTATGCTCCTCTTTCTTCTCCAAGGTTTGGCCCTGGCCTTTGTCCCTCCCTTCCGGTTCCGCCGCCTGCTCCAGGAGATCAATCTCATCGGGGTCAAATCCACCCTGATCGTGCTCCTGACGGCCGCGTTCACCGGCATGGTCCTGGCCCTGCAAGGCTACTACACCTTGCGGAAATACGGCTCCGAAGGCGCGTTGGGCTCGGCCGTGGCCCTGAGCCTCATCCGGGAGATGGGGCCGGTGTTGACCGCGCTCATGGTCTCGGCCCGGGCCGGCTCCGCGGTCACCGCGGAGATCGGCATCATGCGCATCACCGAACAGTTGGACGCCCTGGACACCATGGCCGTCAACCCCATGCAATACGTGGTGATGCCCAAGCTGCTGGCGGGATTGATCGCGGTGCCCCTGCTCACCGCCATCTTCGACGTGGTGGGCATCCTGGGGGGTTACCTGGTGGGCGTGGTCCTGTTGGGGGTGAGTTCCGGCTCTTATTTTTCCGGCATGGTCCAAAGCGTGGTGCCCCTGGACATCAACGGCGGCGTCGTCAAATCCCTGGTCTTCGGCCTGACCATCATCACGGTGGCCAGTTTCAAGGGCTATTACACCGAACACGGCGCGGAAGGCGTCAGCCGGGCCACCAACCAGACGGTGGTGCTCTCCGCAGTGCTGGTGCTGGCCTGGGATTACATCCTCACCTCCTTTTTCATGTAAGTTATGATCCGGATCATTGACCTGTACAAATCCTTCAACGGCCAGGCGGTGCTGGACGGCATCAACCTGGAGATGCCCACCGGCAAGATTACGGTGGTCATCGGCAAGAGCGGCGTGGGCAAAAGCGTGCTCCTGAAGCATATCATCGGCTTGCTGAGACCGGATAGGGGGCAGGTGCTCATTGACGACGTGGATGTCACCCAACTCCGGGGCCGCAAACTCCAGGAGCTGAGAAGGCGGTTCGCGGTCCTCTTTCAAGGGGGGGCCCTCTTCGATTCCCTGAATGTCTTCGAAAACGTGGCCTTTCCCTTAAAGGAGAAGACCAAGCTGCCCGAGGCGGAGATCACCCGCCGGGTGCATGAACGCCTGGACCAGATGAACCTCTCCCCGGAGGTGGCCTTCAAATTTCCCGATGAGCTGAGCGGGGGCATGAAAAAGAGGGTGGCCCTGGCCCGGGCCATGATCCAGGAGCCGGAGATTATCCTCTTCGACGAGCCGGTCACCGGTTTGGACCCCCCCATGTCCAACACCGTCTTCCACCTGATCAACAAAACCCATGACGACAGTGGATATACGGCGCTGGTGGTGGCCCACGATCTGCCGGAAGTCTTCCAGGTGGCCGACTACGTGGCCATGCTGCACCACGGCCGCATCATCGCCTATGGCACTCCGGAGGAAATTCAACATCATCAGGACCCCAAGGTGCAGAGCTTTATCAAGGGAGAAGTAGATTTTCTGGAGGACTAAGTAACGTTATGAAAAGGGGCAATCTGGAGTTAGTGGTGGGCGTCTTTGTGCTGGCGGGCCTGGCCTGTCTGGCCTATCTGGCCGTGCATTTGGGCAAGATGGAAATCTTCGGCCACGGCTACCAGGTGACCGCCAACTTTGACAACATCTCCGGACTCAAGGCCGGGGCCGCCGTGGAAGTGGCGGGCGTGGAAGTGGGCCGGGTGGAATCCATCACCTTGTCCCCGGGAGACCAGGCCAAGCTGGTGCTGCGCCTGCAACCGGGGATCAAGGTTTATGATGACGCCATCGCTTCCATTCGCACCAAGGGCATTATCGGGGACAAATTCGTCAAGCTCTCCTGTGGCAATTCTGGTAAACTGATTGCCAACGGCGGCAAAATCCGGGACACCGAATCCGCGGTGGAATGGGAAGAGCTCATCGCCAAATACATCCACGGCAAAGTTTAGATTCTTTTCCAAAGGAGCCAATGATGAAGTTTGGGGTGATAAGGGTCATTGTCTTATTATTAACCTTTAACCTGACCCTGGCGGTCCCGGGGGCCTGGGCTGAAAGTCCCACTGACGCAGTGAAAAGCGTGGTGGATGAAGTCCTGCGCATCCTGCAAGACCCGGCCTTGAAAGCTCCGGCCATGAAAAAGCAGCGCCGGGACCGGGTCAAACAGGTGGTGGACCGCCGCTTTGATTACACCGAAATGGCCAGGCGGTCCCTGGGCGCGCCCTGGCGCTCCCTCAGCGCCGGCCAGCGCCAGGAATTCGTCCGCCTCTTCGGAGAACTCTTGGAGGCTTCCTACTCCGGCAAGGTGATGAACTACCAGGGGGAAAAAATCCAATACCTCCGGGAGATCCCGGAAGATGCGGACTACGCGGAGGTGCGCACGGTCGTTTTGCGGAAAAATGACAAGATCCCCATGAATTACCGCCTGATGCGCACGGATCAGGGCTGGATGGTCTATGATGTGGTCATCGAAGGGGTCAGCCTGGTGAGCAACTACCGCTCCCAGTTCAGCCAGGTGATCAGGGAATCTTCCTATAATGGGCTGGTGAGCCGTCTGCGGACGAAAATCAATGAACTCCAGAGAACCGGAGGGGTATAAATCAAGCAAAAAAGACCCCTTAGAGGGCAAAAACTAGGCGGCAACCAGACTCCACCCCGGTTCCCGTTCCCTTCTCCCGGAACCCCAGGCAGCGGCCGGCGCCGGCGGCAGCCGGCCCCTGCCTGGAGGTCCCCCTTCCCCCTTCAGATTCTTCGCCTCCCCCAAACGGCATTCCCCCCAAAAATTGCCTCTAGGGGGGGGATGTTTGCTCCCAAAAAAGAGGCACAGAAACTTCGCATGAGAAACCGCTTCAATCCCCAAAGGGCAGCGGCTGGCTCTTACGGTAGGCCAGGGCCTGGCAGGTGGCCACCAGACCACCCCGGGAGTCTGTCACCTCGATGAAATAAGTGGCGGTGCGCCGGCCCGCATGGAGTTCCCGGGTGGTGGCGGTGAGGCGTTCCCCCAGGGCCGGGGCCGCGTGGAAGGTGAGGTTCATGTTCAGGGCCACGGCCACCGTGCCGTGGGCGTTGACCGCGGCCTGGAAGGCCTCGTCGATCAGGGCGAAGAGCGCGGTGCCATGGACCATGCCCAGGATATTGGCCATCTCCGGCTTGCAGGTCATGGCCGCCCGGGCCCGCCCCGGACCCAGGTCCTCCAACTCTGTCCCGAAAAACCGGCTTATTCCCTGTTCATCCACCTTCTCCCGTAATGCCGCCAGCATCGCCTTCTTTTCCACGCTCATTATCCTTTCACCTTTAGGGTAGTCTGCGGTCGTAGGGCGGGCGTCCCCGCCCGCCACCATTTGCTGCGTGGTGTCTTATCCTCCATCAACTTTGAACCTTGAACTACTGACCCCTGACCCCTGGCCCCTCTTATTCATAAATTTCCGGAAACTGATTCTTCCAGCGGCGGTGCAGCCAGAGCCACTGCTCCGGGCAGGCCCTCACCCAGGCTTCCACGGCCCGGCTCTGGAGCTTAAGGTGCCGGAGGATATCTGCTTCCGCATCCCGGGTCTTTTCCATGGGCAGGGGAGGAAAGATGACCATCAGGTGCCTGCCGTCGGCCAGCCGCCGGGAAAAGGCCGGCAGCACGGGAATATCCCGGTGCCGGGCCAGGAGCGCGGCCACCGGGGTGGTGCGGGCCGGCTTGCCGAAGAAATCCACCAGCAGCCCCCCCTCCGTAGTGGTGTTCTGGTCGATGACGATGCCCACGGACCGGTTCTGCTTCAGTTGGACCAGGATGGCCTTCAGGCCCCGTTGTTTGTCCACCATGACGTTGCCGCCCCGCTGCCGCAAGTACCGAGCCAGGGACCGGCCCCAGGGATGGTCCAACTCCCGGCCCACCACCGCTTCGGGCCGGTACTGCAAGCTATAGCCCAGGACCGTATATTCCCAATTACCCGCGTGCGCGGCAATGACGATGGCTCCCCGGCCCTGGGCCAGGGCCGCGGCCAAATGCTCCTCCCCCAGAATAACCACCTTTTGGCGAATCCGGGACAGGGGCGCCAGCAACAGCTCCAGGACTTCCCAGCCGAAGAGGACAAAATGGCGGAAGACGCCCCGGGCCAGGCGTTCCCGCTCTGCGGCGCTGAGTTCCGGCCCATAGGCGAACTCCAGGTTGCGCCGGACGATCTCCCGGTGCCGCCGGTCCAGGCGGTACCACAAAGATGCCAAGGCGCTTATCAGGTGTCCTTTAAAGCTCTGGATCAGATTTTTTTTCATCTCTCCCTTAGCAAGTTCCAAGTTTCAAGCTTTTGGCCGGTGGCTGCTTAACTTAACCTGGAACTTGGAACTCTCGCTAGATGAACAGCCTGGCAATTCTTATTTCTTCAAAGGAAAAATCCTCGCCCAGCATCTCCTTCACCGGCGATAGGGCCAGGCCGCCGGCTTGTTGAAAGGCGGCCTTGATCTTGGCGAATCTCTCCGCCCCCGGCCGTAAATAGGCCAGATCAATCTCTTCTCCCGCGGCCGCCAATTTTTCAATATGAGCCAGGATGGTCCGGGCTGTGAGATTTCTCACCCCCGCCATCTCTTCGAGGGACATTTTCTCCAGAACCAGTCTTTTGGTCTCCTGATAAGTCGATCCCTCCCGTTTGAGGCGGCGGGACTTCTCGGTTCCGGTCAGAGGCACCCCTTTTTCCGGAAGATTCTTTTCCCCGGCATAAGTGCTGATCACTTCCGTAAATACTTTGCCGTACTTGTTCAGTTTTTCCTGACCCACGCCGCTGATCCTGGCAAAGCTCTTTTCACTTTGGGGCAGATAGGCGGCCATCTGGCGTAGGGATAGATCCCCAAAGACGACAAAGGGCGGCACCCCTTGGGCATCCGCGATCTGTTTCCGCAAGACCCGCAACTTCTCAAATAGTTCCCGGTCGTATTCCCGGTCCACCGCCTCTCTGGCCGGCGACAATTTGGCCGGGGCAATAGGCCTGGGCAAACAAATCTTCTGCCGCGTCCTTAAAAAATCCTGTCCCTCCTGGCTTAGGGCCAGAACCGGATATGCCTCGCCCCGCTTGTCGATCAGGTTTCTGGAAACCAATTGATTGATAATGCGCCTTAAATCTTCCTTGGAAAAGTCATCCACGATGCCGTACACCGAGAGCCGGTGGTGATCCCGTTCCAGGATATTTTTATTCTTGGACCCCAGCAGCACTTCGATAACATGATTCATGCCGAAGCGTTCCCCGGTGCGGACAATCGCGGACATGATCTTTTGGCTGACGATGGTGGCCTCGAATTCCTGCGGCGGCGACAGACAAATATCGCAGCCATCGCATTTCTCCCGGGGGTAGTCTTCTCCGAAATAGGCCAGTAAATGCTGGCGGCGGCAGTGGGTCAGCTCCGCATAGGCCACCATCTGCTCCAGCTTGCGGTAGGCATTTTTCCGTTCCGTCGCCTCTTCTATCTGCTTGATAAAATACTGTTGTTTCACGGCATCCGCCGATGAGTAAAAGAGGATACACTTGCTGGGCAGTCCGTCCCGGCCGGCCCTCCCCGTTTCCTGGTAGTAGCCTTCCAGGGATTTCGGCAGATGATAGTGGATCACCAAGCGCACATCCGGCTTGTCAATGCCCATGCCGAAGGCAATGGTGGCCGTGATGATTTGCACTTCGTCCCGGATGAAACTCTCTTGGTTGGTGCGACGCTCCTCACTTTCCAGGCCCGCGTGATAAGGCAGGGCCTTGAACCCCTCCCCCCGCAAATCCGCGGCCAGGTTCTCGGTGTCTTTCCGGGAAAAACAATAAATGATCGCGGCTTCCTGCCGGTGTTCCCCCAATATCTCCAGCAACTGGCCGTAGGCCTCCCTTTGCGGCAGCACCGTATAGAAGAGATTGTGGCGGTTGAAGCTGGAGATAAAGAGTTTCGCCTGCTCCAGGGCCAACTGCTCCCTGATATCCTCCCGCACCTGGGGGGTGGCGGTGGCGGTGAGAGCCAGCACCGGCACCCCGGGAAAGAGGTCGCGCAGGATCTTCAGATTCAGGTAATCGGGGCGGAAATCATGCCCCCATTCGCTGATACAGTGGGATTCGTCAATGGCCAAGAGGCTGACTTTGATTTTTTGCAGGAAATGCTGAAATTCCGGGAGAATCAAGCGTTCCGGCGCGGCGTAAAGGATTTTGATCTTCCCCTGCTGCGCCTCCGTCTGGATTTTGACAATCTCCCCCCGGCTCAAGGTGCTGTTGATGCAGGCCGCGGCCACGCCATTGGCCCGGAGCGCGTCCACCTGGTCTTTCATCAGGGAAATCAAAGGGGAAATAACCAGGGTCAATCCCGGCAGCAGCAGCGCCGGCAATTGAAAGCACAGGGACTTGCCGCCGCCGGTGGGCATCAGCACCAGGGCGTCTCTCCCCGCCATCACCTCCCGGATGATCTCCTCCTGCAAAGGCCGGAATTGATCGAAGCCGAAATGGGTTTTCAGGAGTTTCAGCATGGTTCAGGAAAAGTCAGTTGGCATTGGAGACCCGGCGGCCGTAAAGCAACCGGGCTTCTTCCCCGACGATATCCGCGATCCGGGCCAGGGCCACCCGGGCCGCCAGTTCCTTGCTCCCTTCATAGGCCGCTTTACGGCCCCAATACCAGGGATTGGCGTAATTGATGGCGGCCCAGCCCCAGCGGGCCACCTTGTCCAGGTGGTGCCGCTTGATGAACTGATACCCCCAGTGGTCCTTGACGCTGCGGTACATCTCATGATAGCGCAGCACCGTCTGCACTTCCACATCCCGGAAGGGTTTGAGGGCCCTGGTCTCTATCAGGCCCTGGAGCCGGGCGCCCACCCGGTTATACAGGTCCACCAGGTCCTTGAGGGAGGCCTTGAGTTCCGGCCTCTCCTCCCCGGGATAATAGACCCCGGCGATCTCCTGGATCATCTCCAGGGCCAGGTCGTTGACCACCCGGAAGCTGAAGGGGGTGTCCGGCCAGAACTTCAGGAGATAGCGGCGGCGGTATCTGCGGATGATCTCCCGGGCCGCCTGGTCTTCGCTCCGGGGCGCCTCCGCCAGGGTGCCCGTGGCCTCGATGCCGTTGACCTCCTGCTCCATCAAGGCCCGGAGCAGGCGGGCCCGGGTCCAGTGGCGCACCAGAACCAGAGAGCCGGCCCAAAGGAGGATGAACCCGGCAATGAGCAGGAGCAGCCAGTGTGTTTCTAATGATACATACATTCTAAGTTACTGGATTCAGATTCAATATCTTGTTCTAAGTCATTAAGCTGACTGCTGAAAGCTGATAGCTGACAGCTCACTGCCCCCACACCCCATCATACACCGCCTCCACCGCCGCGGCCATCTGTTCCAAAGAGTATTTTTGCACTACCAATTCCCGGCCCCGGCGACCCATCTCCCCCCGCAGGTGCGGCTGCTCCCGCAACTGGCGCAGGGCCGCGGCCAGGGCCCGGGGATCCTTGGGGGGCACCAGCAGGCCGGTCTCCCCGGGGCTAATCACCTCCGGGATGCCCCCCACGGTGGTGCCCAACACGGGTTTCCCCAAAGCCAGGGCCTGGAGAACAGCCTGGGGCACGCCTTCATGGGCGTAGGAAGCCATGACCACCACCTCCATCAAAGCCAGCCAGGGGGCCACCTCCTCCTGGTAGCCCACCAGGCGCACCTGAGCCTCCAACCCCAATTCCTTAATCCGGGGCTCAATGAGGCTGCGGTACGGCCCCTCCCCCACCACCAGGAGATGGGTTGGTATTCCGGAATCCAACAGCTCTCGCAAGGCCTCCAGGGCGTAGAGGTGTCCCTTCCAGGAGCGGAGCACGGAGACCATGCCCCAGAGAAAAGAGTCCGCCGGAATCTGCAAGCGGTCCCGCAGGGCGGCATCTCCTTCCCGGGGCGCGAACTCCGTCAGGGACACCCCCGTGGGTATACAAAAAACCCGCTCCGGGTCCACACCCACCCGCTCCTGCAACAAGGCCTTGATGCCTTCACTGGTGGTGATGGTGGCCTTAGGGGCCTGATAGAGGCGTCGCGTCGGCCAGCTGGACTTCACCGGGGTGGAGAGGTGCCGGGTGCGGATTAGCAAAGGGTTTGGTAAGCCCGCCAGGGCCAGCATCCCCACCCAGGAGTCCAGGGAGCTGTGGGTGTTGAGGAAGTCCACCCGTTCCCGGCGCACCAGGTCCCGCAAAGCCAGGCCCGCGCCCAGGTTGCGCCAGCCCCCGAAATTGAGGGGGAACACGGGAAATCCGGCCTTTTCCCCCCGGGTCAGCAGTTCCCCCCGGGGATCGCCGGCCAAGAGCAGGCGGTGGCCCCTGGCCCGCATGGCCAGGGCTTCCGCCAGGATGCGCCGCTCCTGCCCCCCCCACCCCAGGGAGGATTCGGTGTGCAGGATAGTGTAAGTGCGGCTAGGTCTTGACATATAAGGTTGTTGGCGGTTTGTAGCCGAAGGGCTTTTTAATTGTGAGCAGTGAGCAGTGAGCAGTAAAAAAATAAAAACTAGCAGGCCATTCCTTTCATACTGCTTACTGCTTACTGCTTACTGCTTACTGCTCACTCCCTCCGCCCCCTCCCCTGCTCGTAAAGCTCCAGATAGATGGCTGCAAACTGCTCCATAAAGTGCTTGAGCGTGTACTTTTCCTCCACGGTGCGCCGGGCCTCCTGCCCCCATTGCTCCCTTTTGCCGGGCTCCCGGTAAAGCTCCAGGATGCCTGCGGCCAGGGCTGCGGGCTCTCCCACCGGCGTCAGCCGCCCGTTGACGCCGTCCCGGATGATCTCCGGGGCCCGGCCCACCCGGGTGGAGATGACCGGCAGGGCGCAACCCATGGCCTCCAGCAGGGTCAAGGGGATGCCTTCCCAGCGGGAGGGCATGATAAAGGCATCCAGGGCACGCAGGATCCGGGGAATATCCCGGCGGGTGCCCAGGAAGCGCACCACCTCGGACAGACCCAGTTCCTGGGTCAGGCCCTGGAGATACTCCTGCCGGCTCCCCGCCCCCACCAGCAGCACCGTCAGATCCGGAATCGACCCCTTAACCTGCTGCAGCGCCGCCAAGAGATCATCATGCCCTTTTTGTTCCTCCAGGCGGGCCACGTTGCCCAGGCAAAAGCCGCTGATCCCCAAGTGGCGCCGGGCCTCCTCTTTGCTCTCGCCGGTGTGCAAATCATTCAGACGCACGCCGGGAGTCAGCAGCCGCAACCGGGCCTCCGGCACCAGATCGTAACGCCATACGTCTTCCCGGACTTGGGGACTGAAGACCAGGACATAATCGGACAGCCGGGCCAGCAGGAAATTGGCCAGGCTGCGATGGAGCTTCACCCGAGCGTAGATATTGTGGACCGTGGCCACCACCCCGGACAGCCCCAGCCCCCGGGCCGCCAGGCGGCCGTAAAGATTGGCGTGGTACAGGTGGGTGTGCAAGATATCCGGCCGGATTTCTTGGAGCAGTTCCCGGACCCGCCCCACCAGGCTGAAGGTCCCGGCCTGTTTGATATCCAGTCCCAGGCTGATAACTTGCCGCCCCCGGCTGCGCAGCTCCTCCCCCATGGGCCCGGGCTGGCCCAGGCAGGCGGTGACCACCGCAAATCTTTCCGGGTCTAAAGAGGTGGCGATATCCGCCACCATGATCTCCGCCCCGCCCACGGGCATGGTCACCAGGAGTTGCAGGATTTTGATGGGTGATTGAAGGATATCAGTCATTATTCCAGACGAATCAAGGTGAGGTAAATTTTTTCCTTACTACCTGCCGAAAGCTGCTATTTAAAAGCTCTTAAACCGAATTTCGGAACTTCCTCTGCACCAATTCATCATAACTCTGGTTGAGGATTTGGGCCAGGCGCTCCAGGGAATATTTCTCCTGCACCTGCTCCCGGGCCTTTTGCCCCAGCCTCTGGGCCAGGCCCGGCTCTTCCAGGACCCGGGCCAGGCTCTGGGCCAGGGCCTCCGGGTCTTTTGGGGGAATCAACAGGCCGGTGTCTTCATGCTGCACGATTTCCGGCAACCCTCCCACCTCGCTGACGATCACCGGCAACCCCGCGGCCATGGCCTCCAGAACCGCCAGGGACACCCCTTCGCTGTGGCTGGGCAAGACAAAAATATCCATGGCCGCCAGGAGCCGGGGGACATCCTTGCGGTTCCCCAAAAAATGGACCACCTGGGCCAATCCCAGGGAGGCCGCCAGTTGCTGCATCTCCTCCTGGCGGCGGCCGCCCCCCACCATCAAGGCGTGCACCGTATGGCGGTCTTTAAGGAGCGACAGGGCCTGGAGCAATTCGATGTGGCCCTTGGCCCGGTGGTCCAGGCGGGCCACCAGCCCTACCACCGGCAGGTCCGGGGGTAGTCCCAATTCCTGCCGGACCTTGGCGGCCAAATCCTGGTTTTGATACTGGGCCAGATCCACACCGTTATAAAGGACCTGAATCCTCTCCGGGGCCGTGCCGCATTGCTCCTGGATGTATTTACCCACGAGCTCCGAAACCACGAAACTGAGATCGGTAAAATGATTATAAAGGCGGCAAAGTACCCTTCTTTTCAGACTGAAGCGATTAAACCCGTGCCAGTGGTCGATGATCACCGGCATCCCCATGCAAAAGGCAGCCAACCGGCAATAATTCCCGGGATGGTAACTGTTCATGTGAATAATTTTGATCTTGTATTTATGTATCGCCCAACAAAGGCGCAGGGAAAAAAGCAATTGCCGCCAGCCATGCAAGTCGGGCATGTCAAATATTATTTTGGGGAAAGAGTCGGGAATAGTAGCTTCGTCGGCAGGGTTAAGGCTGATGACCGCAAAGATGACCTGGTATTTTTCTTTATTCAGACGGGTCGCCAGATCCAGCAAGACTCGATCAGAACCGCTCCATTGTATGGGTTTGACGACAAAGAGGACATTGATCTTTTCTTTAGAGGACATGCACTGCCTTTTTATTGTAGAAATAGCTTACGGAACCGGGTTTTCAGCCAAATACCGCCACCATTAACCAAAATATCATAGAATAATCGTTATTCCCGGTCAACTTCAATTCCCCGCGCGCCTGGGTCTCTTGGCCGACCTCCTGATACGGAGTCGCCACCAAACGATAATTCTCCTGTAGGCACGCACCCAGTTGTCCGCCCTAATGCGGGCGCAGGCGGGGTTGCGCCCCTACCATGGGGCGCCCTTAGATTACCACTCGAGACTTCTGCGAAGGTCCTGGTGATTTGTCATTCTGAGGGAGCGAAGCGACCGAAGAATCTAGAGTTGGTGACAGTTAAGAGCCAGGCAAACCGGTTACGGTTCTTCGAACCCTAGATTCTTCACTCCGCTTCGCTCCGTTCAGAATGACAGAAGAGAGATTTTCCCAGAGTTCTCGACTTGGTTTGGAATTAAAGAAATTGGGGCAGGGATCAGGGGCAGACAGCCCAGGCTTTTCAGGCTGTGGAGGGACTGTTCCCCTCTCTCGGCCCCCTCCCCTACTCCCTTATCACCATGGGCCGCGGCGGGCAGGTCAGGCCAGAGCCCTCCTGGCCGTCTTCCCAAGGTCGTGGGCAGGAGAGGAAAATTCCCGGAAGATGAGGGGAAGATTTGTTTTCCGGGGACTTGACAGCCCCCGGCGCTTTTGTTAAAAAAACTTTTGGGCTTGGGGCTGTAGCTCAGCTGGAAGAGCACTTGAATGGCATTCAAGGGGTCAGGGGTTCAAATCCCCTCAGCTCCACCAATAATTAGGCAATAAAAAAGACAAGTTCAGGAGGCCATCCAAAACTTGTCTTTTTATTTCAAGGGACCTCTGGCGATATCTCTTTAAATCTGCCTCACCTGCCACCCCTGGGGAGATCGCCCTTTGTGCGCTTCGCGGTTCAGCCCTGGTAAGTCAGTCCTTAATGGGCTTCGGCTCACCCCTAACCCGGTAAAAGTCTCCGGGAGGCCCCTTAACCTTGAACTTTGAACCTTGAACCTGGAACTATGCCAAAGTTGTCCCTTAATCCTTCCCCAATTCTCTAAATACTAAAATCGGCCGGGTGGTGAGACGGGCCAGGGTCAGGGCCTCGTCGCTGATGACCGGCAGGTATTTGGGGAGGCGGTGCCCGTAGGCCCCCAGGACCACCAGGTCGTAACGCCCCACCGCCACTTCCTTGAGGACCTCTTCTTCGAATTCCCCCTGGGTGGTCTTGGTGACCGGCTCATAACCCAGCTCATGCAAGGTCTCCCGGCCGCTCATGACGCAGGCCTCGGCGAACTCCGGGGATTCCCCCCGCGCGGTCTCCTGGACGTGCATGATGGTGATTTCCGGTTTCTGTTTGGCGAACAGGGGGGCGATAAATTCCAAGGCCCCCTGGTCGCAATGGGACCCCCGGTAGGCCACCAGGATGCGCTGGATTTCCCGGTAATTGCGGACGATGAGGACCGGCTGCTTGGCGTAATGCAAAACCTTGGCGGAGACCGCGCCCAGGAGCAGGCCCTTCAACGCGGAGCGGTCGCTGCCCCCCAGGACGATCATATCGTAGCGCCCTTCGTCCGCCAGGCGCAGGATCTCCTCCGCAGGGTCGCCCTCCCCTTCCCAGGGTTCGCAGGGAATTTTTCCCCCCAGACAGACTTCGCAGGCCTCGATAATCTCTTCCACCACCGAGCCGGCCTCCCGCTCCACCTGCCGCTCGATCTCCTTCCTGGTGGTAAAAGGCGCGTAAGCCCCTTCCCCGGCCATCTCCGCCACATCGGGTTTGACGTACAGGGCGTCCACCTCCGCGGGAAAATGTTCCAGCAGATGACAGGTATAGCGCAGGGCCAGTTGCGATTCTTCGCTTTTGTCCACCCCCACCAGAATCTTCATAACGCCTCCCTCCTTAACCGCCTCGGAGAAAATTTTCCAGGAAAGCCATTTTTAAGCAGTCAGTTGAAAAATAGCTTATGAGCCTGATTAGACGAAGCCTTTTTTTTAAGAGGCTCTGAATTTCCATATGCAGATATTTTCCCCAACCTATTAGCGCATGACCATCACCGAAGTCTGGGACTTGGCCACAAAACGGCCCACCCAATCCCGGGGGAAGAAACGCGGCAACAGGGACTTCTTGCCCATCCACAGGGCCAGCAGGTCCTGCTGGGTCTCCCGGGCGATTAAGCTCTCAAAATCCGCGATTTCGGTGATGCGGGTGGTGACCTTGATGTTGCGCTCCTGGTAATAATCACCCACTTCGATCAAGCGGGTGTAGACTTCCTTTTTCAGCCCGGCCTCCGGGATGAGGCCGATGACCTCCAACTGGGCCCCGTGGAGGGTGACCATCTGGTTCAAGATCTCCAGGGAGGACTGGCTGACGTGGGTCTGGTCCAGGCAGGCCAGAATCCTGGTGATGGGCTGTTCCTCCTTCACCAGGAGCACGGAGCAATCCGCGTCCGCGGCCACCTTCTGGGGCACCCCCGGGGTGCCGGCCCATTGGCAGGCGCCGCCCCGGGAGCATCCCAGGACGATGAGATCGCAGCCCTCCTCCCGGGCCTCCGCCAGGATGCCCCCGGCCACGTTCCCCAGCCGTAACCTCACCTTGAAATCTTTCTTGCTGCTCCTGCAGATCAGCCTCTCCTCCAGGACCCCCTCCTTGAGAGGGACCCAGTCGTATTGCCAGTTGGTCAGGGCATAAGGGGAGCCCTCCCCTTCCCAGGCCTCCAGGAAAGATTCCCGGTAGCGGGTGAGGGCAAGGTTCAAGGCCGGGTTCACCGGCGCATTAGCCCCGCCCCCGGGCTGGATCCCCAGCAGGGTCATCTCGGCCCAGGTGTTCATGGCCAGCTTCGCCGCTTCCTTGAGGGCGTAAGCGCTGTAGGGGTGCTCATCTCCAGCAAACAGGATTCTCATGACTTTCCCCTTTCCATCTTCCCGCGGTTAGTAAAGCGCCAGGAGCAGAGGCGCCTTGAACTGGGAGAGCCATGCCAGCCGGGGATTGTCCTTGTGGCTGCCCCGCTCCAGGGCCAAGGCCATCAGGCCGTACTCCCGGAGATACTCATCCGGGGGCGGCGCCGGGAAGTTGGTAAAGACTTCTTCCGGCCCCACCTGGCAGGAGGCCTGCTCCAGGGCTTCCCGGACCCGTTGCGCCTCCGGCTGCAGGACCGCCTCCTGTCCCTGCAGCAGAGACAGGGCCACCGGAATGGAACAGCCCGACCAGAGTTGGGGCAACACTTGCCCCAGGGCCCGGGTGCCGGCCGCGTCCAGGCAAGGGACCAGAAGTTTATGTATCTTCCGCAAGACCGGGGCCAGGGCGATGGGCATCTGCGTCCTCTGGAAGAGGCGGGAATGGATCTTCTGGTAAAGCATGGCCTGGTTCCAGGGAAAGCGCGCCCCCTCCACGTAAAGATCGAAGGACTCCGCCTCCATGAAACGCAGCAGTTCCGCGTCCCGGTCCCCGCAGACCACCCGGGGCTCCATCACCTTGACCTCGGGGCTGTAGTCGATCTCCGAGGCCATCCACTCGGCAATCTCTTTTTTGCCTTCCTGGACGAGCTCCTGCTCCCAGTGATGGCGGGCCCAACCCGAACCGATGGATAACTCCCGGGAGGGAGATTCCTTGATGTACACCGGGTGCAACTCCACCGGCATAAAATAACCCAATTGGCAGGCGAACCGGATGGTCCGACTGGCGGCCAGGTCCACATCAATGGAGACCAATGCCTTGATCACAGGTCATTCCTCCTTTTTTCTCTTCCATTCATCCCTGAGCCATTGACTCACCCATTTCCCGGGAGCCGCGGTCTTGACTTGGAACTTTGAACCTTGAACTTTGAACTATCTTTACTGGGCCGCGCTCCGAATCTTCTCCGCGGCGCGCTGCACCACCTTCTGGATCTCATTCAGGTTGAAGGGCTTGGCGATGAAATCGAAGACCCCTTTCTTGAAGGACTCCTTGGCCGTCTCCATGGTGGCGAAGCCGGTGATGACAATCACTTCCGTTTCCGGATAGAGCTTTTTCGCCTCCTGGAGGAAGCGCATGCCGTCCATGCCTTCCATCTTCAGGTCGGTGACGATGATGTCATACCGGGCCTTTTCCACGGCCTGCATGGCCTCGAAACTGCGGGTGAAGGTGTCCACCTCGAAGCCCAACTTCTCCAGGGAAGGCTTCAGGCGCTTGCAGACAATGGGCTCGTCATCCAGGATCAAGATTCTTAACTTGTTCTCAGCCATGATTTCCTCCTTAAGGCCCTTCCGGCTCCCCTAGAGGTTGGAGGCCCCCAAGAAATTTTTCCATAAAGACCGGCACGTCTTCGTCGCTTTTCAGCTGCATGTCCAGTTGCCGGGTAAAGCCGATGAGTTGGCCCAACACCAGGAGGCGCCGCCGGATCTCCTCCTGGGGCAGGTGCAGGATGCGGGCGATGACCAGATCCCCTTTGGTATCCACCTTGAAATGATATTTGCTGAGGATGTCGGCCAGGAGCCGGGCCCGCCGGGAGCGGCGGGTCAGGTCCGTCACCCCCCCCACAAAGCGGAAGTAGATATGGTTGTGATGGGGATCGGGGTCCATGCGCACGTCCACCAGGTTGAAGTGATAGCCCAACCGCAGGTGGAGATTGAGGTAGGTGCCGGTGATCACCGCCAGATTAAACCCGGCCGCGGTCGCGGCTTCCGTGGTCCGGGTAAGGCTGGACATCAAGCCGGAAAAGTCCACCTGAATGGGCTCCGTGCTCCACATCCCCGGGGTGCAGACCCCTTCCCACAGAGTTTTTAGAGGCTGGGAGGTGATCTGGGCCGCGGTCACTTCGCTGCCCCTGGCATCCGGATCGATGCCGCCCCCCAGGTCCCAGATCTTTAAGCCGATGGGGATCACCGACACCAGGGTCCAGAGTTGCGCCCCTTTAAAGCGTTTCAGAAAGCGGGGCAGGTCCATCAGCTCCTGCACCGCCATTTCATGGACGAAGCGGATGACGTCGTGCACCGACCGGCAGCCTGCCGGGGTGAATTCCGGATCCTTTGGGTCCACCAGGTTCAGGGGGGCGATGCGCTTCAGGAGGCGGCGCAGCAGGCGGAATTCCGCGGCGTCTTCAAAGATCGTGGACTGCATCAGCTCATAGCGCAGCAGTTCCTGGACCCGGCCCCCAAAGACCAGGCGGTTATTGGTGTCCACAGTGACTTCCATCCCTTCCTTCAGCACGTCCGTGGCCCCTTCCACCCCCACCAGGGTGGGCACCCGGAACTCCCGGGCGATGGTGGCCAGATGCCCGGCCGGGGAACCTCTCTCGGAGACGATGGCCGCAGCCTGGGGCACCACCCGGGCCAGCCAGGGCGCGGTATAGCGGGTGACCAGGACCGCACCTTCGGGAAAGCGGGCCAGATCGTCGTCGGCCTGCACCAGGCAGACCGGCCCGGAGCCCACCCCGGCGTGGGCCACCACCCCTTGATCCTGCAGCAGCAAGGGATACTGCGCCTCCAGTTGGGCAATTTCCACTTTCGGGGTGGCCGCGCTTTCCTGGAGGCCCAGGGGCCGGGACTGGAGCACCCAGACCTGGCCGGCCTCATCCAGGGCCCACTCGATATCCTGGGGACGCTTAAAATATCTTTCCAGGGTCATGGCCCAGCGAGCCAGGGTCTCCACCGTTTCCTCGCCGATGGCCGGGCGCTCCCGGTCCTCCGGGGCCAGTTCGGCCTCTTCTTCGCCGCCGCCCGGGGCCGGCCGCAGGTATTTTTTCTTGGGGAAGATGTCCCTGGCTCTGAGGAGGTGGGGGTGTTGCCTCTCCACCACAAAGCGGTCAGGCCGGGCCCGGCCGTCCATGACCTGGCGCCCCAACCCGGGATAGGCGTAAATGAGGAGGCAGCCGGCATCCGGAGCCTCCGGGTCCAGGGTATGCACCACTCCGCTGGCCCGGCTGGCAATGACCTCCTGGCAGAGCACCCCCATGGCCGCTTCCTCCCCCAGCATGTCCAGCTGCCGCCGGTAGCTCAGGGCCGCGGGGGAAAAGAGGCTGGCCAGGACTTTCTTGTAGGCGTCAGGCACCCCCCGGGCCGGCACCTGCATCAGGCTCTCATGGAGTCCGGCAAAGGAGACTTCGCTGTCTTCCCCGTGGGCGCTGCTGCGCACCGCCCAGAAAGGGGCGCTTTCCGTGCGGCGCCGGATTTCCCGGCCCACTTCCTGGGGCACCACTCCGGCCAGAAAGCCATACTGCAGTTGCCGGGAAGTATTGGCGGTATCCGCCTCCCCGGCCAGCAGGGCGCTGATCAGGGCATGGGTCCGGCTTTCCAATTGGTTCTGCTCCAGGAAATGGCGGTAGGCCCTGGTAGTGATGACGAAACCCGCCGGCACCGGCAGGTGCAACCTTTGACTGATCTCTCCCAGGTTGGCCGCCTTGCCCCCGGTCAACTCGGGATGATCCACGGGCAGATCCTTGAGAGCCATCGTGTAGGGCATCTCCGCGGCCAGGCTCAGCCGGCCCCGGAGTTCCGTTTCCAGGGGCACAAAGATGCGGTCCAGGGTGGCGTAAAGATCCGGGTAGCGGTTGGAAGAAATCAAATTCAACCCCTTCACCAGTTGCAGGAGCAGGACGTGGAGCTCATTGACGCTGTCCTGCAGATATTTGCGGTCGAAGATGAAATCCCCGCCCGATTTTTCCCCCAGATCGGCGATGATCTCCATCACCTTCTGGTGATCCTGCAGCAACTCCTGGAAATGCTCAAAGACCTCCGGAAAGGCCACCAGGTCCTCCGGGGGCTTAAAGACTTTGCGCCAGAGTTTCTGAAGTGCCGCCAACACCGCCTTATCCTTCTTTTACAGGTATGGGCTTACCCATACATCCTCAACCCGCACAAGGCTGGAAATAAAGGTGGTAAGTCCCCCTTTTTAAAGGGGGATTTAAGGGGATTATCAAGCGCTTATATAATCCCCCCCTGCCCCCCCCTATAGAAAAGGGGAGGATGATTTTTTCCCTTCCCAAACCCCATTGTCTGATTCAAGTTGACGTTGAAAATAAATTTTGCCATAGCTTTTAACATCATAAGTCTTACCGCCCTGAAATAACAGAGGCTCCGGACCTCAATGCCCGGTTTTCCCTTTAAAGAGGAAGCCCATGAGAAAGCCGGTGGCAATGGCGATGATCACCGCCAGCACCCCGTAGAGCGCGCCCTGCTGCTGGGCCAGGTCCCGGAGCATGGCCGGGAAACTCACCAGCTTAACCTCTAACACCTTTTCTTGGGAGGACAGCAGACGGCCATCCTGGATGACCGACAGCTTTACCTGGTACTTGCCCACAGGCACCTTGGCCGGCAGGGGGATGATCCCCCGGATGGCGCTCTTCCCCCCCTGGGCGGGAGAGACTTTCAGCCCCCCCGGCAGAATCCCGTAGACCTTCTCATGCTTTTTCAGCTCCAAAAATTCCCGGAAAAACTTGGCCTGCTCCCCTGGCTCGATGCGGCCGCCGAATTTTACTTTCCGCTGCAAGGCGGCAATGCCCCAGGGCGTTTCCTGGCCGGTCAGTTCCGGGATTTGGGGGGAGCTGCTCAACACCAGGTACAGGGAGGGGGCATTATGGACCCGGATCTCCCCCACCGACATCCACAGGCCGCCCCGCCGGCCCTTGCGGAGCAGGGCTTCGCTGGCCGTGCTCCCCAGCACCTCCACCACCGCGGTGGCCCCCGGGGGGATGGCTCCCTGGAGTTCCACCTGTGCGCCTTCGAAAAAGGAGCCCACCTCCACTGCGTCCGGGGTAACCTGGAACTCCGGCGCGGCTGCCTGCGCGGCTCCGTAAGCTCCCAGTGCCAAGCCAAAAAACAAGGCGACCCCTGACCACCGCCAACCTTTGCCGGGCCGTAGCATGATCAGTGTCCTCCTTTATAGGCCAGAAGCTGGGCCGGGGTGAGAATGAGGCTCACCAGGATTTGCACCATCACCAGGAGCACAATGGAAGCCAGCAGGATCTTGAGCTGGTCCGCATGCAGCCGCCGGCTCAGCTTGGCCCCGATTTGCGCCCCCAGGGTGGAGCCCACCAAAAGAATCACGGCCAGGACCAGATCCACGTTGTGGTTGGTGATGGACTGCATGACCGTGACATTGATGCAGGTAAAGAGGATCTGGAAGAGGCTGGTGCCCACCACCACGTGCATGGGCATGCGCAGCATGTAGACCATCACCGGCACCATGATGAAGCCGCCCCCCACCCCCATGATGGCCGCCAGGATTCCCACCAGAATTCCCAGGATCAGGGGCAGGAGCACGGAAAAGGTGACCCCGGATTTTTCGAAGCGCATCTGCCAGGGCAGGGCCTGGATCAGGCGCACATAGATGGAAGGCTGGCCCGGCTCCATCCGCTTGGCCTCCATGACCCCTTTCTTGCGGAGGGCCTGGAGGCTTTCCAGGAACATATAAATGCCGACGATGCCCAGCATGAGCACATAAGTGATCTTGATGACAAAATCGGCGTTGCCCATGGCCCGGAGCACCTTGATGATCTGCACCCCCAGGGTGCCCCCCAGCACGCCGCCGATGAGGAGCAGAAACCCCATCTTGAAGTCCACGTTGCCCATGCGCCAATGGGCATAGGTGCCGGAGGTGGACGCGGCCACGATCTGGTTGGAGTCGCTGGCCGCGGCCACGGTGGAGGGGATGCCCACCATGAGCAACAGGGGCGTCATCAAAAAGCCGCCCCCCACCCCGAAGAGTCCGGAGAGGAAGCCCACGGCCCCCCCCAGGCCGAAGAGAAGCACAATATTGAGGCTAGTGCCGGCAACAGGCAGATATAGGTTCCACATCCCTAAGATTCCCTCCCTTTGGTTTTGATGGGCATCTCCGACAGGTTGGTGATCCTGCCCTGCTCCCGCACCATCAGGATCTCCCCGGTAAAAACCTGGTGCAGCCTGCTCAAAGCCAGCCCCGGCTTGTCCCCCGCAGTTGCGGGCGACGGGTCCCCCACGCCGATGACCAGGAACTGGATATCGCTCCGGGAGCCCACGAATTCCAAGATGACCTGGGGAAAAGGCCCGGCGGCCCAAAAAAGTTCCAGGTTGACTCCCGCTTCCCGGCCCTGCCTCATTATCTGGTCCAACCACTGCCTCTGGCCGGCGTCGAGATGGCCCCCGGCCAGGTTCTCAGGGACTGGCCCGCCGGGGCCGGTATCCGGAGCCACCGCCAGCAAGGTGAGGGGGATTTGCAGACGCCCGGCCAGGCCCAGGGCGTACTGCACAGCCCAAGGCGTGGGCTCCTGTAAATACACCGCAACGACTACTCTTTTGCTCATCATCACCTCGTGGCTGCCTCACAGATATGCAGGCCCCGGGCCAGGAGGAAATTAAATGGAAAATCAGGGAGATATAAAAATGGGGGGGATGGTTAAAGAGAACCTTGTTTCAATTTGAAAAAGTATTTCCTGGAGAAGAAAGCCAATACTGCGGGGATAAAATATTTAACTTGCTATAATCTTTGTATAATTCCATATGTTTCAGAATGAAACTAGGCACAGAGCATGACTTGGTGCGGCGGCCGTCCCTGGCCGCCGCTAGAGGTCGGCGGGCGGGGACGCCCGCCCCACTGCCCGGAGGCCCGCCCCACCAGCCAGCCTTATTCACCTCGTTCCCACGCGGTGTTTGATACCAAGTCGAGACCTCTGCGAAAGTCCTCCAACTTGTCATTCTGAGGGAGCGGAGCGACCGAACCCGCCTTATTCATGAACTTTTCGAAATGCACGACAACTTATTAATAATTCTAATTAAATCGAAAAGCCCAAAAAAGCAGAGTGTTTTTTGCGCAGGCT
>JAGVAH010000063.1 GCA_020060385.1 Syntrophobacterales bacterium | reverse complement strand
TTCTAATTAAATCGAAAAGCCCAAAAAAGCAGAGTGTTTTTTGCGCAGGCTGGAAAGCCTGCGCCACCAGGGTCCTTGCCACCCGGTGAATTATCCGGGTTAGAATGCCTGGCAATCAAGAGGGGCAAAATTTATATCACACTATTTGTGGAACGTAACACTAGACTATCATTATCCGGATCAGCAAATCAGTCTGGCCGATTTCATTGTTAAGGAAGGAAAAAACCCATGAGACCTGGAAACCGGTTTTGGAAACTGGCCGTGGTGGTGCTGGGCCTGGCGGGGTTATGCGGCTCAGCCTGGGGTGACGATGGCTTCTATGTGATCCCGGTAAGAAATCCCAACATAATTACGACTTGGGATAATACCGCGATTGGCAAAGACGCTTTTAATGCCACCAGTACGGGTGTGCGCAACACCGCCAGCGGCGTGGCCGCTCTCCACTTAAACACCACCGGCATTGGTAACACCGCCAACGGGTATCAGGCGCTGTACTCTAACACCACCGGCAATCACAACACCGCCAGCGGGTGGGGTGTGCTGTCCTCTAACACCACCGGCAATCACAACACTGCAAACGGGTGGGGTGCGATGGGTGTCAACAGCACTGGAAATGAGAATACCGCTGCGGGAAATGAAGCGCTTGGTTCTAACCAAACCGGCAACTACAACACCGCAGTGGGAACATACGCACTCAACAGGAGTCTTGGCCACGGCAATACCGCCCTGGGCCAAAATGCCGGCTATAACCGCAATCCTGCGGATTTCTTTACGGGCAATTCCAACATCTATATCGGCCAGGACGTCAGTCCGGGCTCCCTCACCGAATCTAACACCATCAGGATCGGCAACAGCTACCAGTCCAAAACCTTCATTGCCGGTATCGCTTCCACCTATGTCAGCAGCGCGGTTCCTGTCTATGTGAAGGCCGATGGCCAGCTGGGCACCGTCACCTCCTCCCGCCGCTACAAGGATAATATACAGGACATGGGCGAGGCCAGCCGCGGCCTGATGCAGCTGCGGCCGGTAACCTTCCATTTCAAGCCTGAATATGCCAGCGGGCCGCGCACCCGGCAATACGGCCTGATAGCCGAAGAGGTCGCCCAAGTTTATCCGGAGCTGGTGCAGTACGACCCCAAAACCGGCCAGCCCCAGGCGGTGGCTTACCACCTGGTCAACGCCATGCTCCTGAACGAGGTCCAGAAACAGCACCGGCTGGTGCGGGAGCAGGAGAAAAAGATCCAGGCCCTGGAAGAGCAAACTAAGGAATTGTCAGGCTTAAAGGAGCAAGTGAAAGAATTATCAGCCCTGAAGGAGCAAGTCAGGGCGCTGTCGGCCCTGGTGGCCCAAAACCGGGAAGCACCGCGCCGTCTCTCAAAGCTCGACAATTAGCCCAAAGGGTAGGGCCATATCACCACGGCAGGGTCGGCAACGGCCCTGCCATTTTTTGTTTGCAGCCCGGAGGGGCCAAGGGACGGCCGCCCCGGAAGCAGAGGCTAGCTGCTATATATCAGTTGATTTTTCTTTCATTAATTTCCCTTAGAAAGCCCACTAAAAAGAGAGATTCTTTGATGGCAACTTGGTATCAATGGCTCTTCCGCATCTTGTAGGCCGCGGCCATGAGGCGGTAGACGGAGGAGCCGGCCAGGGCGGCGATGTCTTCGGTGGACAGGTGGCTGGGGATGGTCTCGTCAAAGAGGATATTGGCCTCCGGAGGAAATTCCTCGTCCCCCCGCCAGAGGACGTGGGTGATGGGCACCAGGGGGAAGGCCTGGTAGGTGGCGGAGGCGTCCCCCTGGGTGCCGATGGTCCCGCCCAGGGCCTCGGCCACTTTGAGGTAGAGTTCCAGGTCGTGGCCGAAGGTCTCCAGCAAAGGTTTCTTGGCCCGGGAGACGAACGCGGACCAGTAAAAACCCCCCTCCGGCACGCTGCGAAAGTCGATCTCCCGGCCGCTCAGGGGCTCGCCGCTGGTGTGGAGCAGGTAATGGAGGATGAGGATCTGCTCGGTCAGGGGCAGCTCCCCCTGGCCTTCCGGGGGATTGACCCGCACCTCCGGCCAGGAGACCAGGCGGGGCTGGCCGAAATAGGGGACGATGAGCCACTCCCGGGTATCTTCATAACCATATTCACAGCGGCTCAGACCGGAAAGACGCTGGGGATTGATCTTTTGCAACTCCGCCACAGCCAGGGCGATGGCCGCTTTATAATCGTCAATGCGGGGCATATAGGCTCCTTTTAAGGGGTCAGGGGTCAGGGGTCAGGAAAATTAAGATTATTTCATCCCTGATCCCTGGCCCCTGATGTTTTGATTATATAGCATAATTTTTTCCTTGACATGGGGGGGCGGATATTTTATTGGAAAAGGTTAGGGAGTCGAGGACAGCAAATGTTGCAGTTAAGCTGGTGCCGGTATTTTTATTTTAGCTATTATTATTTTACCGGGCCGGAGTGCGCCTCGACTTTTAAAAGACCCTAAACAACCCAGAAAATCTTTTAAAAGCCGTGGCGCAGGCGAGGCGACCACGGCTTTTTTTTTGGCGGTGGGCGTCTCCCGAAACATGATCCCGCCGCGGACAAGGAGGACGAAGTGATCGGTAAAAGCATTCGCCTGGAGCGCATTTTGAACCGGGAGACCGGCCGCACCGTGATCGTGCCCATGGATCACGGGGTGACGGTGGGCCCCATCGAGGGCATCATTGACATGAAGACCACCGTCAACCAGGTGGCCAGCGGCGGGGCCAACGCCATTGTCATTCACAAGGGCCTGGTGGAGGGCGGCCACCGCCGCCGGGGCAAGGACGTGGGCCTGATCATCCACCTGTCCGGGTCCACGGCCCTGTCGCCCTTTCCCAACGCCAAGACCCTGGTGTGCACGGTGGAAGAGGCCATCAAGCTGGGCGCGGACGGGGTCTCCATCCACATCAACATCGGCAACGGCTCGGAGAGGGAGATGCTGGCCGACCTGGGCTGGGTGGCCCGGGAGTGCCGGGAATGGGGCATGCCCTTGTTCACCATGATGTATCCCCGGGGGGAGAAAATCAAGGACGAATACGACCCCAACGTCATCATGCACGTGGCCCGTCTGGGCGCAGAGCTGGGTGCGGACATCGTCAAGGTCTCCTATACCGGTTCCGTGGAATCCTTCCGCAAGGTGGTGCGGGGCTGTCCGGTGCCGGTGGTCATCGCCGGGGGGCCGAAGATGAGCTCCGACCGGGAGATCCTGGAAATGGTGAAGGGGGCCATCGAGGCCGGGGGCGCGGGGGTGTCCATCGGCCGCAACGTCTTCCAGCACCGGGACCCCAGCCGCATGGTGGGGGCCATCAGCCTGCTGGTGCACGAGAACAGCAGCGTGGAAGAGGCGTTGTCGTTCTTAAAGGCGGTTTGAAAAACGGTTTTTCGTTTTTCGTTTTTCGTTAAAAGAGTGGCAGCCGCAGGCTTTAGCCGGCGCTGGCACAGGCTGGAAAGCCTGTGCCGCCCTTTAACAAGCTGAAAGCTGACAGCTTTTCCAAAGGAAAAATCATGAAACAACTATGGGTCAAAGTGGACCCCTGGGATAAGGATCTGGTCACCACCGCGCTGGAATCCGGCGCGGACGCTCTCTGGGTGCCCGAGGGCCGGGTGCAGGAGGTGAAGGCCCTGGGGCTGGTTAAGGTGGTGGCCCCGGATGGGGACCTGGTACCGGGAAAGGACGTCCAGGAAGTGGCCATCACCGGCATGGACCAGGAAGCAGAGGTGATCCGGCTCTGCCGCCAGGGGCCGGTGGTGGTGCGCACCCCGGACTGGACCGTCATCCCCCTGGAGAACCTGGTGGCCCAGGGCGGCAACCTCTGGGTGGAAACCGCTGATCCGGACGCGGCCCGGACCTTTCTGGGAGTCCTGGAGAAGGGCGTGGACGGCCTGGTGGTCACCAGCCGGGACGTCGGCGTGATCAAAAAGATCGCCCGCCTGGTCAAGGAAGCCTCGCCCCCGGCGGAGCTGGCAGTGGCCCGCATCACCGGCCTGAAGGCCTTAGGGATGGGGGACCGGGTCTGCGTGGACACCTGCGCCAACATGGGGCTGGGGGAAGGCATGCTGGTGGGCAACTCCTCGGGGGGGCTCTTCCTGGTGCACGCGGAATCCCTGGAAAACCCCTACGTGGCGCCCCGGCCCTTTAGGGTCAATGCCGGGCCGGTGCACGCCTATATCCGGGTGCCCGGGGGCAAGACCCGGTACCTGGGGGAGTTGGCCGCGGGGGACGAGGTGCTGGTGGTCAACCACCAGGGCCACACCTGGCCTGCGGTGGTGGGCCGGGTGAAGGTGGAACGCCGCCCCCTGATGCTGGTGGCCGCGAGCGCGGCCGGCCAGGAGGTCACCACCATCCTGCAAAATGCGGAGACCATCCGCCTCACCCGGCCCAACGGGGAAGCGGTATCCATCGTCACCCTGCAGCCCGGGGACGAAGTCCTGGTGGCCCTGGAGGAATCAGGCCGCCACTTCGGCCACAAGGTCCAGGAAACCATCCTGGAGAAATGAGATGGTAGGGCGGGCGTCCCGCCTGCCACGTTAATCCGCACAGGCTGGAAAGCCTGTGCCACCGATTTTGGCACCCCTTTCGGAGCGGAGTTATGACGGAAAAAGAGGAATTGCGCCAGCAGATCAACGCCCTGGATCAGGAACTGCTCTCCCTGTTCAACCGCCGCCAGACCCTGGCCCAGGCCATCGGCCGCATCAAGAACCGCCAGGGCCAGCGCACCCTGGATTTCCAGCGGGAAGAAGAAGTCATCGCCAACCTGCTGCGTCTCAACCCCGGGCCCTTGAGCCATGCGGCCCTGAAAAATATCTTCCGGGAGATCATCTCCGCCTCCCGGCAGATCCAGAGCCCCTTGAGCGTGGCCTTCCTGGGGCCGGAGGCCACCTTCTCCCATCTCGCGGCCCTGAAAAAATTCGGGGGCTCCACCCGCTTCGGGCCGCTGCTCAGCATCCATGAGGTCTTTGCGGAAGTGGAGAAAGGCAACTACGATTACGGGGTGGTGCCCATCGAGAATTCCACGGAAGGGGTGGTCAACGACACCCTGGACCACTTTGTGGAGACCTCTCTGAAGATCTGCGGGGAAACCTTTTTGGAGGTGTCCCACGACCTGGTGTCCAAGTCCGGACAGGCGCAGGATATCGAAGTGATCTACTCCCACCCCCAGGCCTACGGCCAATGCCGCCGCTGGCTGGCCGCCCATCTCCCGGAGATCCCCATCATCGAGGTGGCCTCCACCGGGGTGGCGGCCCAGAAAGCCGCCAAGAATGCCAACGCCGCGGCCATTGCCAGCGCCACGGCCGCGTCCCTGTATGACCTGCGGGTGGTGGAGCGGCGCATTGAAGATCATCCGGGAAACGTCACCCACTTCTTTGTCATCGGCCCGGAATCTCCCGGCCGCACCGGCAGGGACAAGACCTCCATCATCTTCGCGGTGGATAACATCCCCGGGGCCCTTTACAAAACCTTGCAGCCCATAGCCAACCGGGGCATCAACATGACCCGCATCGTCTCCCGGCCGGCCAAAACCGAGGCCTGGCGCTACCTCTTTTTCGTGGACATCGACGGCCACCAGGAGGACCAACAGGTGCGCGCGGCCCTGACGGAAATCGAAGCCCTGAGCGCCCATTTCCAGCTCCTGGGCTCCTTCCCCCAGGCCGCGGGGGTGGAGAATCCCAGTTAAAGACAGTTTTCTGTTTACTGTTTTCGGTTTTCTGTTTCGGGTATACGGTCCTAGGTTTTTAAACTTTGAACCTTGGACTTTAAACTTTGAACTTATCCAAGCAGGACTACTATGCCACTTCAAAATACAGAAAACAGAAAACAGAAAACAGAAAACAGGTCTCCGCGCATCTGCGTGCCGGTAGTGGAAAGCAACCTCCGCCGGGCCCGGAACCTGTACTTGCGGGCCGCGCGCCGGGGCTTTTGGACCGAGCTCCGCCTGGATTACCTGGAGCAGCCGGACCTTAAGCGCCTCTTCCGCACCCGGCCCGGCAAGGTCATCGCCACCAATCGCCTGGCGAGCGAGGGCGGGCAGTGGCGGGGCCCCGAGGCCGACCGCCGCCGGCTTTTGGAGGAGGCCTTGGCCCTGGGAGCGGATTGCCTGGACCTGGAACTGGCCGCGGACGCCGCCTGGCGGCGGGAGATCTCGAGCCGCCGGGGCAGGGCGCAGATTATTCTCTCCTGGCACGATTTCTCCGGCACCCCTGATTCCACCAGGCTGGAAGAAGTGGTGGCGGAGATGCTGGCCGGGGACGCGGATATCCTGAAGATCGTCACCCAGGCCCGGGAGCCGGAAGACAATCTTAAGGTCCTCTCCCTCATCCCCCGAGCTAAAGCCGCGGGCCGGGAGATTATTGCCTTTTGCATGGGAGCGGCGGGGAAGTGGTCCCGGGTGGTGGCCCCATATTTGGGGAGCTACCTGACCTTTGCGCCCTTCAGCAAAAAGGGGGCGTCCGCACCGGGGCAGTTGACGGTGAATGAAATCCGTCGGCTGTGGAAATTGTTGAGGTGAAAGAGCTGTCAGCTTTCAGCGGTCGGTTAAAATTATAACATTCTAATATAATTGGTAACCTGATAACAGCTAGGGTTTTTTTTATGGTGTCATTCTGAACGGAACGCAGCGGAGTGAAGAACCTAGATGTTCACGGGCTATATCAGGTTTGCATGGCTTTTGGCAGTCCTACACTCTAGATTCTTCGGTCGCTCCGCTCCCTCAGAATGACAAATAAATCGCCTTGAATCTTTTTAGAAAATTGAAAGCTGATCGCTGACAGATGAGAGCTTCCTGATGATCAACGGCCACACCAAAATCTACGGCATCCTGGGACGGCCTGTGACCCATTCTTTAAGTCCGTCCATGCACAACGCCGCGTTCCAGAAATTGGGGATCAATGCGGTGTACGTGCCCTTTCCGGTCACCGACCTGGGGCCGGCGGTGGCCGGGATTAGGGGCCTGGCCATCGGCGGGGCCAGCGTCACCATCCCCTTCAAGGAAGAAATCATCCCCCTGCTGGACGAAATAGACCCTCTGGCGCGCCGCATGGGTGCGGTGAACACCGTGGTCAACCGGGAGGGGTGGCTCACCGGCTACAACACCGACTGGCTGGGCGCGGTGACCGCACTCAAGGCTGAAACCGCCATTACCGGAGAACATGTCCTGCTCCTGGGGGCCGGGGGCGCGGCCCGGGCCATTGCCTTCGGCATCCTGGAAAACGGGGGCAAGGTCACCATCACCGACCTGGACGGGCCCCGGGCCGAGGCCCTGGCCCGGGAACTGGCGGTGGAAGCCATACCGCTGAGGTCCCTGGGTCAATGCCCGGCCTCCATCCTCATCAACGCCACACCCGTGGGCATGGCCCCGGACCTCCACGGTTTGCCCCTGGAACCGGAGTTGCTGGACCGCTTTTCCCTGGTGATGGATATCGTCTACCGGCCGCTGTTGACCCGGCTCCTCCGGGAGGCCCGGATCCGGGGCTGCCGCACCGTCGACGGCCTGCAGATGCTCATCCACCAGGCCACGGCCCAGTTCGAACTGTGGACCGGCCAGAGCGCGCCCCTGGAGACCATGTCCCGGGCCGCGTACGCGGCCCTGGAGGAGGAGGGTTGATTTTGGGGGAGGGGGCCGTCTACCAGGACTATACCATCCCGCCCCTCACCCAGACCCTGCCGGAGATGGAGGCCGAGCTGCAACACCAGGTTTTCCTCAAGGCCGTGGCCGCTGGCCGGATCGTGGGCTCCGTGGGGGCGTATCTCAAGCAGGGAACCTGTTAAATCGGCCGGCTGATCGTCCACCAGGAGCAGCAAAACCGGGGGCTGGGCCGGGAATTAATGGGGGAAATTGAGGGCAGCTTTCCCCAGGCCCAATGTTTTGCCTTGTTCACCGGACATCTGAGTGAGCGCAATCTCTACCTTTACGATAAATTGGGCTATCGGCAAGTGAGACGGGAAAAGGTTTCGGATAAGCTAACCATGGTCTTTCTGGAGAAGCGGGTTTTAGCCAACCCTAAGCCTGCCGATGGTGGTGCTTCGTAAACAGAATGGCCTTGGCGGCAGGGACAAACCTGAGCCCTCAGGGTATTAAAGTCCCCCTTTGAAAACGGGGGATTTTGGGGGATTTTAGGAAGTTAATCTAAATCCCCCCTGCCCCCCTTTTTCAAAGGGGGGGTAAAGCCACTGGTTTTTAAATGTCATAGTAATCATAAATCCTTACCCAAGTCTGGGAAGCGGCGATGATCAAAGAGATAAAACCTGTGGATAATGTCCAGGCCACCCTTACCCTCCCCGGGTCCAAGAGCTACACCCACCGGGCTTTGGTAGCCGCGGCCCTGGCTAACGGGGAAAGCTTGTTGACCAACGCCCTGGACGCGGAGGACACCCGCTTCACGGCCCAGGCCCTGGCGCAGATGGGCGCGGGCATCGACTGGGGGCCGGAGGGGGTGCGGGTGCAGGGGACCGGAGGCCGCTGGCAGCCGGTTACGGAGCCCATCTACCTGGGCAATTCCGGCACCTCCATGCGCTTCCTCACCGCCCTGGCGGCCCTGGGCCAGGGGGAGTACCGCCTCAGCGGCAGCCCCCGCCTCTGCGAGCGGCCCCAGGGGGAGTTGCTGGCGGCATTGGCCCAATTGGGAGTTAAGGCTCATTCTGAGAGAGGGGACGGCTGCCCCCCGGTGATCGTCCAGGGAGGACTTAGAGGCGGTAAGGCTAATTTGTCCGGGGCCATCAGCAGCCAGTATCTTTCCGCCTTGCTGTTCATTGCCCCCCTGGCCCCCGAAGGAGTGGAAATCAAGATCACGGGGAACCTGGTCTCCCGGCCTTATGTGGACCTGACCCTGGACGTGCTGGGGGATTTCGGCATCTCGTACTACCGGGAAGGCTACCGCTATTTTCATCTTCCCGGAGGACAGAGCTATGCGGCCCAGGATTACGCCATCGAGGCGGACGCGTCCAGCGCCTCTTATTTTTGGGCCGCAGCCGCGCTCACCGGAGGCCGGGTGACCATCGCCAACCTCTTCGCGGATTCCTGCCAGGGGGATGTGGGTTTTCTCCTGGTCCTGGAGCGCCTGGGCTGCCGGGTCACCTCCGGAGAAGCCGGACTCACCGTGGAAGGCGGGCCCTTGCAGGGGGTGGAGGCGGACATGGCCACGATGCCGGATCTGGTCCCCACCCTGGCGGTCCTGGCCGCGTTTGCCCAGGGGGAGACGGTGATCACCGGCGCGGGCCACCTGCGCCACAAGGAATCGGACCGCCTGGCCGCGGTGGCCGCGGAACTGGGAAAGATGGGCACTATTGTACAGGAAACCGCAGACGGCCTGCGGATCACCGGCGGCCAGCCCCAGGGCGCGGCAATCGACACTTACGAGGACCACCGTATCGCCATGAGCTTTGCAGTGGCCGGCCTTAAGGCCCCGGGCACGGTCATTAACGACCCGGACTGCGTGGCCAAGTCTTTTCCGGAGTTCTGGGAGTTTTTTGCCAGGCTCCGGGGAGGATGATAAGGCAGTTTTCTGTTTTCTGTCAAAGGGGAAGCCCCGTCCGGCTGGAACGAATAATAGTATAACGGGCCCCACCGGCGGCTGGAGGCCAGGCCTTGGACAGCATCCTCCATCTTCTCTCCCATTACGGCTATCTGGGGATTTTCTTTCTGCTGCTGTTGGGCATCGTCGGCCTGCCCCTGCCCGATGAGACGATCCTGCTGTTTACGGGTTACCTGATTTTTAAGGGTTACCTCCACCCCCTGCCGGCCGCGTCCGCCGCCTTTCTGGGGGCCTGCTGCGGCATT
>JAGVAH010000168.1 GCA_020060385.1 Syntrophobacterales bacterium | reverse complement strand
CGCGTCGGGCCGCGGCCAGGTTGTCCTGGATCTCGCCGGCAATACCTTGCCCCTGCGCGGCGAGTTCGGCCACTGCGGTTTCATACGCCAGCAATCGGGCCTGACGCTCTTTGAGGCTTTTGCGGATGGGCCTGAACAGGACCAGGTTCAGAAGATAGACCAGAACCAAGAAATTGATGATTTGTGCGCCTAATGTCCAGTCAAGTTCAATCATCCTGGGCTGCCACCTTGTTATTTATTATGATTTCAAAACTTTTGCGGATTTAGCGGAAGCAGAATACATGTGTAACTTTTCACGAATTCAACTTTTAACCTATTTTCACCCTAGTGTCAAAAATTTTTTTCAAAAAAAAATTACCCCCCGAAAAGGAAGCGGCGCATACGGATATTCAAGAGAAATCCCATCCCCAGAAGGGTGGTGATTAAGGAAGAGCCGCCGTAACTGAAAAAGGGCAAGGGAATGCCCACCACCGGGAGCAGGCCGGTGACCATTCCCAGGTTAATGAAAAACTGCCAGAAGATCAGGGAGGACACCCCCAGGGCCAGAAGATGTCCGAAATTTTCCTTGCAATCCCGGGCGATCTGCAGGGCCCAGAGGGTCGGGCCGGTGAACAGGAGGAGCAGGAACACCGAACCGATAAAGCCCCACTCCTCGGCAAACACCGAGAACACGAAATCCGTGTGCTGTTCCGGGAGAAACTGCAACTGGCTCTGGGTGCCGTGGAGGAAGCCCTTGCCCCAGAACTGGCCGGAGCCCACCGCGATCTTGGACTGGATGATGTGGTAGCCGGCTCCCAGGGGGTCATGCTCGGGATTGAGAAAAGTCAGCACCCGTTGGCGCTGATAGTCCTTGAGGAAATGCCAAATCACCGGGGAGAGCAACACCAGGGACAGGGCCCCCCCCAACAGGGTGCGCCAGTTGATGCCCACAAAAAGAATCATGGACATGGCCGTCAGCAGGACCAGAAGACCGGAGCCCAGATCCGGTTGCTTGACGATGAGCAGCACCGGGATCATCACCAGGCCCACGGGAACCAGGAGTTCCTTGAGGCGGAGAGGGGAAGAAGGCAGCCCCCGATGGAAATAGCGGGCCATCACCAGGACAATGGAAATCTTGGCCAGCTCTGCGGGTTGGAAGGAAAAGGGCCCCAGGGGCAGCCAGCGCCGGGAGCCGGAGACCATCTTCCCCCCCACCATTACCGCCAGCAACAAGATGACGGTAAGGATGTACAAGGGATAGGCCAGCTTCTCCAGATGGCGATAATCATAAAATAGGGTCAGGCACATGAGGGTCAGCCCCACCGCCAGCCAATAGACCTGCTTGAGATAAACGGGGGTGCTGCCCGGGGGGGTGCGGTTGAACCCGGCGCTGTAGAGATTGATGATGCCCATGGTGGCGATGAGCACCACCAGGATCAGGAGGAGCCAATCAAAGTTTTGGAGCAATCTGCGGTCAAACATTTAAAGACCGTTTTCCGTTTGCCGTTAAATATACCGTAACAAAATAATCCCGGGCAAGGCGCTGCAGTTCCCAACGGGCCCCGGTCTGGGAAAATAATTTTCTCAGGTCAGGTTCGGAGTACAAGAACAGCTGGCACCGCCGCTGATAGCGCAGCCGCCGTTGCCAGGCCAAGAGGCCCCCGGCCGCGGGGAAGCTGAAGAAGGCCTTCTCCCGGGTGGCCTGGAGCACCTTGGCAATCACCGCCCCGGGCTCCCCCACGTAATCCATAAACCCCATGATCACGGCAAAATCAAAGGTTTCAGTGAGGGGGTAGGTCAAAAAATCCCCGAGTTCGAAGCGGCAGCGGTCAGCCACTCCCGCCTCCTCCGCCCGGGCCCGGGCCAACTCCAGCATTCCCGGTGCAAAATCGAGGCCCAGGACAAAGCCCGCGCCCCTCTGGGCCAGGGCCACGGTGTAGTGCCCCGGGCCGCAGCCCACGTCCAGGACCTTTTTGCCGGCGAGAGGCGTGCAGCCCGCCAGGGTCTGGTCATACCGCAGTTTCATGCTGCGGCGCCACAAGGCATTGATGAGGCGATTGAGCCAGGTGTTCCGGGTGCCATAGATGGCGTCGAAGTCCCGGGCATAGGCCTGAAAAAAATCCGAGGTGCGGTCTGGGGCTGCCGACATGGGTCAATCCTTGATGGAGGCCCCAAAATCCGCCAGGAAACTGGCAAAACTGGTAATGGGGAAATCCCGGAGCAGACGGCGGATCTTTCCCTCCATGGTCCTTAACCCCACATAAGATTTAAACCGCCGCTTGAGATTCATGGGCAGGCGGGGATGGTCCGGGTCGATCTCCCGGGGGTGGGCGTAAAAGACCACCGGCCGGCCTTCATTGAGCACCCTCCGGGTCAGGCGGCGCACCAGGACATAAGGAAAGAGCCGGAGATAGCCCCCCCCAAAAAAGCACATGGGCCGGCCGCCCACTGCCGTCACCGTGATGGGAAATTCCACCAGGGGTCCGACGGGGGTCCTGACCTGATATGGGCCATAGCGGTCCTGCCGCAGGCCGCCGTGCCCCCGGGCCGCAGGAAAAACGGTGGAATCGTAGACATAACCGGCTTGCACCAGCTTCTCAAAAAACCAGGGGGTGTCCTGGGTGACGGAGAAACCCGCGCCCCGATAGCCCTGGACCGGCCGGCCGCTGAGATCCTCCAACAGCAGCCGGGCCCGGCGCGCGTCCTCATAAAATTCGTCCGGGCTCTGGTCATAGACCAGCCGGTGGCCGTACCCGTGGGAGGCCACTTCGTGGCCCCGGGCCGCGGCTTCCCGCACCAGGGCCGGAAAGCGCTCGGCCACCCACCCCAGGAAAAAGCAGGTCACCTCCACCCCGGCCTCGGCCAACAGGTCCAGGAGCCGCCGGAAGTTGGCCTCCACCCGGCTGGGGAGGCGGCCCCAATCTTCCAGGGCCGGGGCGCCCACATCCAGGATGTGGAACCAGTCTTCCACATCCACACTGAAAATGGCGGGCATCATGTCAGGGGTCAGGGATCAGGGTCCAGGGGGCAGGAAGGTCTTGACCCAGATGAGACTCGGAGCCTATAATCTCATTTAACTCTTTGACATTTAAGAATATATCTATAGCCTTGCCTGACAGGGTGCGAGTGGGAAGCCCCAGCAGTTTTTTTTGAAGTTTCAAAGCGGAATTCCATGCTTCTTCAGATGTCGAAATATAATTAGAATCTTCCAAGAAGAATAGAAAAACAAGATAGGCTTCTTTGTGTGCCTTTTCCCTGAGGAAATACAGGTGGGCCAGCCTGTTGGCATACTGGTAGAAGCCATGTTCCCAATCAATACTCCGGTCTCGGCAATTTACCCACCGCTGGGTTTCAGCCAGGCTTTTGGAAATGGTTTGTAAGGATTCTTTATCCTTGGCGCCGCAGAAGGATACCAATTCCGGCACATTGGCTTTTGCCTCTACTAAGATAATCGCCTTTCCGTCTGACGTTTTCCCCAGAGCATCCCATTGAGGCCCATTTTTCGGCCAGAATCGCTGCAATTCTTCGCTTAATCCTGGAAGATTTATCTTCTCAAGGAAAGTAATGTCCCGATATTCCGCGAACTCATCTTGTTCTAAGGGGGATATCCAGCAAATTTCCCGGCCAGATAAAGATGCAAGCTTCTCTTGGATACGGGTATTAAGAACTTCAGGACAGGCATTGATGAGATACTGAATCCACTTCTGACTGCCTTTTTCAGCCCTTGATTTTTGTGGAACTCGCATTTTCTTCTCCACTCTAAGGGTATTCAATCTTCTCCAGTTGGGAAATCAATAACGGTAAATCATCTGTCAGTATTTTCCAGAGGATATCAGGGTTAATAGTATCGTAGCCATGAATCAGGCGATGCCGGAGGCTGACAATTTGGGACCAGGGAATGCTGGGGTTTTGCTGCCTGGTGGCAATAGTAACCCTGTTAGCCGCCTCCCCGAGAATTTCCAAGAGCCGGACCAGTGCCAGACTTAGGACCCGGTTGGTATCGAGATCGGCACGAGATTTTCCCTGAATTAATTCCACCGCCTCCCTGGCGCTGTCCTGCATGTGCCGCAAACGGACGAGATCATCTTTCGGCATACTGTACTACTGCCTCATGTAAAACTTTATCTCGAAAATAACGGCTCAAACATTGAGGGGTATTGAGATCTACTTTTCGGCCCAGAATTGCCGATAACTCATCTTCCATGGCAAAAAAGGATAGACCGGGAATATGATCAGGGTCGAATTCCACCAGAACGTCGATATCGCTATCGGACCGGAAATCCGGGCGCAGGACAGACCCAAAGACCGCCAATTTTTTGATATGATATCGGCGGCAAAATTCGGCAACCTCTTCTTTGGGAAAGGGAACCTGAATCTTCGATTTCTTGCTGGCCTTTTTCATAACTAAACGGTTTTTACTGTCCCCTGTCCCCTATCCCCTATCCCCTGGCCCCTGCCTACGCCTCCACCCTATGGCTCAGGGCCTCTTTCAAGGTCTGCTGGTCCGTGTATTTGATGTCGCCCCCCATGGGCAAGCCGTAGGCGATGTGGCTCACCTTCACGCCCAGGGGCCGCAATTCCTGGCCCAGGTAAGTGGTGGTGGCCTCCCCTTCCAGGCTGGGGTTGAGGGCCAGGATCACCTCCTGAATGCCTTCGCCCCGCACCCGCTCCAGAAGCTCCCGGACGCGCAAATCATCCGGTCCCACCCCTTCCAGGGGAGAAAGCAGGCCCCCCAGGACGTGGTACTGGCCCTTAAACCAGCCCACCTTCTCCAGGGCCAGCAGGTCCCCGGGGTCGGCCACCACCAGGAGCTGGCCGGTGCGGCGCTCCCCATCCGCGCACAAGGGGCAGAGGTCTGCGTCCGCAAACGCAAAACAGCGTCGGCAGAGGCGAATCTTTTCTTTTAATTCCAGCAGGGCCTGGGCCAGCTCTCCCACTTCCCCCCGGGGTGCCCGGAGGAGATACATGGCCATACGGGCCGCGGTTTTTTCGCCGATTCCCGGCCATTTGCTCAGCGCGGCGATGACCCGTCTCAAGGCCGCAGGATATGCACCTTTGGACATCGATTTTCCTTGGAAGAAATAATTAGGGGTTAGGGATTAGAGGTCAGGGAACATTCACCCCATCCTGGCCCCTAACCCCTGATCCCCGACCCCTTTATTTAAAACATTCCCGGTATCTGCAGACCCCCGGTGAGCTTGGCCATCTCCTGGGCCATCATTTCCCGGGCCCGGTTCAGGGCTTCGTTAACCGCGGCCAGGATCAAGTCCTGGAGCATGTCCACGTCTTCGGGAGTGGCCACTTCCGGCTCGATGCGCAGGCTCACCAGTTCCAGGCGGCCGTTGACCACGGCCTCCACCATGCCCCCGCCGGCCTGGGCGCTGACCGTGCGGTTGCCCACCTCCGCCTGCATTTCCGCCATCTTGGATTGCAGTTTCTGGGCCTGTTTCATCAGGCCCGCCAGGTTCTTCACTGGGATTCCTCCTTCCCGCCAGGACCGACCCATTGGCCCCCGAAAATCTCCAATGCCTGCTGTTTGACGGTTTCCAGATCCACCGCCTTCTTGTTGGGAGCAGGGGATTTTCCGGTTTTTTTGTTTTCCTGGGCCTTGATTTCCAGGGAATACTCAGGCCCGAAAAAGGCCCGGGCCAGTTCCTGCAAGCGGTCTTCGTGGCGCGGCCCCGCGGCGTTCCAGGAGCGCCCCGCCTCCACCTGGAGGCGGTGGTCGGCCAGGCCCAACAGGCGGCACTTGGAAATCTTGCCGTAGAGGGGGCCTTCGCCGTGCTCCTGGACATAGTTTAAGAATTGCTGCCACCTGGTTTCCAGATCCCCTTCCCCGCCGGAAACCGGCGGGGTTTGGGGCGAAGCTGCGGGCGCGGCCGGGGGGGATGTCGGGGGTGCGGGTGCCGATGAGGCCGGGGCAGAGGTTGCGGGCACCATAGCTGCATGAGGGGCCGGGGCCATCTTCTTCCGGGCCCCCGGACCCAGGCGCTTTTCCAGGTCCTCCAGGCGGGCCAGCCAGGCGCTCACCGGCTGCACCGGCTCCAGGTGGATCAGCCGGAGCAGCAGCACCTCCAGGGCCAGCCGGGGCTGGGGGGCCCGCTTTAGATCCTCTTCCCCCTGGAGCAGCACGCTGAGCAGGTTCTGGAGGTGAACGGGGGGGGCTTGACTGGCCAGTTGGGCGATCTCTTCATACTCCTGGTCGGCCACCGCCACCAGGTGCCGGGCCTCGGGGTGGAGCCCCGCCAAGAGCAGGTGCCGGGCGTACAGAGTCAAGTCCTGGTAAAATCGCTGCAGATCGTGGCCCTGGTTATAGAGGTCGTCGATCAACTCTAAGAGGGCCGGCCCCTGGCGCTGGACGATGGCCTGGAGGGCCTTGAGGAGGGAGCCCCGCTCCGTGACCCCCAGGATGCGGGCGATCTCCGCCGCGGAGATCTTCTCGCCCCCAAAGGTCACCACCTGGTCCAGGAACCCCTGGGCGTCCCGGAGGCCCCCTTCCGCCTCCCGGGCGATCAAGGCCAGACCCTCGGGGTCGATCTCCCAGCCCTCCTGCAAAGCCAATTTTTCCAGGTGCGATTGAATTAACGTTGTGGGAAGACGTCGAAAATCGTAACGCTGGCAGCGGGAGAGGATGGTGGCCGGCACCTTATGGGGTTCCGTGGTGGCCATGACAAAGACTGCGTGAGGCGGGGGCTCTTCCAAGGTCTTCAATAAAGCATTAAACGCATCTTTGGTAAGACTATGAACTTCATCGATAATATAAACTTTATATTTGCCGTGGGTGGGGAGATACTTGATCTTCTCCCGAATGTCCCGGACTTCGTCGATGCCCCGGTTGGAGGCGCCGTCGATTTCCAGGACGTCCAGGGAGGAGCCCCCGGTGATTTCCCGGCAGGCCTGGCACTGGTTGCAGGGGTGGGGAGTGGGGCCTTCCTGGCAGTTCAAGGCCTTGGCCAGGATGCGGGCCACAGAGGTCTTGCCCACGCCCCGGGGGCCGCTGAACAAGAAGGCATGGGCGATGCGCCCCTGGGAGATGGCGTTTTGCAGAGTAACGGTAATGGGCTCCTGGCCCACCACCTCCTCAAAGTTTTGGGGACGCCATTTCCGGGCCAGGACTTGGTAGGTCATAGTGGTCAGTGGCCAGTTACTCAGTGGTCAGCTAAAAAGATTAAAGGATTTCCTGAAATTGATGACAAGTTCGTTTAGTTAAATCTATCTACGGTATACTGGCCACTGATCACTGACCACTGGCCACTGAAATGGCGGAGAGAGAGGGATTCGAACCCTCGGAGCACTTATTAGGCGCTCACACGATTTCCAATCGTGCCCCTTCAGCCTCTCGGGCATCTCTCCGCATGGGTAAATCAGGTCTTTTTCCAAGGAATTGGTGGGCCGTGCCCACCATACAACTACACCTACAAGTCGTTCCCAAGTTCTGCTGGGACACCCTTTATTATATACCCGGCTTTAACGAGCTTAACCAGAAAATTTGCCAGGGCACCAAAATGGCGGGCCAGGCCCGCCCTAGATCGGTGTCCAATGCATCCTAAAGGGCGCGCCCGCCCTACACTTGCCCCCTGGCCCCTATTTCTCCGGCTTGGGCACCAGGACCTCGTAGTCCTTCTGCTTCTCCGGGGGCAGGGCGTTGTATTCCTCTTCCGTAATAATACAATCCAGGGGCAGGGAGCCCATGTCCTCCCGGTAGGTATTGCTCTCCCCCAGGTAGATTTCGCAATTCTTATTGATATAGGTGAGTCCCATGGGGACCTCCGGGTATTGCCTTTTTTAAGTGACCACTGGCCACTGACCACTTTTATTAATGGCGGCGGGGGTGGGATTCGAACCCGCGCTTACTGCCTCATTTATTTCTAAATTTAACAAGTTATCCTTCTTGTTTGCAGCTCTGGGGCTACTTTGGGGATTATCACGATCCCCAAAAGATTTCAACCTCTCCGTGCAAACTTTTAGATGCCGGGCTGTGGTGCGCGGATCTTTGTGACCCATCATTTCTTGAATGACCTTCAGATCCACACCGGCATTAATGGCCTGGGACCCTCCTGAATGTTTGGTTCCCTGGTAGAGGCTGATCTTAATCCCCAATGGCGGCTGAGGATGATTCCGAGTCGCTCCCTAACTCCCACGATTATAATCTGAGGAATTAGAACCCTTATTGATCCATGGAGGTATCCAACACCTCTCTGACTTTCTGCGCCAAGGCGACAATCCTGAAGGGCTTGCCAATAAAATTGACATCGAAATCTAACACCCCATGATGGACAATGGCGTTTTCCGTGTAGCCCGACATATAGAGTACCTTCATTTCCGGATGTAGCAGCTTCAACCGTTCCGCCAGGGCGCTTCCGGATATTTGCGGCATCACCACATCGGTTAATAACAGGTGGATGGGGCCCTTTTCTTTCTCGCAGAGCATCATGGCCTCGCTGCCGTGAGCGGCTTCCAACACCGTAAACCCATATCTGCGCAGGCCCTTGCAAATCAAGTCACGGAGCGAGGCGTCATCTTCCACCATCATGATGGTCTCATTCCCTCGCGGTGGGGTAGGCGCGGCTAGTTTGGGCTTTAGCGCTTCCGCCCTTTCTCCCACGCGGGGCAGATATACTTTGAAAGTCGTGCCTTTGTCGGGCTCGCTGTAAACCCAGATATTGCCGCCACAATGTTTGACAATTCCGTAAACGGTGGCCAGGCCTAAACCGGTGCCTCTGCCAAGCTCCTTGGTGGTAAAAAAGGGTTCAAAAATGTGGGGCAGGGTCGCCGCCTCCATCCCTGTCCCACTATCACTCACCGACAGCATCACATGAGGACCGGGGGTCACGCCTAAATGGCCCCAGGAATAGTCCTGGTCCAAATAAACGTTGGCGGTCTCCACGGTTAGCTTACCTCCATGGGGCATGGCATCCCGGGCATTTACCGCCAGATTCATGAGGATTTGCTCGATCTGGCTAGGGTCTGCCTTGACTATCCCCGGTTCCTGACAGATGGAAGTAACCAGCTCAATGTCTTCGCCGATCAACCGCCGCAGCATCCTGTCCATGTCCATGACCACTTCGTTCAGATTAATTACCCGGGGCCGCAGGATCTGCTTGCGGCTGAAGGCCAGAAGCTGATTGATCAGTGAAGCCCCCCGGTTTACAGCTTTCGTGATCTCTTCGACGTATAGGTGGAAGGGGTCTTCTTTGCGGAGATCCAGCATCATGATCTCACCGTATCCCAGGATGGCGGTGAGCAGGTTATTGAAATCGTGGGCCAGGCCCCCGGCCAGCCTACCGACAGCCTCCATCTTCTGGGCCTGGAGGAACTGGTCTTCCAGTTGCCGTTTTTCAGTGACATCCCGGGCCACTGCAAAAATCAGTTTTTCCTCCAGCAGAGGAAAGGAGTTCCAGGAAATCCAGCGGTAAGAGCCGTCCAGGCACTGGTAGCGGTTCTCAAACTGAATCACGGGCTGGCCTGCCTTGAGTTGTTCACCTGCTGCGGTGGTGGCAAGCCGGTCCTCGGGGTGGACGAAAGATAGGTAGGGGCGCCTTAAGAGTTCCGTCTCCGGCCACCCCAGAGTCTTGCTCCAGGCCGGATTTAGCTGCTTGAAGAACCCGTCAAACCCGGCCACGCACAGCATATCCAGAGACAGGTTGAACAGGCGGTCTCGTTCTTCCTCCAATTTTTTCCGCTCGGTAATATCGAAAAAGATGCCGCTGACATATTCAATCCGGTCATGGCGATCGCAGACAATATGGCTTCTTTCCTGTATCCAAAGGACTTTCTCGCTGTTGGTTTTTATTCTATATTCCCTTACATAAGATCTGTGGGACCTAAGGGCCCGAATAAAAACCTTTCTGGCTTCCTCCATGCATTCTTTCAAGATCAAATCAGACCATTTCAGATGCCGGGAATCAAAGTCAGTCTTGGGATAACCGGTCATCAGTTCGATCTTGTCGTCAAATAAATTCACGCTACCGTCCGGATATCCTTTAAATACCACGGCGGGTATATTGTTTACCACTAGCCCCAATTCATGTTCTTTTTGGTGCAGCGCCTCTTCGGTCTTTTTCCGTTTGCTGATATCCCGGAAAAAACTCTGCATTAAGGTTTTGCCGCTGTATTCCACCAAACTTGCGGTCAGATCCACCGGAACTTGATCGCCGTTCCTGGCTAACAAGCGACTATCATTCAAATATCCGAAACCGAGTTGAACTATTTCCCGAAAGCAGGTAGTGGCCCTCTCCAACTCCTCCGAGGAAAAAAGTTGACCAAAATCGAGGCCTAATAGCTCTTCTTTGCCGTACCCCAAAAGTTTTTCGGCCTTTTGATTTACTTCCAACACCTTGCCGTCAATATCTGCCAGCACTATGGCGTCACTGGCGTTGTCCATCAAAAGCCGGTATTTTTCTTCGGACTCCTTCAGAACTTTCTCCGCCTGTTTGATCTCGGTTATGTCAAACAACACCCCGCTGATATACTCGATTTTGCCTTGGATATCGCAAAATATCTGGCCTCGTATCTGCACCCAACGCGGTTTGCCGGTTTTCGTACGGATGCGATATTCTTTGATATAAGACTTGGTGCTTTTTAAGGCCTCGACGAAAGCATTTTTTAGACAATCGATATCTTCGGAGATAATTAGATCGTTCCATTTTAGCCGGCGCGAGTCGAAGTCTTCTTTCTTGAAGCCGGTTATCTCCTCAATTTTCCGGTCGAAAAAATCCACGCTCCAGTCCGCATATCCCTTAAAGACCACTTCTGGAATTTGATTGACGATTAACCGATATTTTTCTTCGCTTTCTCTTAAAGCCTCCTCCGCTTTTATCCGTTCGTTAATGCTCCGGTCCACACTCTCGATGGTCTCGTTGGTCATTTTCTTCAGGAACTCCAGGAGTTCAACCGGCGAAGTCCCCAGTACCCGGGCAGTGAGATCGCCTTTGGAGACCCGGTGCAGCACATCGAAATGCTCTGCCAGGCCGATGGCGAACTCGTGGGATAAATCGATGATTTCCGCCAGGTTGACGGCGGTCAGGTTGACCATACTTTTCAGCTTGCTGATAATTTCGAGATCCGAGGTTTCAGGGATGCGGACATGGGGGTTTCCGGAGGAGATCTCTTTTAAAGCTTCATAAACCTCAGCAGAACCTATGGCTAATTCCAGGTTGATGTCCCGCAGTTCTTGATCACGCATCTCCACCCTGTCCCTGAGTTCTTGGACCTGTTTAGCTACCAGGGCCAGTGTTTCTTCCAGGGCCGTAACCTCCATGTTGGCCTTAAAGATTTCGCACGGCAGGCACATCTCTATTTTTTCCAGGAAGTTGCCCTGAATCTCGTGGCGGCACAGGGTCCCGGAGATGAGCCAACACTTGTATTCCTTAGTCTGATAAACCGGGCAATCGGAGTTCTTGCAGCCAAACCATTCCCAGCAATATTTTGCCATCTTTCCAGAACCTCTAGTGATTGTGGAGGTTGATCATCAAGGTTAAAATTGGATTTGGATTTTCTTGAGGTTGCCTGCTCCCTCTTCCACGGCCAGCAAGATCTTCTGCAGTCGCTGACACCAGGTGCGCACATCCTTCTCAAAGGTGGGACAGTCCCCCCATACTTCGAGAATATCCCCAGGGTTCATGTCCGGGGCTCTAACGGCTATTTTCAGGACCGGCTGCGGGCATTTCAGGCCGGTGGTATCCAAAATTTCCACTGCCAAAATTATTCCTCCTAGTCGGCAAAACCGAGGTTAGCCAATGATCGATTATGCTTAGATCATATGGTTTTTATCAATTTTCTTCCCTTACTGTATAAATTAATCAGTGCCGGCCGGTCACCCGGCAGGCAGTGGGTGGCGCAGGCCAGGCACGGATCATAGGCTCGAAAGGCCATTTCAATCATATTGAGGAGACCCTCAGAAACTTTGCCGCCATGGATAAAGGCCCGGGCCGCCTTGTCCAGGGAGAGGCAGATGGCGGCGGCGCTATTCTGGGTGGCGACCAAGAGATTCACCTTTTCCAGCATTCCCCGGGGGTTGGTCTGATAGTGATGAAACAAGGTCCCTCTGGGCGCTTCGCAGGCCCCGACGCCTTCTCCCGGAAGTTTCGAGGGCAGGTTTCTGACGCGGGGACTGGTGATTTCCGGAGCCCCGGCGAGTTCCGCCATCCTCTCGGCGGCATAAAGGCACTCAATGAGCCTGGCCCAATGGTAGGCCAAAATGTTATGCACCGGTTTGCCCCCAAAATACTCATACATTTCTTCATACCAACGCTGGGCCCCGGGAGTCCCCATGCCCTCGGAGGCGTTCAAGCGGGCCAGAGGCCCGGCGCGATAGATGCCGCTATGGGGGCCGTCGGTGAATCCTTGCCAGCCGATGTTCTTTAAGTAGAGCAGCTTGACATAACTCCAGGATTCCACCCGCTCCGCCAGATAATTCCCATAATCCGCCGCCTCAAACCGGGCGAACTCGAGGCCGTGGGGGTCCACCACCCTGATTTTCCCCTCACAGAAATTTAACCTGCCGGACTCATCCACCATGCCCATGGAATAAGTCTGGTGGGAAAAAAGGTCCCCATTTAATAATTCTGTAAATTTCTTGTTTTTCTTTAATGTTTCCTGAAAAATCTGCAAAGCGGAGGCGGCGAATGCTTGCGCTTCTTGGGCGACTAGTCTTATCCGGCCCCGATCTTCTGCCGCCAGCGCCTTGGCAACGCCGCCGGGGAGTCCCCAAACAGGATCGAGGGCGCTGCCGCCGATCCGGGCATATACTTCCCGGACTTGGCGGCGGATAGAGAGGACCCTTTTCCCCAATGCGGCGCCCAGCTGATCAATGACCCCCAGGATATTCCTTTTTTCCCTGGGGGTTCCGGGTTCCAGGAGAAAATCAGGGCCCCCCAGGAAAAAGAAATGTAACAAATGGTCTTCAAAAATAAAGGCATGGTACATGAGCTCCCGGATTTTTTGCGCGGCCGGGGGCAGGCCGACCCCGAAGAGGGCGTCCAGGGCCTTGGTGGAGGCCAGATGGTGCGCGGTGGGGCATACCCCGCAAATCTTCTGAGTCAGCCTGGGCATTTCTTCTGCGGCCCGGCCTTCGCAAAATTTTTCAAATCCCCGGAAATCAGGGACCCGCAGATAGGTCCCCTCCACCTCCCCTTGAGCATCCAGGAAGATATCAATCTGGCCGTGGCCCTCAAGTCTGGTTATGGGGTCAATGGTTATTCTTCTGGTCATCCGCTTTGCCCTTTAGCAGAGAGGCAGCCAGGCTGAACTGGTAAAATAAGCCCCCGGGATCGGGGATGGAATCGGCAAATCGCTGCAGATCTTCCGGGTCTGCGGAATCAGCAAGAGACGCCAGAAATGACAAAGACTTGGCCCCTTGATCCCGGACTAAATCCAGGGGCCCGAAACAACCGCGACAGGGCATGTTGCCCTGGAGGCACCTGGCCTGGCATCCTCCCCGGGTGGCGGGACCTAAACAGATGATGCCTTGGGCCAGAAAACACGCGGCTGCATCCCAGGTAACCTGGTGCATCCGGGAAAACTCTTTCAGCCTCAAGGTCTCCGGCAGGCTCCCCCGCCGGGGGCAGCTCTGGCACAGGGCCTGCCTCTTCCCCAAAATGGTCCCGGCAGGAGGCAGCCGCTGCTCCAGAACCATCATTAGTCCCTCTTTTACCAACTCCGGGGGGGGCGGGCAGCCGGGAATATAGAAATCTACGGCCACCATCCGGTTTAAGGGGAGAACTGTCTCATAAAAACCGCGTTTCCCAACCTGGCCAGCGCCATCCGGGGCTTCACCAAAGGGACATATCCCGGCAGGGTGGTGAACGGTGGGAATTTCCTGGTAGGCCCGGTTCAACAGATCAGCGGATCCATGAAAATTGGCCAGACCGACAACGCCCCCCAGATGGGCACAAGCCCCATGGGCGATCAACCATTGGGATTTCCGCCGCAACAGCCTGGCCATCTCCTCCTGGTGTTCCATCCTGATGGCGCCATTGACCAAGGTGGCGGTAATCTCTCCATCAGCCAGGGCCGCGACATCCTGGTATTTCGCATCCAGCGCTGCGGGCCAAAAAACAATATCGGTTACGGCCATAATATCGACCAACTCTTCGGCCAGATCGAAGACCGATTCCTCGCACCCCCCACAGCTGGAACACCAGCAGAGGGCAATCTTGGGCTTTTTTCCCCGAGAAAGGGTTTTTAGCTGGCTGAGGTCAGACATCCGGCAATTTCCCCCGATCTGCTTCAGTGGCGAGTTAGTGCAGAGTTGATGCCGCCACCATCTTCTCGAAGACGCAAGGGACCCAGGGATTTGACCTTCTCCACCATTTCCCCGACTATCTTCACCAACTTCCCGTACTCGCCGGCTGCCACCCAGTCAAGGCGCAACCTCTCTTCCTGGATGCCGCATTGTCCCAGGAGTTTCTTCAGGATGGCCGTCATTTTGAGGGCTTGTAAATTGCCCTCTTTATAGTGGCACTCGCCGGGATGGCAACCCAGGATCATGACCCCGTCAGCACCCTGGCGGAAGGCCTCCAGGACAAATTGGGGGTCCACCCTGCCGCTGCATAAGACCCGGACAATCCTTAAATGGGCCGGATACGTTTTCCGGGCCCGGCCCGCGGCGTCAGCCCCTTCATAAGCGCACCAGCCACAGAGAAAACCCACGATTCTGGGTTCAAAAACGGTCATCGCTCAACAGCCCGCCGATTTCCGCGGTTATGGCCCGGTCTGAAAAATGCTTGGCTTTAATAGCCCCGCTGGGACAGGCGGCGGCGCAGACTCCGCAGCCCCGGCATAAGACGGCATTGATCGCCGCGACTCCATCCACCTCATCGTAGCTCAGGGCCTGGAAGGAGCAGAGAGATAGACATATCTTGCAGCCCGAGCACAAGTGGGCATCGATTTCAGAGGTCACCGGCTCCAGGGCCAATTTGGCTCCGGGAGTAAGGTCCGAGATGATCATTCCGGCCGCGGCCTGGCCCTGGGCGATGGCGCTGGCCATATCCATGGGGGCCTGGGCGCAGCCCGCCACCATGATGCCTTTCCTGGCAGTGGCCACCGGAGCCAATCGGTTCGATTCTTCGGTAAAAAACCCCCCCGCACCCTGGGGAAGGTCGAAAATTCGGGCTATTTCCCCGGCATTTCTGGCCCCTTCCATGGCTGGGGCCAGCACCACCAGGTCCACCTCCACTCCCTCCCCTCCACCCTCCCCATCCTGGTAGGTTATGGCTATCTTGCCCCCTGCAGCCGTGATCTCCAGGGCTTCAGGGCCCGGCAAGCGACGCAGCTCCAGGCCCGGGAGGCGCAGCACCCGGTTGGCAAACCGCTGCCCTTCTTTTCCCGGCAAACAAAGATCCGTGAAAAAATGGATGAGGGAAACCCCGGGGATTTTTTGATGGAGCAAGTGCGCAAATTTTAATGCATATTGGCAACACACCCCGGAGCAATAGTCGTTAAATCTGGCGGTGCGGGAGCCAACGCAATGGACCAGAGCGATTCTCTCCGGCATCCGGCCATTCCTTAACAGCACCTGCCCCCCGCTGGGGCCGGCGGCATCTAACAGCCTCTCCAACTCCAGGCTGGTATAGACATTCTCCATCCTGCCATAGCCGTATTGGGGGGCTTTCTGGAGATCGAATAAATCGAATCCCGTGGCGATGATAATGGCGCCCACGTTAATTTCCTGGAGCCGGTCCTGGTCGGCAAGGCTGATGGCCCCGAAGGGGCAGGCCTCCCGGCAGGCCTGGCAATGCTGGCCGCGGAAGTGCAGACAGTGCTTTTTATCCAGGACGGGAACCGGGGGGAGGACACCGGTATATGGCAGAAAAATCCCGGGGCGCTCCTCGAGCCCTTCGTTAAATTCATTCCTCACTCTAACCGGGCAGGCCTCCAGACAGAGCCCACAGCCAACACAGGCGGCAGGATTGACAAACCTGGCCTGCTGCTTGATCCTGACGGTGAAATTCCCATAAAACCCAGCCACTCCCTGGACTTCGCTCAAGGTCAGGAGTTCTATCTGTTCGTGGTGTAAGAATTCGTCCAGCAATGGAGCCAGCACACAGGAGCCGCACTCCAGATGGGGGAAGATATGGGCATGGCGCGCTGCTTTTCCGCCAATGCAGGGTGACTTCTCCACCACGTAGACCCGGCGCTGGGGCTGGGCCAACAGCAGCGCGGCGCTCATCCCGGCAACCCCGGCCCCCACTACCAGAACATCACCCTGGCATTCTATCTCCTGGGTTTCCAGGGGCTCATGCTGGATCACTCTTTTCACTGCGGCAGCCAGGAGCGCCTTGGCCTTGTCCGTGGCTGCCTGCTTATCCGCGGTCACCCAGGCGCATTGCTCCCGGATGTTGGCGATCTGTAAGAAATAGGGATTGAGGCCGGCCTGCCTGACGATTTTTCGGAAGGTATCCTCGTGTTCCTTGGGAGAACAGGCAGCCACCACCACCCGGCTCAGGCGCTGCTGCCTGATATCTTTGCCGATAATCTCCTGGCCTTCTGGAGAACATAACACCGGGATGGATTTGGCGAAGACCACCTGGGCCAGTCCCTGGCCGAAATTCTGCAACTGACCGAGGTCGATGGCCTCTTTAATATGGGGGCCGCATTCACAGATATAGATGCCTATTCTTGCCAAGCGGTTCAAACCCTTAGAGGCAGAGTGGGTCTCTTATGGCGGTTGCCAGAGGGCTTCCTGACCGGTCCACCGGGGTAATGGGGACGGCCTCTGGGAAGGGTATCGGGGGTATCGGGGGAGACCCGGCGGTGGCGGAGGTAAGAGGCTGCAACCTCCAGGCAGAGGGCGGCTTCGCCGGCAGTTGACAGGGGCCATAGCCCAGGAGAAGCCGGGTGATGCCGATTCTGCTAACATGCATGGATAGTTCCATCCCAATTAATTTTTTGAGACTCCGGGGAGGAGCAAAATCTCCCGAAGGATCCTCGCCTCGAAACGAATTGTTAAATGATATCATAAATTTTGTTGTAAACAAAATTTCCTTTATCTTTCGGGTATACCAAGAGCTGATCCGGGAGGATCGGCACGTCACCTGCGAGAAGCGGTCTTCGGTCCAGAGCACCCGAGAAATTAGGGAACTGCCGGGTTTTTGGCCGCACCGGGAGATCTTCCGGATAACCCCGGGGTTTTAGCCCTTGGGCAGCCCAGGTCAGCGTTGTCTTGACAAGGACCGTCCGCCCTCTAGGCACAACCCGCGCTCGTAAAGCGCCGGCAGAATTTCCCCCCTACTTCAATAGAGGCGACAATATTTTCGTCCATTTTCCCTTATGGGTCCAACTATTCAAGATCTATGGCAGGGGTCAAATCATTGCCTGGGCATGAATTCATGGAGTAGATATGAGTAGTTGGAATTTTCCGTGTGGCTAGACCGGTATCCTGGGACAGAGTTTTAGGAAGTGTGGAGTTTAAAGAGGCCCCCTTCCCTTCTCTGGGAATTAGGTTCTCTCAGCCAGCCTCCGGTCCCTGCTGGTTTTTTCTCTTGCTTCCCATTTAAGCAATTTATATCCTTAAAAAAGTCTCTTATTCGCCCCTATCGAGGGAACCTCTCCATGAAGCTTCGATTAATCTTGTTGGTTTTGTCCCTCCTAGCTTTCTTATCCGTCTCGGTGGGCGGATATCTGTATTATGCCAATCTGCGGGAAGCTGCCTTCCATGAGGCCGAACGCCAATCACTGAACCGGTTGTTGGCCATCAAGAGAAACCTCTCCACCTTCCTCTCCGAAAACGTTAAACCCGTGCGGGTGCTGGCCGGGATGAAGGAAATGCGCGAGGCCCTGGTCCGACCGGATGCCGCCTCCCTGGCCCAAGCCAACGCCATGCTGGACCATTTTCAGTCCACCCTGGGGGCCGCGGTTTGTTACCTGATGGACCGCCGGGGGAATACCGTCGCCTCCAGTAACCGCCACGCCCCGGACAGCTTTGTGGGCGTTAACTTCGGGTTTCGGCCTTATTTTCAGCAAGCCATTGCCGGGCATCCCTCCTCTTACCTGGCCATCGGCATCACCTCCAAGAAACGGGGAGCCTACTACAGCCAGCCGGTGTATGGAAAAAAGAAGGCGTCCTTGGGAGTGGTGGTGATCAAAGCCTCCATCGGCTCCATCGAAGAAGAGCTGGGTGCGGATCGTGACGAAATCGTGCTGGTGACCGATCCTCAAGGCATTATTTTCATTTCCAGCCGCAAGGATTGGCTCAACCACACGATGGAGCAACTTTCCTCTGCAAAAACTGACAAGATCAGACAGTCGGCCCAGTTCGGCCCCGGACCCTGGTCCTGGACGGGCCTGACCTTCGAGGGCCCCAATACTACCGTGAATGCCGCAGGTGTCAAGTATATGATGCACCGTCTGGCACTGGATAAATTTCCCGGCTGGCAGGTCATCAACCTCAGGAGCCTTAAAGCCATCACTAAAACCGTGTCCGACCCCATAATCGAGATCACGGGTCAAATCATTCTGATTCTGCTCCTGTTCATCGGCCTGGCGGTGGGCATCCTCTACCGCAAGGCCAGCCAGGAGCTCACCCGGCGTCGCGAGGCGGAATTGGCCCTGCGACAGGGCGAAGAACGCTATCGTTCTCTGTACAACAACACTCCCGCCATGCTGCATTCGGTGGACCCTTCGGGCTGCCTGCTGAGCGTCAGTGATTACTGGTGCGAGATGTTGGGATATCGCCGGGAGGAAGTAATCGGCCGGAATATTCTGGAGTTTCACACCGAGGCCTCCCGGCGCTGCGCCGAGGAGACCGTCTTCCCCGAGTTTCGGCAACACGGCTTCGTCAAGGACGTGTCCTACCAGTTTGTCAAAAAGAACGGGGAGGTCATCGATGCCCTGCTCTGCGCTTTTGGAGAACGAGATGAGCAGGGACACATTTTCCGATCCCTGTCCGTTTCCATCGATGTCACCGAACGGCTGAACGCGGAAAGGGCCCTCAAACAGGCCCAAGAAGAATTGCACAGCTACTCTCAAGACCTGGAGAGACAGATACGCAAGCGCACCCGGGAAATTGCCAGTATCTTCAGGTACACCCCGGCAGTGGTCTCCATTAAAGACGGGGAGGGCCGTTATACCCTGATCAACCCCCGCTTCGAAAAATTGTTCGGTTTAAGCCAGGAAGAAGTGCGGGGCAAGACCGACTACGACATCTTTCCCAAAGAGACCGCGGACCGGCTGCAGGCCAACGACTCCAAGGTCCTGGCCACCAAAGTCTGCCAGCAAGTGGAAGAGCAGATTCCCCAAGCAGACGGACTGCATACTTATCTCTCGGTGAAGTTTCCCATTTACGACGATTCTCGGAAGATCAGCGGGTTATGCGGCATCTCCATGGACATCACCGAAGTGAAAAAGGCCCAGGACCAGTTGCGGCGCCTCTCCGGGAGCATCATTGCCGGGCAGGAAAAGGAGCGCACCGCCATTGCCCGGGAACTGCACGATGAGTTGGGGCAGATGCTCACCGCGCTGCGGCTGGACTGCGTCTGGCTCTCCGAGCGTCTGCAGGAGGCGGATGCCCAGGCCGGGGAGCGGGCTGCGGGCATGTGCTGCCTGATCGACCGGGGTATTAAGGAAGTGCGGGAAATGGCGGTGAGGTTGCGCCCCGGGGTGTTGGACCGCCTGGGGTTGGTGGATGCCCTGGAATGGTACGCCACGGATTTCGAGAGGCGCACCGGCATCACCTGCCTCTTTGAACCCAACGGCGCGCCCCTCATTCCGGACAAGGTGGCCACCGCGGCTTACCGCATCGCCCAGGAAGCCCTCACCAACGTGGTCCGCCATACCAACGCCAATCTCGTGAACATGATCCTCCAGGCCGAAGACGGCGTCCTCACCCTCATCGTCGCCGATAACGGCCAGGGCTTCGACCCGGCGAAGCTCCCGGAAGAGGAAGGCCTGGGCATCGCCGGCATGAGGGAGAGAGCCTCCCTGGTAGGGGGAGAGCTGGAGGTGCAGTCCCAGGCGGGCAAGGGAACCAGCGTTTATTTTAGAGTGCCGGTTGCACCCGCATCCTCATGGGCAAGTCCGGATACAGGGATAGGATAAAATTGAACCAAGCTTATTGAGGGGTGCCATGATCAAAGTCTTACTGGCCGACGACCACGCCATTGTCCGGGCGGGGCTCAGGCGCCTGGTGGAAGAGAGCGGCGACATTGCGGTGATTGCCGAGGCTGCCGATGGCCGGGAGGCCATCAGCCTGGCCCAGGAGCGGGAACCCGACGTGGCGGTCATCGACCTGACCATGCCCGGCCTGGATGGGATCGAGGTGATCAGCCAGCTTAAGCTCTATTGTCCCAAGCTGCCCGTACTGGTTCTGACCATGCAAGAAGAGGAGCAGTTCGTGGTGCGGTCCTTGAAAGCCGGCGCCCAGGGTTATATCACCAAGCAATCGGCGCCGGAGCAATTGGTGAAAGCCATCCGCAAAGTCTACGCAGGGGGCGGGTATTTATCCGAGACCGCGGCTGAGGCCCTGGCCCTCCATGCGGCCAGGGGGACTGCGGGACGGTCCTTGTTGGCGTCACTTTCCAACCGGGAAATCGAGGTGCTTCGGCGCCTGGCCTGCGGCCGGACCAACCGGGAAATCGCCGCGGCTTTTGGCATCAGCATCAAGACCGTGGACTCCTATCGCCTGCGCCTGCTGAAAAAACTCAACCTCCGTAACAATGCCGAACTGACCCGCTTCGCCATCCAGCACCGGCTGATTCAGCCCTGAAGCCTTCCCGGATTCTCTCCAGATAGAAATTTTCTTACACCAGAAACCGAAATCCTCTAATTTTCAAGCCGGTTCTTTCCCGTTAAAAAGAAGCCAAACGGGGCCGACATGCCCCTTTGACCCTTAAATCCCCGGGCCCGCGAGCCACTGGGCTGCGGGTTAACCCCAAGAATCAGTTCCAGGTTCGGCCTGGGAAATCTCCAGATAACGACAAAGGAGGAGAATCTATGAAACCTGGGAAATGGTATCCGGTAATAATCCTGGTCGCCCTGGG
>JAGVAH010000035.1 GCA_020060385.1 Syntrophobacterales bacterium | reverse complement strand
TTAGATCCAGGCCTTGTCGTACCACTCTTTGACCTTGGAGATGGGATAGCCCAGCAGCTCGTGGTAGAACTTGACGTTGTCCGCGCCCACCGGCCGCCAGATCCAGTAGAGCCGCCTGGGGGTCTTGGACATCAGCCCGGCGCTGTAAGTGCCCTGGACCAGGAAGTCGCCGAAGAGGGGATCATCAATCCAGCGCACGGTGCCCCGCGTCCGGTAGTGGGCGTTCTCATAGACCTCCCGGTCATTCATCACCGGTTCGCAGAGCAACCCTTCCCCTTGCAGGATTCGAACCACCTCGCTCCGGGACTTGTCCTTGGCCCAATCTTCCAACTCGGCGTAAATATCCACCTGGGCCTCGGCCCCCACCCGATCCTTGAACTTCATGTACTTACTGTACATGTCAGGCTTTTTGACGACGTCGCACAGGGCCTTGAAGTCCGCGTCCTGGAAGGCCGAGATCATGGCGTAGCGGGCGTCAAACTTATCCTGGGGGTTGAGGGCGTCCGGGAAGTCGGACTTGCCGCAGAGGATGATGCCGTGGACGCAGAGCTGGGTGTCCCAGTTGCCCCAGCGCTGGCGGACGATGCCGAAGCGGCCGTACAGCGGCACAGTATGGCCCAGAACCCGGGTGGCGGCCTGCACCTGGGAGAACTCGATCATGGTGCCCAGGCCGGTCTTGCGCCGCCAGAGGAGGGAGGCCAGGATACCGGTAGTGATCTGGGTGCCGGAGTACCAGTCAATGCACCAGTTGGAATGTTTGGCGCAGTGGCCGCCCATGAACTCGTGCATGCCGGTGACCGAGGCCAGACCCGCGTGGGCCTGTCCCAGGATGTCGTAGGAGCCGCCAAAGATCTTGGGGCCGTACCCGAAGCCGCCGCCCCAGACATAAATGAAGCGGGGATTCAACTCCGCCAGGTAGGGGTAGCTCTGCTTCCAGCGGTCGAAGGTGCCGGGCCGGTAGCACTCGGTGAGGCCATCGGACATCTTGACGATACGGTAGAAGGGCTCCTTCATTTCCTCCAGGTGATAGTCGATGCTGACATAGTACTCATTGACGTTGGCGTTGGTAAACCCCAGGCCGGTGCCGGTCATGGGCCGGGTGTCGTGCAAGGGGTAGAGATAGGCCTCGTTGAAGGGCGAGGTATGCTTCATGGGGTCGCCCATGCGGGGCATCTCAAACTTGTACACCTCAGCTCCCAGCTCCGCCAGGTTGGCCACGGAGTGGGGGGTGAAGATATACATGGTGGTGGACATCCAGCGGATGCCCTTGAGGGATTCGGGCTTGCCCATCTCATGGCCCGGTGCGAAGACGGCCTTGCAAAAATCTTCGTAAGGCATCTTCATCTCATCGAGCTCTTGCTTGCTCTTGGGGCCGTACTGCTCCTCCAGGGGAGCTTCGATGAGGTTTTTGTATTTTTTTCTCCACTCTTTCTTATCGTTCATTAGATAACCCCCTTCTCCTTGAGCTCGTTGACCTTGGTCTGGCCGACACCGCAGTACTTCTGCATGATCTCATAGGTGTCAAACCCCAGGGGCCGGCCCAGCACCTTGACCCGGTGGGGGGTCCGCATCTGGAAGGCATTGGGCGGCACTGCGAACAAGACGGTCCCGTAATGGTCTGTATCAATGGTGCAGACCCAGGGACGGTACTTGAAGTGGGGGAATTCCGACACCTCATCGATGAAGAGAATGGGGCCGGCGGCCACTTCATACTGCATCAGCTTCTGCTCCGCCTCAATGCGGTTGATGTCCCGGAGCCAGCGGGTGGTGACGGTGTAGGTCTTGATCAGCATGGCCAGGGCGTTTCTGGCCCCCATCTCTTTGAGGATGGGATCTTCGTGGATCAGCCGCCCGAATTGGGGGAAGTCCCGCTCGATGCACATGCCGATGCGGTACCAGAGGCGGTCGGTCTGGCCGCCGATCATCATGTAGCCGTCCCGGCAGGGGTTCCACTCGTACTGGTTGAGGTTGGGGTCCCAACCGCCGGTGCGGGCCTTGATGGAGGCGTTGAAGCCGTACCAGGAGATATCGAAGTCCAGGATGTCCATCTGGCACTCGGCCCCGGTCACCTCGCAGAATTGGCCTTCACCGCTGAACTCATCCCGCCAATAGAGGGCGGCCAGCAGGGTGTTGGCCCCCTGCTCCCCCGCGGCATAGTCGGCAAACCAGACGCCGGAGCGGGTGGGGTCGCCGCCCTTGCCCCGGGGCAGCTGGTCCTGGGGGAAGCCGGTGTTGTGGACGAAGGAGTTGGCGCAGCCCCCGAAGGGTTCCAGGGTCCACTGGCCGTATTTGGACAGCTTGTCTTTGAAGGGTCCCCAGGTGCCCCGCACCGCCATATTCAGATACACCAGACCCTTGTTGATCTTGGAAAGGTGCCGGTAGCCCAGCCCCAGGCTGTCCATGTAGCCGGGGGGCATCTCATCGATGATCCCGTCCACCTGCTTAGCCATGGTCCGGTAAATAGCCCGGCCTTCATCGGTTTCCAAGTTCAGGGTGACGGATTTCTGGCCCCGCATCTCGTGGAGGAAGTCCAGGCCGCACTTTTCCCCGGTAATCTCGGAGGTGAGCATGTACTCTTCCCGGCCGAAGGGGGTGAGCTGGCGCAGAGGATCACCTTCAGGGGGTTCGATATTGATCACTTCGGCTCCGGCCTCACAGAGGAGCGCGGCACAGAACTTGTTGCCCAGCCTCCACTGGCCGCAGCACAAGAACTTGAAACCCTGGAGGGCTTCGGGTTTGCCGAAGGAGTACTCGTATCTGAGGTTGTCCTCGCACCATTTGCCGAACTTTTCCGCCTTGCGTTTGGCGTAGATGTTGGCCATCACCCATTCGGGATCGGGCGGCGGCGTCACCGGCCAGGGCCGGATGTCGGGATGCATCAAATCCAGGGTGTCAGCCCGACTGTTGATTTCGATATTACGCTTTTCTTGCGCCATGTTTTGACCTCCCATATCTGGCGTCATAGGAGTAGCCTTTGTTGAAGATTTGAAGGAATCGAACCACGACTTGAGGGATTTGAATACCAAGGTTCCTCCCTGTGGGAAATACCGCTAATAGGAGAAATGTCCATGACGAACAGAGGCCCATATCCATGAGAAAGCAGGCGCGGAAGTGCAGGTCTCAGCCTGGAGGCGCCGAGTGCTTTCTCATTTAAACTTTTCACCTCCCTTCCGGCCAAAGTGCTTGATAGGTTGCAGTTAAAGTGCATTCTTTAATCGTCGGCGCACCAAGGCCCCACCTCTGGCGTGCTGACCCAGATTTCCTATTCAAGATTCCGGCCAAAATAAAAAAAGGCCGATATTTCGGCCTCTTGCATAATTGTTTGGAAAAATTGATTAAGGTATTTCTAAAAAAATGTATGAAATCGGACTCTTGGAAAATTGCTTGGCGGCAAACCCCACAATAAACTTGAAAAAATCATGATGTTTAAATTTGGACCTTAGAATTTTCCTTTATCCGCGTTGAGTTCCCTCTCTAAACCGTAACGCCTGATCTTGCTATAGAGGGTGCTGCGGGTGACTTGCAGTCGCCGGGCCGCATCGTGTTTGTTCCAATTGGTTTCCTGGAGGACCCGCTGAATCAAGCGGCGCTCGTTGGTGGCCAGGGAGGTGGAAACGGGTTCGTCCCCGGTCTCCTTGAGAAAGCGGGGCAAATGCCGGCGGCGGAGGATCTCGTCCTGGGCGATGATCACGGCATGGTTGACGGCATTTTCCAACTGGCGGACATTACCCGGCCAATCATAATCCATCAGGGTTTGCATGGCGTTGGCCGAAAATCTCTGGATATTTTTTTTCTCCTTGGCGTTGCACTTGACCAGGAAATGGCGGCACAGCAGGGGAATATCGTCTTTCCGTTCCCTAAGAGTGGGAAGGTGGATGGCGATGACGTTCAGCCGGTAATAGAGGTCATTCCGGAATTTGCCGTTTTCCACCCCCTTTTGGAGATCCTGGTTGGTGGCGGCCAAGACCCGGACATTGGCCTCGATGGCCCTTTCCCCCCCCACCCGTTCAAAGTAATGGTCCTGGAGAAATCTAAGCAGCAGCACCTGGGTGGCGGGGGAGATATCGCCGATCTCATCCAAAAATAGGGTCCCCCCATTGGCCCGCTCGATGCGTCCCTTCTTCTGGCGAATGGCGCCGGTAAACGCCCCTTTCTCATGGCCGAAGAGTTCGCTTTCCAGGAGGGTGGGGGAATAGGCGGAACAGTTGGCCACCACAAAAGGCCCATTGCGGCGATGGCTCTGGCGGTGGATGGCCCGGGCCACCAATTCCTTGCCGGTGCCGTTTTCGCCGGTGATCAGCACCGTGGCGTCGGAGCCGGCCACCAGATCGATGAGTTCGTAGACTTCCAACATCTTTTTGCTTTGGCCAATGAGTTCTCCGTGACTGATCTTGGCCGCGCGACGATGCAGTTGATGAATTTTGGACTCATGCAAAACCAAAGAGCGGATATGCCCCGCAGTCTGATCCACCAGGGCCTGAATGAATTGGAGGTCCATGGGGGAGTAACCCAGGGAGCCTTGAGAACCCAGGAGAAAGAAGCCGATGCATTCCTTTTGCACCAAGATGGGCATGCCAAACCATTGGGGGAAGATCCCGGACATGGTCTGCAGAAAGGGGGGGAGGTTGGAGTCCTCAGCGCTGCTGATAACTAAAGGATCTCTGAAGGTTCCCAAATAGCCCACAAAATCAGCCACTATCCCCGGTTTTTCCACTTCAAAATCCAATTCTTCATCCAGATGCAGGAAACGGGTGCGGTTAGCGTCCATGATCAAGAACAAGGCCTGGGTGTCGGGGAAGATTTCTCCGGTTATGGCCTTTAAAGATTCCACAATTTCGCTCAAAGAATCTTTGGCGTTCATTTGCCGGGAAATCTCAAAGAGGGTCTCCAATTGATGCTGGGTCTTCTGGAGTTCCCGGGACCGGAAGGCCAGGGCCTCCTCCATTTGCCGCTTTTCGGTGACGTCCCGCTCCAGGCGGATTACCAGATCCACCTCCCCCTGGCCGTTGGAGAGGGGATAGGTGGCAATTTGCAGGATCCGTTCCTCACCCCGGGCATCGGGATAAATCCGGTCAGTCACTGCGGCCCGTTTGATCCTGGCAGACTTTTCCACCGGGCAATCGATGCCGTCCGTGACACAAGGACTGGACCGATGGAGCATAATCTCATAACAGGTCTTGCCCCACACCGTCTCCAGTTCGAGGCCGATCCGGGTGAGAAAGGAATTGTTGGCCTGGATAATCCGGTAATTACGGGGGTCGATGACCACCAGGTTATCGGTGATGCCGTTAATGATCTTTTCCCGGAATTGATTGGCGGTGCGCAGCTCTTTTTCCACCTGTTTGATATGGCTGATATCGGTGGCAATGGTGATGGACCCCAGAAACTCTCCATTGACCTGGAAGGGAGCCGCGGCCAAGAGGCAGGCCAACAAGGAGCCGTCCCGCCGCTTCAAAGAAAGTTCATAGGCATCCGAGAAGCCGTGGCGGCGCCGCTCCATCATGCTCCGCACCAAGGCCCACTCACCTTCGTCAATAAAGTCGAAGACCGACACCCCGACGATCTCTGAGATCTCATATCCCAGCATTTCCGCAAAAAAACGGTTGGCAAAGGTCACTATGCCCAGGGGGGATACCATCAAGATGCCTTCCCGGGCCAACTCCACAATGGTGCGATACCTTTCTTCAGAGGTGTTTATTTGTAATTCCAGGGCCTTGCGCAAAGAGATGTCCCGGCCATGCTCCAGGACCTGAATCGTGGCCCCCTGGATGTCTTTCACCGGATAGGCATGGACTTCGAAATAGCGGCGGCTGCCATCCGGCAAAGTAACGTACATCTCCCGGTGCTGGGCTTCACCGGTCCGGAAGACTTTCTCCACATGACAGTCGTCGCAAATCGTGTCCCGGTTATGAAAAATTTGATAACAATGGTTGCCCGCCAGTTCCTGGGGGGACCGCTGGTAGAATTTCAGCAAGGCCTCATTGGCTTTCAGGATTCGATAGTCTTGGTTGTAAACCGCCAGGGGGTCGGCAAAGCTGTCGAAGATCCTCAGGAGAAATTGTTCGGATTCCAGAGGATCCTGGTCTTGGAGATAGGTCCGGGAAAATTTGGTTAAGGGCATAATTCCTCTGGGACCTAGTACAAATTTTAGACATTTTAGGGGTCTGAAATTAACCAGTAAGCATAATTAGATAATTTTGTCAAATAAAATTTGTTAAATTTTTAAAAAAAATGATTGCCGAGATTACGCCCCCCCATCCTGCCGGAGCCGGCTATTAAGCCGGACGCCCGGGATTTCGCAAGTGGAAAAGGGTTATTTCCATCCTGCCTCTCTATTAATTTCGGAATAATTATTGCTAGATATATTGATTTCAGGATAAACTAGGCACCATCTGCCGCAGAGACCGGTAAAGGAAGGAACTTCACAAGTATGCTGGTGCGTTATTGGGAAAAGCTACCCCTGACTCCGGATAATTGGCGCCGGGAATTGGCCGCCATGGAGGTATCCGTCCCCGCGGCCTTGGCCGCGATTGCCCAGATCATCTCAGAAAAGGGGGCGGCCACTGTTTCCTGTTACCAGTTCCAGGCGCTGGCGGGAGAGGCGGGATCCATTGTCGTCTGCCACGATCTCCACCGGGGGGTGATGTCCTTGGGGACCAGCATCAGGTGGGGGCATTGGGATGAAGCTTATGACATCTTGACCCTGGACGAGTACGGGGAAAAATTTAATTTTGACGGGGAGCCGGTCTACGAGGGGGATGAAGGCTCCTGCTCCCTGGGGAATTTTTAAGGCAAATACCCGGAAGGGGGCCAGATGGTAATGATCGCCACCAGGATGACCGACGATGGCAGGTACTTGGCCCAATGCCCCCTATGTGGGACCTGGGTGGAGGTCCGGCCCGCCACCTCCCAGGCCGACCTTTTTTTCGAAGTACTGCACGCCACCTTCCAGTGCTGCGGCCGGCAGCAATCTGCCACCTTTACCAAAGAAAAGGATGCCCTGGACTTCCATTGAGAGGGCCCCAGGCCGGGGCTGGGTCAGTCTTACCTGGCTCCGATGCTGTGACCAGCAGGCCATAAAGGCCTAAAGAAAGGGCGGCGTTTCCGACCGTATGGAAACGCCGCCCGCAGATGTTGCCCTAGCCTCCGTTGCCCTTTCAAAACCTCTGTTAGCTCGTAGCGGTTATCGCTTTGCCAGGTCGAAGCGGTCAAGGTTCATGACCTTGTGCCACACCGCTACAAAGTCGTGGAGGAACTTCTCCTGGGAGTCCTCACAGCCGTAGACTTCCGCCACGGCCCGGAGTTGGGAGTTCGAACCGAAGATGAGGTCCACCCGGGTGCCGGTCCATTTGAGTTCTCCCGTGGCCCGATCACGGCCCTCGAACACGTCTGCGTCCGCCGAGGTGGCCTGCCACACCGTGCTCATGTCCAGCAGATTCACGAAGAAGTCATTGGTGAGCGCCTCGGGCCTCTTGGTGAAGACACCGTGCCGGGACTGCCCGTAGTTGGCGTTCAAGACCCGCATGCCGCCAATGAGAACCGTCATCTCCGGAGCGGTCAGCGTCAGTAGGTTCGCCCGGTCAACCAGCAGTTCCTCTGCCGTTACGGCGTACTTGGTTTTTTGGTAGTTACGGAACCCGTCGGCAACCGGTTCGAGAACCGCGAATGACCCCACGTCGGTTTGCTCCTGGGAGGCATCCGTGCGTCCCGGCGAAAAGGGTACGGTCACCTGGTGACCCGCTTTTTTCGCACCCTGCTCAACCCCGGCACCACCCCCCAGAACGATGAGGTCAGCCAGGGACACCTTCTTCCCACCGGATTGCGTGGAGTTGAACTCCTTTTGGATGCCCTCCAGGACTTGGAGGACCTTCGCCAGTTGGGCCGGCTGGTTGACTTGCCAATCCTTTTGCGGCGCCAGACGGATGCGCGCCCCGTTCGCCCCGCCGCGCTTGTCGGAGCCCCGGAAGGTGGAGGCAGAGGCCCAGGCGGTGGAGACCAGTTCCGGGACCGACAGGCCCGAGGCCAAGATCCTGCCCTTGAGGTTGGCGACATCCGCCGCGTCGATCAGCTCATGATCCACTGCGGGCACCGGGTCCTGCCAGATCAGTTCCTCTGCCGGCACCTCCGGGCCGAGATAGCGGGAGCGGGGACCCATGTCCCGGTGGGTCAGCTTGAACCAGGCCCGGGCGAAGGCGTCTGCCAACTGGTCCGGGTTCTCTAAGAAGCGCCTGGAAATCTTTTCATAGACCGGGTCAAACCTCAAGGCCAGGTCCGTGGTCAGCATGCCGGGTGCGCGACTCTTCGACGGGTCGTGGGCATCCGGCACCGTGCCGGCGCCGGCGCCGCCCTTCGGTTGCCACTGATGCGCCCCGGCCGGGCTCTTCGTCAATTCCCATTCGTAGCCGAACAGGTTATTGAAGAAGCTGTTGCTCCACTTCGTGGGCGTTCTGGTCCAAGTGATCTCAATGCCGCTGGTGATGGTGTCATTGCCTTTGCCGCTGCCGAAGCTGCACTTCCAGCCGAGGCCTTGCTCCTCGATGGGAGCGGCTTCGGGTTCAGGCCCCACATGGGACGCCGGGCCGGCGCCGTGGGTTTTGCCGAAGGCGTGACCGCCGGCGATGAGGGCCACCGTCTCTTCGTCGTTCATGGCCATGCGCGCGAAAATCTCCCGGATATCCTTGGCCGCCAAGAGGGGATCCGGGTTGCCGTCCGGGCCTTCCGGATTGACGTAGATCAGACCCATCTGTACGGCCGCCAGGGGGTTTTCCAACTCCCGGTCGCCGGTGTAACGGCTCTTGGGCTTGTCGCTCGTAGCCAGCCATTCTTCTTCGGCCCCCCAGTAGGTGGCGTCATCGGGCTCCCAGATATCCTCGCGTCCGCCGCCGAAGCCGAAGGTCTTGAAGCCCATGGATTCCAGGGCGCAATTGCCGGCCAGGATCATGAGGTCGGCCCAGGAGATCTTTTTGCCATATTTCTGTTTGATGGGCCAGAGCAGCCGGCGCGCCTTGTCCAGGTTGACGTTGTCGGGCCAACTGTTGAGGGGCGCAAAGCGTTGGGCCCCGGATCCCCCGCCCCCGCGGCCGTCGCCGATGCGGTAGGTGCCCGCGCTGTGCCAGGCCATGCGGATGAAGAGCCCCCCATAGTGGCCGAAATCGGCTGGCCACCAGTCCTGGGAGTCGGTCATCAGCGCATAGAGGTCCTTCTTCAGGGCTTCCAGGTCGAGTTTTTTGAATTCCTCCGCATAGTTGAACCCCTGGCCCAGGGGATTGCTCAGGGGACAGTTCTGGTTAAGAATCTTGAGGTTCAACTGGTTCGGCCACCAGTCCCGGTTCGTTGTGCCTCTGCCGAAAGCGGGTTTGTTCTTTTCCATAATTATCCTCCTTGTTCCGGCCCTTGCCCTGCCTGCTGGCACTGGGGGCAAAGGCCGAAAAAATTCAATTGGTGATGGGTGATCTGATAGCCGGTCTGCCGCGCCATTTTCTCAGTAATCTCCACCATGGGGGCAAACTCGGGATCAAGGATTTGGCCACACCCGGTACAAATGACATGGGGGTGTGGGTAAGGTTTATTGCCATCGTAGCGACAGCCCACATGGGCCAGGGAAAGCTCCAGGACCTCCCCCATCTCCTTTAAAAGGGTTAAAGTCTTATAGACAGTGGCCAGGCTGGTGGTGGGAAAATCGCTTTTCATCCGCTCATAAATCTGCTCCGCACTGGGGTGTCCCAGGCTCCTGGCGATGATCCTGAGCATGGCCAATCGCTGGGGGGTCAGGCGGAACCCCCTTTTCCGCAACGCCGCCTCTATTTGTTCCAGACGTTTCTGAGGATCAGCCACGAAATTGCTCCAGGTGGGTTTATTGATAATAGTTTTCTATTAAAAATAATTATCTTTAAAAACCTATTTTCTGTCAACTCCGAAATTCATCCGACCTGCTTGGGGAGGGACAAAGGGTGAAGCAAGCCGGCTTGGGCCCTACCTGGCATAAATTGCAAAGTATGGGCCATCTCTTGATTATAGCTTGGTATGTACTTTTTTCTTGGACATCGTCCCAGGGTAGAGGAAGTAGCCGCTGGCGTTTTTCCCCTTGACAGGGAGGGAATTTTCCTCTAGTTTGGAACCACTACTAGCCTACAGGCGCCCTCCGGGGCTGAAAAGGGAAGCCGGTGCGAAGCCGGCGCGGTCCCGCCGCTGTAACCGGGGACGAAACCTGCAACCAGCCACTGCCCTTTGCCAGAAGGGCGGGAAGGCGCAGGGATTAGGAAGATCCGGGAGCCAGAAGACCTGCCTGGAAGCAGCCTGCCTGCCCCCACGAGGCATTGGGGGAGCAGCGGCTGGGGAGAGATGGAAAATCTCCCCGGCCCCGCCAGGGATCAAGTAAGCTGGGTGCAATCCTTGGGTCCACACGGACTCAAGGTTTTTTTTTGTCCGCGTGGATCATGCCTCAGGGAGCCCTGGGCTCCCCCATTTCATCTTCTTGGAGGGCATGATGACGCAAGGGGTAATCATTTATTTACTGGGCGGCGGGAAGCCGCCCCGGGGCGTGGAACCCGGGACCCTCTTTCAGGGGCTGACTCAGCCCGCCGGCCCCACGGAAGTGGTAATCTCCCAGCCCGACGCCCTGGAGCTGGATGACGCCTGGCACCTCCTGTTAAGCCGGGGATGCGACCCGATCCACCTCCTGGTCACCCAGGCAGAGGCAGACCGCCTGCGCCCCCTCTATCCCCTGGTGCGCCTTAGCGGCATAACCCGGGCCGGACAGAAGCCGGCCGGGGCCCCCTGGCCGGGGAGGGTCCTGCATTGAGAGAAAAAGCCCGCGGCTGCGGCTGTTTCTCCCTGTTCTCGGTTCTTCTGGGCATGGTGCCCCTCTGGGGGGAGGACTTGCCGGCCAATGGAGGCGGAACTTGGAGGAAGTGATGGTAATGGCCACCGGCATAACTGGGAGCCGACGCTGGGTGCCGGCAGCAATCCCCGGATGGCCTAACGGGAAGAATGGCGGTTGACAGCAAATGCACTCTGGGTTTAAAATCGGGCAATTCGAGAGCGAACTCTCGGGCAGTTCCCCGGTAGCACCGCAGATAATCTTAGAGCCATGAAGGCGTACGGCCCAGAAGGGCCGGGGCATCATGGCTTTTTTATTTTGGAGGCGGCATGGACCTGACCAAATTGATGTTGAACCTGGCCCTGGGCGGCGGCACCTGGGTGCTGGGCCTACTGATTATTCTGAGCATCGCCTCGGTGGCGGTGATGCTGGAGCGGGCCCGGATGTTCCACCGGGGCCGCTTTGGGGAAGAGGCCTTCATCGCCGGGATCGAGCCGCTCTTGGCGGCCGGGGCCTGGTCGGAAGCCGCGGGGCGCTGTCAAGCCGCGCCGGGCTTTGAGCCCCAGGTGCTCCTGGCGGGGTTAAGTCAGGTGGAGCGGGGCCCCCGGGCCGCGGCGGAAGCCATGGAGGCCGAGCGCCTGCGGCTGGGGCAGTTGCTGGGCAGGCACCTGGGCTTTCTGGGCACCCTGGGGGCCAACGCCCCCTTCATCGGGCTGTTCGGCACGGTGCTGGGCATCATTCACGCCTTCAAAGACCTGGCCCTCACCGATGGCGGAGGCGGACCCGCGGTGATGTCGGGGATCGCCGAGGCCCTGGTGGCCACCGCGGTGGGACTGCTGGTGGCCATCCCCGCGGTCATGGCCTACAATTTTTTTCACCGCCGCCTGCATACCATCCTGGAGCGTTCCCAGCGCCTAAGCCGCATTTTGCTTACTTATATGAACGGCCCGGCCCTGGTGGAAACCCAGGAGGCGCTGCGGCCCCGGCGGCAGGCCGGGAGGTTGTCGTGAAGAGCCACCAGCACGGTCCCATCACCGAAATCAACATGACCCCCTTTGTGGATATCGTGCTGGTCATCCTCATCATCTTCCTGCTGACGGCCACGGTGATGATGCCCCGCACCTTTTCCATCGCCTTGCCCCAGGCCACCCAGGCGCAAAAACCGGAAAAAGTCCCCATTATCATCAGCATCAACCGGGGAGGGCAGATCGCCATCAATGGGGTGCGGCTGGAGAATGACGCCCATTTTGAGTCCGTCTTCCAGGGGCAGCAGCCGGGCAAGGAATCCATGGCCGTCATCGCCGCGGATAAGGAGACCAGGCATGGCCGCCTGATGGAGGTCATCGACCGCCTCAAATGCCTGCAGGTGCAGCGCATCGGCATCGAGGTGGAGCAGCGTTAGACCATGCAGGTTGGGGAAGCGGCGGGGGACTGGAGGGCCTGGAGCACAGTAATTCTGGCTTCCGCGGCCTTCCATGTCCTGCTGCTGGGGGGCTTGCTCCTCTGGTCCCGGGAGGCGCCGCGGCCTCCCCGGGTGGTGGAGGTGACGGCCATCTGCCTGACCGCGGGCTCCGGCCATGCCGGCGGCGGGGCCAGGGGGGTGGAGGCGGTGCAG
>JAGVAH010000155.1 GCA_020060385.1 Syntrophobacterales bacterium | reverse complement strand
TGGGTCCCTACGAGGCTTCCCTGGTGGGCAACCCGGTGGCCGACCCCGAGAAACCCCTGGAGGTGGTCCGCACCGTCCACTCCTTCGATCCTTGCCTGGCCTGCGCCATCCACCTCGCCGACGCCCAGGGCCGTTCCATCGTCCAGGTGAAGGCCCTGTAACTCTTCCACCCCTAAAGGGGCGAACCCCAGGTTCGCCCCTCCAGCGCGCCTTGGATTGCAGAGGAATTTTCAACCCCAAGACACTAAGGGACCCGAGAAAGAACATTATGGTATGGCGCCCAGGGGCCAAACCATAAAGCCTTTCCTTAGTGATTCTTCGTGCCTTTGCGTCTTGGTGGTGATAGTATTCCGCAGTCAAAAGGCATTGAACTGTAGGGGCGAATCTTGTATTCGCCCCGTGTGGGCTTGTCATTCCGAGGGAGCGGAGCGACGTGACACTAGATCCTTCGCTTCGCTCAGGATGACAAACTGTCCGGACGAAAGGCCAATGACTTGGCAAAGAAGATCACCCTGATAGGTCTCGGGAACATCCTCATGCAGGATGAAGGGGTGGGCGTCCAGGCGGTGTGGGCCCTGGAGAAGGGCTGGGAGCTGCCGCCGGAGCTAGAGGTGGTGGACGGGGGCACCGCGGGCCTGGACCTCCTGCCCTATATCGAAAGGCGAGACCGGGTGTTGTTTGTGGATGCGGTGAATTTCAAGAAGGAACCCGGCTACATCGGGGTCCTGGAAGACCAGGAGATTCCCGCCCTGTTCGCCACCAAGGACTCCCTGCACCACCTGGGGCTGCTGGACGTCCTGGCCGCGGCCCAACTCCTGGAGGTTGCTCCCCGGGAAGTCTGCCTCATCGGCGTCCAGCCCCAGAGCCTGGAAACCGGCCTGGAACTCTCCCCCCTGCTCCAAGGAAGACTGGAATTGCTGCTTGAGCGGATCATCGCCAAGCTCCGGGAATGGGGCCTCATATTAGCGCCCCGCCACCCCTAGAAACCTAGCCCCCCCAGCCCCCGAGAAAAAGCCCCTGCTCCCGATTTTTTGGTCTTAACCCGCAACCAGAATAACTATACTGGTTGCCAAAAGTTTTTTCCGTCCCCCTCACCCTAACCCTCTCCCCCCGCTGGGGGGAGAGGGGATAAGAGGAAAGAACTTTTGGCAAATGCTATATCTGCGCCCATTTCCCCCCAGGGATCGGCCCTTCCCCAAATCAGTCCAGCAATAACAGGGAATTGACGGCCGGGATGGCGCGGTTCCGGGCAGGCAGGCTGACACTGCCGATGCGGCTGCCCCAGGAGTGGTCCGTGAGCACATATTCATTGACGATCCAGGCTGTGGCCCCTTTAGGGTCGGCGGGGTCCAGGGAGACCGCGGCATAGTCTCCCCAGCGTTGGACGAAGGGATCCCAAGAAGATGGGTTGCCGGTTAAAAACGTGGGGCTGCCCCAAAGTGGAGTGCCGGCGGAGATGACCCCCGGGGGGTCGGTGTGCAGGCGTCCGCCCACCCGCACCTGGGCATGGACGTTATTGGGGGCATCGGTGGAAGACCAGGTGACGAAGACATCCTTGTAACGGTTGGCGGCAATACTGGCGTTGAAGTCGTTGGAGGTGGCGCTGCCGTAAAAGATGCCGCTTTGGCTCACTCGATTATTGAGGGTGTCGAATTCATAAAATCTGGGGGTGGCCAGGCCGCTGTAAGCAACGGTGTGGACCTGGAAGAGGGAATTGCCGATCTGGGTGCTGGCGTTTTCAAAACGGGCGTCCAGGGTGTCCAGCATCTGGTTGGTGCCGGGCTGGATGGCATAGGGGGGAATGGAAAAGGTGGGCACCGGAATGTAATGGGTGTACAGCACGGGGTTACTGGTGGCGGAGCCCTGCAAGGCGTAGAGGGTGACATAGTTGTTGCGGACATACCAATCTGCGGCCACCAGAAAACTGTAGGGATTCGTATCCAGGACGACGGGGGGCGCCAGGGTGCCGTCCAGGCCGGTAAAAAGGGGGGAATTGAAGGCCTGGCCGTTATAGAGCAGCGATTTGGCCACGGAAAACATGCGGCTGTCAACATAGTAGCCGGTATTCATATTAAACAGGTCCCCGGTGATGATGATGGCGTTGCGGTCCAGGCCCAGTTGGGGATAATCCCACTGGGTGTTGCCGCTCACCCGGCCATCGCTGACATCGAGGGTATAAAGGTAGAAACTGCCCGTGGGGTCCGAGGTTAAAGAGACCGCCAGGTATAAGTACTGGCGGGTCGGTGCGGAGGGAGTCCGCCATTGGGTGACCAAAAAGATCCAGCGGTCATAAACCGGGTCGTAGAGCATCCGGGGGTTGGCGAAATAGCCGGGCGCGGCTCCCAGCCAAGCCTCCGTAGAGACGCTGCGGATCAAGGCATGGGGCGCGGCCTTCTGATAGATATCCAGATGGGTGTTGGTGACCTCCACAAAATAGTCACGGCCGGCCGCGCCGTGGGTGTCCGGCGGGTAGTGGCCGGCGGTGGCCGCGTTGACCCCGGCAAAATTAGCCGTACTGGTGATGGTGGTCTTCAGGACCGCGCCAGAAGCGGCCTCCGCGGTTGGCCTGCCGGCGCTCGAGGCCGCTTTGGCCTTTAACTGCCGATAGGCAGTCAGGTCCATGCGGGTGAGGAAGGGTTTCGGCTGGGGCGGCAGCGGTGGAGCAGCCTGCTCCGAGACCGCGGCCGCAGCCATCTGCTGGGAGGTGCGGATCTGGGCTGGCGGCGCTTTGACCTGCTGGGTGGCCTGGATCTGAGCTTGAGGGGCCTGTTGCCCCGCCACCGGGCTGCCCCCCAGCCCCAGGAGGGCCAGGGTGAAAATGGTGACCAAAGGGGCCAGCCCCATAATTCTTGCAGATGTCATCTTTCTTCCTATTCTCCGGCTCCAGAAGTGGCCAGTTGCCAGGAATTTTACCGGCGATCAGGTGACACCCTTGGCCGCCACCAGAAAAAAAATGGCTTGCAAGAACTGACCCCCGGCCTTTGGTTGATCATAGGGCTTGCTTAAGGTGATTCCCGGTTTGCCTTGGCTGAGCGCGACCCTGGAACCTTCTCCGGCCGCCCCTCGCCCGGTCTCTTCTTAATAGCTTAGATGGGCACCTGGGCCAGATGTTATGCCCTTAATTGTATCGGGTAAAAATTTTTGTAAATTTCAGAGACTTACAATCCTGGAAAAGGCCAGATGGGGTGGCGGCTGCATGGAGGAGGGAGATTAATGGCCTACCTGAGGCGTCTCGCCCAGGTGTTTCACCAAGTTGCCCAAGGTGGAGCAGATAATCTGGTCGTCGTCGCTAACAAACAGGCGGTACATGGAGAGTCTCTTCTTCCGTTTATTTACCCCAGCACCTTCTTGATAGTTTCCATAAGGGCGCGGACGCTCCAGGGTTTGATGATCAGCTCCCGGATGCCCATCTCTTTAGCTGCGTCGGTGGAAATTCTTTCCGCAAACCCGCTGGAAAGGATTATGGGGAGGTCCGGCCTGATTTCTAAAAGTTTCCGGGCCATTTCTATGCCGGTCATTTGGGGCATGGTCAAATCAACGATGGCCAAATCATATTTCCGGGGATTCTGGAGAAATTTTTCCAGGGCGGCCGCACTGCTGGTCAGGGCTTCCACCTCAAATCCCAGTTTTTTCAGGATGGCCTGGCCAAGATCGGTCAGGGCCGGTTCATCATCCACAAAGAGAACTCGTCCCTGCCCTGTGAGAATTGGGGGGGGAGTCTCTGCAGGCTGGGTTATTTCACTTTTCTCCACCATGGGGATAAAGACTTGAAAGACCGTCCCCACCCCCGGCCCGCTCTCCACGGTGATGGCCCCGCCATGACTTTGGATTATGCCCTCCGCCACCGCTAATCCCAGACCGGTTCCCTCTCCCATTTCTTTGGTGGTGAAATAAGGATCAAAGATCCTCTCCAGGATGTCAGGGGGTATGCCGTGGCCATTGTCCTGCACCGTCAGCCGCGCGAATAGTCCGGGCGCCAGTTTGAGGGTCTCTTTGACACTTTCCTCCCCTACCACCATGGCGGTGAGCCGGACCTCCAGCACCCCGCCCTTCTCCCGCATGGCATGGGCGGCATTGGTACATAGATTCATCACCACTTGTTGCATCTGCGTGGGATCGGCCAGGACCGGACCCACCTCAGGGTCCAAGGAACTCCGAATTTCAATGGTGCTGGGAAGGGAAGCCCTTAAGAATTTCAGACTCTCCTTGATGATCATTTGCAGTTTGACAGCCTTGCGATCCTGTTCGGCCTTGCGGCTGAAGGCCAGAATCTGCCGGACCAGATCTTTGGCCCGATGCGCGCCCTTGAGGATCTGCCCCACATTCCGGCTTACCTGCGGGTCCAGAGACGGATGAAACATTTGGATCATTTCCCCATAGCCAATGATGGCCCCCAAGATATTGTTGAAATCATGGGCGATGCCTCCGGCCAGGGTGCCGATGGCCTCCAGCTTTTGAGCCTGTCGCAGTTGGGCTTCGAATTTCAGCTTGGCTTCCTCGGCCTGCTTGCGCTCAGTGATATCTTTAATCACCACTACGGTGCCCACCATCTCATCGCCTTCACGGATGGGGGTGCTGGTGTATTCCACCGGGAAACTCGTGCCATCTTGGCGCCAATACCATTCATCGTCAGCGTGATAGGCACGGCCCTCCTTAAATGCCCGGTAGATTTGGCATTCTGAAGAGGGAAGGGGTGTCCCGTCCGGCTGGGTGTGATGGCATAAATCATGTATGGGGCGGCCGAGCAATTCCTTGGTTTCCCAGCCCAACATTTGGGCCAAGGCCGGATTCACAAAGGTCACTTTGCCTTCGACATCGGTCCCGAAAATGCCTTCGCCGGCCGAGTTCAAGATTAATTCCATCTGGCGGCTCAACTGTTCCCAATCGTTTTTGGCCCGGATTAGCTCCTCTTCCGCCAGCTTGCGTTCGGTGATATCAGTCATCACCCCGATTATGCCGGCAACCTTGCCGGAGACATCCACAAAGGTGGCTTTGGAAAAGATAAAGTTCCTGATGGCTCCGTCGGCCCTCTCCATCAGAAAATCGTAAATCTGGGTGCCGGGGTTTTGAAATAATTCCTGGTCCATTTGATAGTATTTCTCAGCCTGTTCCCGGGGATAGATATCAAACACATTCTTGCCGATGATATCCTCTTTGGGCCTCCCCAAGAATTCAGCCAGGCTTTGGTTGCACTCCAGGTATACTCCATTGATATCTTTATAAAAAATTGGGCTGGGAATGGTGTCTATCAAAAGCTGCAAGAATTGGAATTGAGCGGCCAGGGATCTTTCCGCCCGCTGGCGCTCCCGCCGGTTCTCCGCCTCTCCTAAGGCTCGTTTGACCGCGGGCACCAGCCGGGAAAGCTTTTGCTTGAGCACATAATCAGTCGCTCCTTCCCTCAACCCTTCGATGGCCGAGTCTTCACCCATGGTTCCGGAGATGAAGATAAAGGGGACCTCGATCCCCATTTCCTGCACCAGGCGCAACGCGGACATGCCATCGTAACCCGGCAGCCGAAAATCCGCGAGTATGAGGTCATATCCGCCCTGGCTTAAGGCTGCCGCAAATTCCCCGCCAGTTTGGACACGGGTAATCCGGCAAGACAAACCGGCTTCTTCAAGAAATGCTTGAACGAGTTCCGAGTCTGCCGTGTCATCTTCCAGGTGCAGAATATGGGTCAAGGATTCCATCTCAAATCTTACCTTATGCTTCCTGCAAACAATGCCAGGGGGTCATGGTCTCTTCACACTACCCGGCGGCGGCTCGTTGATCAGCGCCCAAAACACGCCGACTTCCTTAACCGCGTTGACGAATTCGGTGAAGCGCACCGGTTTCACGACGTAGGCGTTGACGCCCAGCAGGTAGCACTTTTCCAGATCCCGGGATTCCCGGGAAGAGGTCAGGATAACGACGGGAATCAGCCGCATTTGCTCATCTGCTTTAAGTTGCCTCAAGACCTGGAGACCATCCATCCTGGGCATCTTGAGATCCAGCAGGATAACCACCGGATTCCCTTCGGGTCGCTCAGCAAATGCATTCCGCCGGTACAAGTAATCCAGAGCCTCCACGCCGTCCCGGGCCACCACGATTTCATTGGCCAGGTTGTATTCTTCGAGGGCACCGAGGGTCAGTTCGATATCCTTTGGATCATCTTCCACTAAGAGGATGCGCTTGATGGGTTCCATGGCTAGGCTCCTTGAAGCGTGCGGGGGAGGGAAAAGTAAAACGTGGCCCCGTGGTCGAGTTCTCCTTCGGCCCAGGTGCGGCCGCCATGCCGGTGGATAATCCGGCGCACGTTTGCCAGTCCAATGCCGGTGCCGGCAAATTCCTCCAGGCGGTGTAAACGCTGAAAGACTCCAAAGAGATTATCGGCATATTTCATATCAAAGCCCACGCCGTTATCCCGGACATAGATGATGGTCTCTGGTTCCCTGCTAGGCTGCCAGCCAATCTCGATTTCCGCTTGAGGTCGCGGCCTGGTAAATTTCAGGGCATTGGAGATCAGATTGACCAGGGCCAGGCGCAACATGGCCTGATCACCGATAACCACGGGAAGATCGGCGACTTGCCAACGGATGCTTCTGTCTTGCGTCTCCGGCTCAAATTCCTGGATGACTTCCTGCACCAGCAGATTAAGTGCCACTGGTTTTTTTAACATTTCCCAACGCCCCATGCGGGAGAAGGACAGGAGATCGTCAATCAACATGCCCATGCGCCTGGTGGAGTCAAGGATGGTGGCCATATAGTGCTCACTCTTGGCATCCAGTGCCTTGCTGGCTTGCTTTTGGAGCAGTTCCAGAAATCCGTCAACGTGCCGCAAGGGGGCGCGCAAGTCATGGGACACCGAGTAAGCGAAGGCCTCCAGTTCTTGGTTGGCCGCCTCCAATTGGGCGGTGCGATCCCTGACCCGTTGTTCCAGTTCCAGATTGAGTTTGCGGATCTCTTCCTCCGCCTGCTTACGATCGGTGATATCAATGCCCATTTCCAGGATTAAAGGGGACCCGTCGGAATCGGGCACCAGTTGGTCGCAAATCTGATAGGTGCGTCCATCCGGGCCTAACCACTCATATTCTTCGGGTTCCTTGCTCTCCAGCACTTTATAGGCCTGGCAGTTTTCACAGGGCTGGCTGCGTCCAAACATGTAGTCGTAACAGCGCCTTCCCTCTGGTTCGCCGAATCGCTGGCGGAAATAAAGGTTGGCAAAGACCACCTGATAATCCGGAGTCAACAGCCCCACGTAAGCGGGCATGGCTTCCAGCATGGAAAAAAGCCGTTGGCGCTCCGTGGCCAGCGCTTCTTCCGCCCGCTTACGTTCGGTGATATCTTTCACTACCTCAATAAAGCCGTTGATTTCTCCATCAGGGCCGAAACTCGGGAAGGCAAGATTGTTTACCATAAAAGATGTGCCGTCATCCCGAATGCCCACCGTTTCGGTCTCGGCCACCTTGCCGGTGGCCATCGCAATTCTCCCCGGGCAATGTGGACATACGGCATCCCGTTTTTCAAATTCTCGGAAACACTCTCTACCAAGAAGCTCGCTTGCAGGTTTCTTAAAGAATTTACCCAGCCCGGCATTGGCCATTAGTATCCGGTAGTCAGAGCCTATCAGGGTTATGCCGAGATCGATATTTTCCACCAAGGAGCGGTAGCGCTCCTCGCTCTGCCGCAGTGCCTCCTCCGCCTGCTTGCGCTCGACGATATCCCAGGAAATGTCGCCCAATTGGGAGACTGTCTCGATGTCGCTGTCGTTATAGTCAGTAGCCTTGTTGCCAACCCCGATGATGGCCTTGATCAGGGTACCCCGGAAAATCGGGACCACCGCTTCCCGAACCACCGGCGCATGGCCTTCGGGCATCCCTTTGCGGTGAGGCAGGGAAGCATAATCGTTGTGGATAACGGGACGGCGTGCATGGATACAATCCACCCAGACACCCCCCTGGGCAAGATCATAATGGCTGCCTTTGCCGACCGCGGTGCACATGTTCTGCAGGGTATTCGTGGACCAATTCTGCAAGGAGAGCGTTTTTTGATCTGCTTCCAGAAAATGATAAAAGCCGATGCTGCTGCCGGTCAAGGCTTCGATTTCATCCAAGGCGGCCGTCAGCAATTCATCCAAAGAGTGGGTATTGGCAAATTCCAGCAGACGCAGCCGCGCCTGTATAATATTTTCGACTCGCTTGCGCGCGGAGATATCCCGGGCCAGTCCCAAATTAAAACTCTGACCGTCATATTCAAAATAGTTGGTGCTGATTTCTACCGGAAAAACACTCCCATCCTTTGCTTTATGCCGGGTCTCCAAGGTGAGCGAACGTTGCGCCTTGAGTTCATCCCAATGGCCGGGCCAGCGTTCTCCGGGAAAGTCGGGGTTGATATCAGTAACGCCGAGACCGAGCAGTTCGTCCCGGGTGTATCCCAGGACCCGGCAGGATTCTTCATTGACGTAAAGGAAGCGCCCCTTTGCGTCGGTCAGAAAGGCTGCTTCGTGGACGTTATTCAGGGCGAAACTCAAAAGGGCGATACTCTGTTCGGCCCGCTTGCGCTCGGTGATGTCCACCAGCACCGCGATATTGCCGATGACCCGGCCATCGTCACCATACTCCGGCGCGGCGTATATGCTGTATTCGATTAGGGAACCATCCTTGCGCCGACGCACCACGTCATGTCCGATGATCGGCTTCCCGGAGCGGACCCAGGCGCGAAAACCTGCGAACTCCTCCTGGCTTTCCTCGGGCACGGTGGGCAAAAACTGTCCCAGGACCTCCTCCCGGCGCCAGCCCAGCATCTGCTCGGCTGCAGGGTTCCAGAGGCCTTTTACCCGTCCTTCGGTGTCCAGGTCGATGATGGCCACAGGCGCCGCGTCCAGCGTGGCCCGCAAAGTTTCGTTCGCCTGGCGCAGGGCTTCCTCCGCCTGCTGGTGCGCGGTGATATCTTCATAGACTCCCAGCACCCCAAAAACCTCACCGTTGGGCATTACTAGCGGCACTTTGCTGGTTTTCACCCAGATCTTGGCCTCTCTGGAGGTGGTTTGAGGCTCGATGATGTTCATTTTGGGTAATCCGGACTCCATCACCTGGCGGTCATCCGTGCGGTAGTGTTCCGCGTGTTCCTTCCAAACCATGGCAAAGTCGTCCAGGCCTAAAAGCTCCTCCGGTTTATTGAAGCCCGCATCGCCGGCAAACAGGGTATTGCCGCCCAGAAAGCGGGATTCGCGGTCCTTCCAGAAGACCCGGACGGGTATCGATTCGATAATCAGATGCAGCATGTTCCGGGATTGCTCGAGCCGCTGGGCGGTCTCCTGTAACTCCAGGTGCTTCTTGGCTAAGGCCTCCTCCGCGCGCTGGCGTTCGGAAAGTTGTTCTTGCATCTGGGCGGTGCGCTGCCCGACCTGCCGTTTAAGAGTCCTGTTCCAGGAGATAACCGCGATAAAAATTAGGATTATGACGGCAAAACCTCCACCCCCAAAAATCCAAAAAGCCCTACTGGCAAATATGGCGGCAGTACCCACAGGAATCCATTTTCTGGTGATATGCTCCCGGTCCTGGTTGGTTATCGAGGCTAGTCCTTTGTTTAAAATGCCATTGAGGATGGGCCAATCCTTCCTGGAAGCAAAACGCAATTCATATTTAAGTCCCGCACTGCCAGCAACCCGCAGGTTGGTTATTTGTGCCTTTTCCAGGTAATAGGATGCACGTGACAATTCCACCACCATGGCATCTGCTTCACCAAAGGATACCTTGATTAAGCCACTCAATTCATCGCTAACCGGATATAGCTCCAAATAGTCATATTTTTCTCTCAAGAACTCGTGCACCGCACTGCCTTCCGTGCAGGCAATCTGCAAACCGGTCATCGTCTCCAGGGTGAAAGGACCTTTCATATTTATTCTGACAATGATCATGTTGGGCAGTTCAATATAAGGCTCTGAAAACAAAAGATATTTTGAGCGCTCGGGGGTTCTCTGGGCTGCGAAAATCATATCAATCTCTTTATTTTTGGCCGCCTCCACGACCTCCTTCCAGGTCCGGTAATATGCCAGTTGAAATGTACATCTGAGATTGCGCTCCAGAAGTTTGATATAGTCAATGGCAAGCCCTTGGTAGTCTCCCGGGGTGTGGCCGCGCAATACTTGCACCGGAATCTCCGTGATACCGATGCGTATCGACCCGTCGTGCGCCAATAGCCACTGTCGCTCTAAAGGCGTGAGGAGATCTTTCTGATTAGGGCTGTCCTGACCCGCCGCCACCACCAGGCTCAGGATTAAGAGGATGGCGGCTGCTAGGATACCCAGAAGCAATTTGGCATTGATCATTTTGATCAAGATGAGGCCCTTGGTCTTATTGCGGGTATGTCTTCGTGTTTGCATATCCCTTTACCTGCAATGGGCGTATCCACCTGACGGGGAAATAATTATTAGAAGGTTAATAAGCGAATTTCCCCCCCGGCACCGGGCAGGGACTATACTGAATGGTCTGTCGCTGGTTTTCTCCTTAAGCCCTCTTGCCGGTTGAATCCGACTTCTCCTTGGGGACCTGGAACAGAGGGGGGCTTGTAGGACGCGGTCTCCGGTCTGGGGAGAGGTAGGTCAAGGCAGGGGGATAGCAAGAGCTGCCGCTTCCGGCCTCAATGGGGACCAGGCCTGGACCGCAAGCCCCGACACCGCCCCAAGGGGAGGGCACTCTCATATCAGCAGTATCAAGGATTTCCCGCACCGCCAGGCCGGGTGCAAAAGGGAGGTGGCGGTCTTTAGACTTCAGGGCAACATGAAGCGCTGGCATAGGTTGATCCCGTAAAGGTTTGCGAGAAAAACTAATATTCAACACGCCTGAGCCAGTTTCCCAGTTCCTCCGAAGTATACGAGACATGGGTTCTACGGTTTGCTTCTTAGATATACGCTCCCTCGGTTCCTGGGGGACTTTGCTCCTATCACCGCAGGCCTCAGCATCGCCACCATTGAGGGCTGTTAAATATTGAATATAATATTTAAATTAGAAGGTGTAAAGATCATGAAAAGCCAGGCCAGCGCCATCAGGTGGGGGCCATCTCGGTGTTATGCCGCAGGAAATAGGAGCAACTAGCTTCGCAGAAGTTCCGAATGGCCCGGAAGATTGACGCCAGGGCTCAAAAACTTAGCTGATTAGGCGTTTATCGGTGACGCTGCTGCCTGCAAAGAAATTGGAGTCATTGGCGTGGTTCTGAAAGCCAGGAGAACAGGGATTGCAAATGGCCCTTTTGTTAATAGTGGGCCCTCGATCACCCCTGGGAGGCCCATGCGCCAGATCTACTTCCTGGAGGAAATCCACTCCCCCAACGTCCGAATTGTTTCCTGGCCTGCTTGCAACTAAGATTGGATCAACGGGGATGGGTGGAGGGGCCGCAGGGCCACGGGCAGCATCCCCAAGAAGAAGACATCGGGCACACTGCCCAAAAGTTGCGGACCCCAGCTGCTTTTCTCCCTGAGTTCTTCCTTACTGCCGTCAAGAGAGATGTCCGCACTTTGGTTATCCCCTTTTTATCCCTGCAGCTCTAGCGATTGTGAAGGTGGCGCCCCCGCCGAGACTCGAACTCGGGACACAAGGATTAGGAATCCTTTGCTCTATCCATTACTGAGCTACGGGGGCCAAAGGAGATCAAGGAGTTGTCAGGTCCAGGGCCCCGCGTGGAGGGTGCTGGCGGTGAAGAGCCTGGGCCTGGCGCTTTTTCCGTTACTGGCTGTCATTATAAGCCAGCCAGGGCCCGTCTGCAAGCAGCAGACTCCTTGGCCGCGGGGTGTTTCCCCCCCTTCCCCCCGGGATTCTGGAAAATCGCTGGTGGGGCCAGGGGCCAGGGGCTTCCCAAAGCCGTCGCCCCTGTTCCAGGGCCCGGGCGCCCCTGTGGCCAGATATATTTCCGGGGTCAATTTTCCAAGGTATTATACATCACTCAGGGCAGGTTTAGATTTTTTCATTGTCATTCTGAGCGCAGCGAAGAATTTAGACCCTTCGCTGCGCTCAGGGTGACAAATTTAATCATTTTGATGCTCCGAGTATTAAAGGAAGGGAAAATTTTTCTCCCGGCTTCAGGTTCCCGGTTGGGCCTGATTAACTGGGCAAGTTTTTTATTCGGAAAAAGATATTAGTAATATCCAATAGTTATCCAAGATGAAAGAGTTTTCCTGGGGGACGCGACTTTCTTGATAGACGGGGGGGCCTGTGGTATTATCACGGGACTTTGGAGCCTAGGGCTCCCAGGGGGAGGCGCATGGCGCGGTACCGGGTCTGGGCCTGGGGAATCATCATCTATTTTCTGAGCGTCGGGCTGGCGGGGTCCGCCCAGATGGAGCTCTTTAAAACCGAGCTGCTCCAGGGCGGGTCCTGGTGGATCCGCGCCGAAAAGATCACCTATGATGCCCCCACTCACACTTATACGGCCCAGAGCCGGGTGGATATCCGCCAGGGCGACCGCCGCCTCACCGCGGACTGGGTGCAGGTCAATGCCGCCACCAAGATCGCCCGCATGCGGGGCAACGTCGTCCTGGTCCTGGGGGAGGACATCTTCTCCGGACAGGAAGGGGAATTCAACCTGGCCACCCGCACCGGCGAAATGAAGGGGGCCCGGCTCTTCCTCCAAAGAAACCATTTCCAGGTGAAAAGCTCCCTGATTCGCAAAACCGGGGAAAATACCTATTATGCGGAAAATTCTACGGTCACCACTTGCGATGCGGACCAGCCGGTTTGGAGTTTTTCGGCCCGGCAACTGCACGTAGTCCTGGAAGGCTATTCCACCAGCCAAAATACCGTGCTCAAGCTGGCCGGTTTGCCCGTCTTATACTTCCCTTATGCCATCTTGCCGGTACAGACGGAACGGCAAAGCGGCTTGCTTCTGCCCCAGTACGGGCAGCACCGGGCCGGGGGCACGGTGGTGGAAGTGCCTTTCTATTGGGCCATTAACAACCAATCGGACCTCACCTTATATCAGACCATCCTCACCAATCGCGGTTACATGCAGGGTGGAGAGTACCGCCGCCGGGGCCGTGAAGACGCGGCCTTCACCATTAGAGGCTTCACCCTGAGCGACGGCTCCGGTGAGGCCCCCGTCAACCATCGCTATTGGGTGGCTGGCATGACGAATCAGCCCCTGGGTGATGGCTGGCAATTCCGGGGCACCCTGGACCGGGTGAGTGACATCAATTATTTGAAGGACTTCAATTTTGGTTATATGGGCCTAAATCGTTTTTCCCGGGAACTACTGGGGGATTTCGGCCGCAATTTGGAACAGGAGGATGTGAACTTCCGGGTCTCCACCGGCCTATTGGCCAAGAATTTTTCCTGGGCCAATCTCACTGGTTTCAGCCGTTATTACCAACGGCTGAATCCGCTGGATCCTCGAGCTGTGCATCGCCTGCCGGAACTGGCCTTGAGCACCCTCCAGCTGCCCTTGGGGAACCTGCCGCTGCGGGTGGGGGTGGATTCCTCCTATACCCATTTCTATCAGGAACACGGCCTGGCGGGGCACCGCTTGGATCTGCATCCCCAGGCCGCATTAGAGGTCCAGCCCCTACCCAGCGTTTCTTTAAACGGCCGTATAGGGTTCCGGGAGACCCTGTTTGTGGTGGACGAGTCCACCCCCACCAGCCCCCAGGATACCTATCAATCCCGGCAATTGTTTGATGCGAAGGTTGCCCTGGCCAGCTCCTGGGCCCGGGATTATGGCCGGGATGATGGGTCAGGCGATTTTTACCGGCACATTTTACGTCCGGAAATCACCTATTGGAACATCCCCAGGTTTGATCCCGCCCGCTTTCCGGACTTCGACCCTTTCGATATCGGCTGGGTGGTGCGGGCCAACCGCAACTTGCCGGTCAGGAGCGGGGATGATCCCATCGGCGGAGTCAACGCCCTGACCTATGGCTTCAGCAATCATCTCCTGAGGCGCAGTCTCAATCCTCAAGGCCAGGCCGTGGTAGCGGATAAATTGTGGTTCCGCCTGAGCCAAAGCGCGTTTTTCAACACCACCAGCCTGGGGTTGGATGGCACCCCCCAATATCACCACCGTTTTTCGGATATCCTGGGGGAAATCGAATATTATCCTTTCCGCCGGGTAGTGGCGGGTTTGGATCTGGGAACCTCCACCTATAAAGAGGGATTTAACCGGACCAATCTCAAATTATCCTTCCTGGATCAGCAGCGCCAGCATTTGCTCAATGTGGGTTTTCTCTATATCAAGGATTACGCCAAACAGATCAATGTCTCCGCTTATCTCAACCTCTTCCGTTCGGCGAAAACCTGGGTTACATATAGTAATACCTTCGAGACCAACAACAAATTGGAAAGGCAGTATGGCCTGGTGTTTCAGCGCCAATGCTGGGGATTGGTCCTTTCTTATACGGACCGGCCTGATGACCAGCGCATCGGGGTCAGCCTTTTCATTCCCGGCATCGGCGAAAGGTTTAGAAAAGGGCCGGGGCATTTCTCGGAGGAGAAAGGGAAAGGGGAATAAAGACAGGCAGGGTCGGCTGATACATAATAATATCGAACAGGAGCAAGGTATCATATGAAATTGGCTATGGTGGGAGCAGGATACGTGGGGCTGGTGACCGCGGCCTGCTTTGCGGAAATGGGAAACGAAGTAACCTGTGTGGACGCGGATGCCGCCAGAGTGGAAGCCCTGGAACAGGGGATCATCCCCATCTATGAGCCGGGATTGGAGGATTACGTCCGGCGCAATACCCAGGAAAGCCGCCTCTTTTTCACCACGGATCTGGCTGCGGCGGTGCAGCGCAGCCTGATCGTCTTCATTGCCGTGGGCACCCCCCAGGATCGGGACGGTTCCGCGGACCTGTCCATGGTTTTACAAGTGGCCCGGGATATCGGCCGCCATATGGACGGCTACAAAGTGATCGTGGAAAAATCCACGGTGCCGGTGGGCACCGCGATCCTGGTGCGGCAGGTGATCCGGGAGGAATTGCAGGCCCGGGGGGAGGAGATCGAGTTCGACGTGGTCTCCAATCCGGAATTTCTCAAGGAAGGCACCGCTCTGGACGATTTCATGAAGCCGGACCGCATCGTCGTCGGTTGCGACGACGTGCGGGTGGGGGAGCTAATGAAGGAGCTTTATGCCCCCTTTGTGCGCACCAACCACCCGGTGATCATCATGGACGTGGTCTCCGCGGAATTGACCAAGTATGCGGCCAATGCCTTTCTGGCCACCAAAATCTCCTTTATCAACGAACTGGCCAACATCTGCAGCCGCACCGGCGCCAATATCAGCATGGTGCGCCGGGGCATCGGTTCCGATCGCCGTATCGGCCACCTTTTCCTGTTCCCCGGATTGGGTTACGGCGGTTCCTGTTTTCCCAAGGATATGCAGGCCCTGATTCATACCTCCAGGTCCCGGGGTTATACCCCCAGGATTCTGGAAGCCGCGGAGGCTATCAACCAGGACCAGCGGCAACTTTTCTTCGAACTGATCTCCAACTATTACGGGGGGGACCTCCGGGGCAAGGTCTTTGCCATTTGGGGGCTGTCCTTCAAACCCCAGACAGATGACATTAGGGAGGCTCCGGCCCTGACGATTATCGAGAAATTGCAGGCGGCCGGGGCGCGCCTCCAGGCCCATGATCCGGAAGCCATGACGGCCACCCAAAAATATCTGGGGAATAATCAGGGCATCAGTTTTGCCAAGACCAGCTACGCGGCCCTGGAGGGGGCCGACGCCCTCATCATCTGCACCGAATGGACCAAGTTCCGGGAGCCCGATTTTGAGAGAATGCGGTCTTTAATGAAGAGCCCGGTCATCTTCGACGGCCGCAACCTCTATAACCCGGAAAAAGTGGAAAAGCTGGGTTTTACCTATTTTTATATCGGCCAGAAGCTGAGTTGAGTAGCATGGACTTGAAAAACCTCCAGAGCAGTGATAACCCCGGGGTTTCCTGGGAGCGGCTCCGGGACCTGCCCCTGGATAAGTTTTCTGACCTCCGGGTCCTGGTGCTGGGGGATTTCATGCTGGACGAATACATCTGGGGCCGGGTGGAGCGCATCTCCCCGGAAGCGCCGGTGGCGGTGGTGGATGTGGAGCGGGAGACCCGGACTCTGGGCGGCGCCGGCAACGTGGCCAATAACCTGGTGGCCCTGGGGGCCGGGGTGGAGGTCCTGGCCCTGGTGGGGGAGGACAACCCCGCCCGCCTCCTGAAGGAGGAATTGCGCCGCCTGGGTATTGACCCCCAAGGCCTCTTTGCCGATTCCCAACGCCGCACCACCCGCAAGACCCGGGTCTTCGCCAACCAGCAGCAGGTGGTGCGCATCGACCGGGAAACCCGGGTTCCCGGGCCCGGGTCCTTCGAGGCCTGGGCCTTGGAGCGTTTGGACGCCCTAATGCCTGCCCTTAACGCCCTCATCCTTTCCGATTACGGCAAAGGGGTGCTCACTCCGGCTTTGCTTAAAGAGGTCATCCGCCGGGCCCAGGGCCGGAATCTCCCGGTGGTGGTGGACCCCAAGGGCGCGGACTACTCCCCTTATGCCGGGGCCACGGCCATCACCCCCAACCAGAAGGAGATGGAGCAGGTGTGCGGCCAGCCGTTGGCCTCCCGGAAGGAACTGGTGAAAAAGGGGGAGGAACTCCGGGAGCGCCTGGGCCTGCATGCCCTTCTCATCACCCAGGGCGCGGAGGGCATGACCCTGATTCGGGAGGACGGGGCCTTGCGAATCCCGGCCCGCACCCCCCGGGAGGTCTTCGATGTCTCCGGCGCCGGGGACACGGTGGTGGCGGTTTTGGCCCTGGGCCTGGCTCAATGGGGGGATGCGGCCGTGGCCGCGGCCCTGGCGAATCTGGCCGCGGGGGTAGTGGTCACCAAGAAGGGCACCGCCCCCATCCTCCGCTCCGAGATGGAGCGGGAACTCCGGGGCCACGTGCACCTGGAGGAAAAGATCGTCACCCTCAGGGAACTGGGGTTTTTGATCTCCCACCTGCGCACCCAGGGCAGGAAGGTGGTCTTCACCAACGGCTGCTTCGACCTTCTCCATGCCGGGCATATCAAGTTCCTGGAAGACTCCCGGCGCCTGGGAGACATCCTGGTGGTGGCCCTGGACTCCGACGCCTCCGTGGCCGCGGTGAAAGGGGAGGGCCGCCCGGTCATCGGCGCCGAGCAGCGTCTGCGGATCCTCGCCGCCCTGGAAGTGGTGGATTACGTCGCCCTCTTTGACAGCGGCCAGCTTCCGGAGATTTTGCAAAACCTGCAGCCGGACATCCTCACCAAGGGGAGCAATTACCCGGAGGCGGAAGTGGCCGGCCGGGAGATCGTCCAGGGCTACGGGGGCCGGGTGCAAATATTGCCGGTGACGGAACCGGTGTCCGTCTCCGACCTCATTAACCGGATCAGGGGAGAAGAATAGAAGAATTTGGGGGGAGGGGGCTAAGGGTCGTGGGCCTTGACCCCTCCCCCAATCCCTTAAGGGGAAAAATTGAAAAAGGCTGGTTGAACCTTGGCTCAACCAGCCTTTTTTCATGGTCGATTAGGGGCCAGGGCAAGATAGGAGCAAGATAAGAACCCTGATGCGGGTTGGGGGGGGACCGCCGGTCCCTGGCCCCTTCCTCCACCGCCATCTCACTCGAAGGCCGACCAGTCCGCCCGCCGGCGGGAGGCCTCGATCTGCTCCTCCGTCAGTTGCAGGCGGCCCCGTCCCTCCACCCGCCGGATGATAAAGTCCTGCCACTTGGTCCAGGAATCTTGGGGAGTGAACTTCTCTTTGAGGAACTCCAGGAGGACTTCGGCCCGGGCGCTGGAGGCGTGGCCGCCCGCGGAGCCCAATTTGCCGAAGGCCTTCCGGGCCAATGCCCCGGCGTTTTTTCTGAGCCCGTCGTTGCGGAAGATGACCACCAGTCTATCCTGGTAGAAGCCGCCGACGATGGTCCAGGAGATCTCATGGGCCCTAAGGAAGAAGTCGGCCAGGATCACCAGGATATCGGGGGTGGACACCGGCCCCACGAAGGAGTACATCCGCTGGTGGCGGAGGCGATAGCGGCTGAAGGCTATCTGGAAGTACTTCAACATGGAGAGGTTGAATTCGGCGAACTCCAGGCGCCGCACCAGGGCCCGGCGGGTGAAGCCGAAGAGGTAGTGGAAGGCCCGGACGTCGGCCTCAATGGCCGGTCGCTCGAAATTGGAGGTGTCGCTCTTGATGCCGTAGTAGAGGGCGGTGGCCAGCTTCAGGGAGGGCTTGACGCGCGCGGCCCTCAGGTACTCGGTCATGATGCTGGAGTTGGCGCCGTATTCAGGGCGGATATCCACCAGCTTCGCCGCAGTTTGCGGCTGCCGG